>CAZYNP010000010.1:0-135176 GCA_964647995.1 uncultured Cytophagia bacterium
ATATTTTTCTGAGTCCTTTCATTTCTGAGACCAATTATAGCAGATTTGATTTTAGCATTTGGATTGATGGATTGATGGAGTGATATGGGAGTTAAGCCGTCAGGCTTTTATTATTTTTTGCTCTCAGAATTGAAAGGTCGCAGAATTGACATCTCAAATTTTTTTTCTGAGCGCTTTTATCCCGCCAGATGGCGGACCGATTGCTGGCGATTCTGAATGCAAAAAACTTATTTCATTTAAAAACCAATTACCCAATTACCTAACTCTACTTAGTCAGATTATTAAAATTCATCAGTAAATGCAGGTCATTTCGATCCGCCGAGTGGCGGAGAGAAATCTGGTTATCAAGCAGACTAATCTTAAAATATACGGATTCCTCACTCCGCTTCGCTTCGTTCGGAATGACATGACTCAGCTTAATCTGACTAAGTAGTACTAATTAACCAAAGAAAATAGATCCAATGACAACCAGGTCGCTTCAAAAATCACAGATCAAATTAATCTCGGTAGCTGTTTTTTTGATCTTTCTTTTTGTCGGCACACTGAGCGTGCTGGTTTCCAGCGGAGATCCACTTAAAATCTATTTCGAGTCGTTGGTATATACGCTCATCTGCACGGTCTTGTGTACCTTTTTGATCACCCGCTGGTTCGATACCATTCGACAATATCCTCGCTTCATTTTTTTCTTGATCTTCACAGTGCTGGTGGTGATCGGAATTTTCCTGGGCGTGGTCACGAGCACACTGCTGCTGGAGCAACGACTGTTTATCAAAAGCGAGGTACTGAAATTCAGCCTGCTCATCGGTTTTGCGGCCAGCATCGTCATTACGGGCTACATGGTCTTTCGGGAGAAATTGGAAGAGAACATCACCAGGTTGAAAGAGATTGAGGTCGAAAATGAGAAATTGAAGCGACTGGAGTTGGAAGCCCGCCTGAGCAGCCTGCAGGCCAAGCTCAATCCCCATTTCCTGTTCAACACCTTGAACTCCACCGCAGCGCTGGTCTACGACCATCCCGCCCGAGCCGAAGAGAGCATTCTTCAGTTGTCCGATCTGTATCGAAAGATTTTTTCCATTTCCAATCAGAATTTCATCACCCTGGGCGAAGAGCTCGAATTGATCCAGGATATGCTGGAACTGGAGCGACTGCGGTTTGAAGATAAGTTGTCGTTTGAAATTGATTGTCCCGATGCGCTGCGAATGACCAGAATTCCAGGCCTGATGATCGAGCCGCTGGTGGAAAATGTGCTCAAACATGCCCCTGGCAGCGACAATCAGACAATCCATATCCGTATCCAAATCGACCAGGAAGGGGAACAGCTATCGGTTTCAGTGGCCGACAATGGTGCTGGGTTTGATGTCTCGAAAGCCGATCTGGGCTTCGGCTTGTACAGCATTCAGGAGCGATTGCGGCTGCTGTTCGGGGATCGTGCTGGAATGGATATTGATTCGGCAGTGGGAAAGGGGACGAGGGTGAGGATCTGGATGCCTGTTGGTGATGTAATGAATAAATAAAGATTTTTGCCAACGGATTGAAACAACCCAGCGGATGAAAATAAAGGGATTAAATCAGTTGGGTTGTTTCAATCCGTTGGAGACAATTTTTATCTTTTTAATCCTGTAAATCCAGTTCATCATGTCAAAATATTTTGTTATCAGAATTAATTGAATAGAATCAAAAATGCAAATCCGAACCATCATTATCGACGATGAAAAATTGGCCCGCTCCCGTCTGAAACGGCTGCTTTCAAAATATGAAAATATCCAGATCCTGGGAGAGGCGCAGAACGGCCAGGAAGGGCTGGCACTGATCGAACAATTCGAGCCCGATTTGATCCTGCTGGATATCAAAATGCCGCTGCTATCAGGATTCGAGATGCTGACCCGATTGAAAAAATCGCCCTACATCATCTTCACCACCGCTTATGATCAGTATGCCCTGCAAGCCTTCGAGGAGAATACCATCGATTATCTGTTGAAGCCCATCTCCCAGGCTAAGCTCGATCGAGCGATCTCCAAAGTCACCAGAATTCTGCAACAGGGCAGCTCCGCTCCGCTGGACCTGGAGCGGCTGGTGCAAGCGATCACTAGCAAACAGCGCCACATCAAACGCTTCTCTGTCAAGGTGGGCGACCGAATTTTCATCATTCCAGACGATGAGATTTATTACTTTCACGCCGAAGACAAATATACCTTTTTGAACACCGCGAAAGCTGATCACATCATCCCCTTTACGTTGAAAGAGCTGGAGGAAAAACTGGATCCCGATCGCTTCTGTCGGGTGCATCGCTCGTTTATTGTGAATTTAGAAAAGATCGAGGTCATTCATAAATGGTTTGGGGGCAAGCTGCAGTTGAAGCTGAAAAACGGGAAGGAGATGGTGGTCAGCCAGAATTATGTGAATGATTTCAAACAAAAGCTACATTATATTTGATCGCCAGCCCGAATTACCGTTCTAAATCTCACCCCTTCATCTAAGAATCCCTGGACAGGTTAAGATATTGCTCTTGTCCAAAATGGGATTTCCCGTTTCGCATTTTGGACAGCAAGATACAAGCAGAAGCTAATAAGGTTAAATCGTTAGGGGATTCGCTTGGGTTATTAAGGTTAATGAATTGGTCTCGTATGTCAGGCAGATTAAAACCTTGGTAATATATCAAAACCGGTGATAGCAGAGACGTTATTGCCTTATTGAAAAACACTTTGGTCCCATACAGGATGTCTCTTCGAGCATTGGGGATAGCAAAATATATTCCACCAACTGGCAATTGGCCTCAACTTAAGTATTGGTAATGCCATCAAGAATCGAAGACACAAAGAAATCAGATTGCATTTTAGAAAAAAGGCCTAAAAAGCACTCCGTGATCATCGAATTTTGTTGCCATGGCTTCGTTTCATAGAATAATTGGTCGCAGATTGCTTCACGTCTTTTGGCCTTTGTGGCCAGTATCAGCTAAGGTTAACGCCAATGGTCAACTGGCCGACCGGTGGCAATTGAACCTGATATTGAAGAACGAATAAATTTGCTGGCAACGGCCTGTATTACAGGGAGCAAATTTACAAATTTAAATTAGTTCAGACCGCAGTGTTAAAATATTTTGTTTTGATTTATAAAATAATTTTTGTAAATTGAGCTGGCTCAATTCAAGTTGGCCCGAAACACAATGTGACCGATGAATATCTTTGGAATGTTCCTCGATGGCCGCAATTCAAGATACAATGGTGATTATTGGCGCCGGGAGATTGGGCTCTGCTCTGGCCAGGGGGCTAAAGGTTAGAGGCCTGGTCATTGTGGGGGTTATCGATCGCGATCTGGCCCGGGCCGAGCATCTGGCGGATATTTGTTCGGCGGCGATTGCCTCGGAAATTCTCGACGAAGTTCCCGAGGCTGATATCATTGTTATCGCTGTCCCCGATGATGAAATTGAGGGGGTGGTCTCAGGCCTGCAGCCGCATGCCCAAGATCGAGGCCGCTGGCAATTTGTTTTTCACACGTCGGGGGCATTGACAAGCGAAATTTTGATGCCGCTAAAAATCAGTGGGATTGCTGGCGCCAGTTTCCATCCCTTGCAGACCTTTGCTGGCAATGAGGACGATTGGAAAAAATTGTCCAATATCTATGTTGGGATTGAAGGGGATGCTGCTGCGGTCCAAAAAGCTGTGGAAATCAGTCGGGCTTTGGGTTCGAACGCCATCCTCCTGCCGAAAGAGTTCAAAATGCATTATCATCTGGCATGCACCATGGCTTCCAATTACCTGATTGCGCTGCTGATTCCGGTGGTTGAAATGTTCCGAAAGATGGGATTTGCGGAATCTCAAGTCATTGATTTTTTATTTCCGCTATTATTCACAACTGTTGCTAATTTACATGAGAATGGCCTGGAACGAGCGCTGACCGGTCCACTGGTGCGAGGGGATGTTGGGACGTTGACCAGGCATTTGCAGGTATTGGCATCGGATTTTCCGGATTATCGCGGCTTGTATCAGCGAATGGGCGAAATATTAATTAGCCTGCCATCGGTGCGCGAACGATTGTCGGAACAAAAATATGAAACCATCATGGAATTGTTACATAAGTAAAGGACCCAAGCATGTCTACGGAATTGGCGGATTACCATATCCACACCTCGCTCTGCAATCACGCCAAAGGAACCATGAAGCAGTATGTAAGATTTGCCGTTGCCTCGGGTTTGAAGGAAATTGGATTTGCAGACCATAGTCCACTCCCCTCTGCATTCGATAGTCACTATCGCATGCTGCCCGAAGAGATAGCGCTCTATCGAGAGGTGATCCAGGATCTTCAGCGGTTTTTTGATATTCTGAATATTCGAGTTGGTATTGAACTCGATTATATTAGCGGCGCGATGCACTACCTGCATCCATTTGTCGAAGGGAATCATTTCGATTATATTATTGGAAGTGTGCACTATTTGCGTGGTAACACGAATGGGCGACTTTGTTATTTGAGCGATTGTCGCGACGCAACCAGCGGCGACCGTTATTATACCTACTTTCAACAGGTGAAAGAGGCGGCAAATTCTGGCCTGTTCGACATCATTGCGCATTTTGATTTGCCGCGACGATTTTGGGGGGGGATGGATAAGACCAGCTTCGGCTATGCCGCCGAAGCGTTGGAAGCCATCAAACGAAACAATCTCTGCCTGGAAATCAATACGTCTGGTTTTCGAACGAAATGCGTGCTGGAACCCTTTCCCGGCAGAGAGTTGTTGCATTTGATCCGCGAACTGAATATTCCCATTACGCTGGGTTCAGATGCTCACATTCCCACCGATGTGGGGAGCTATTTCCAGGAGGCGGTTGATTTATTGAGAAAAATTGGCTTTGCCGAGATCTATTTTTTTAGCAATCGGAAACGAGAGGCGCGACCGATTTAACCAATGATGCCATTGGAGGGAGGAAGATTTCATGCGACAAAAAATCATCCTGCTGCTTGGATGTGCAATTCTATTGACGTGTTCCGGGCCAGGCGATGAAGTGGTAATCTGGAAGCCGCAGCAGCCCGTTGCTGGCGATAAAATTACCATCATCTTTAATCCAGAACGGCTGATTAAACCTGAAAAGCAGGAACTTACCGTATTTCTCATCTATCAGCAATTCCTGAACAATACCATCAAACCCGTGCGCATTCCCATGGCTGCCAAAAGGAATTATTGGCAGGCGGAGATCAAACCGGAAGTGGGCACCTATCTGTTGCGGGTGAAATTTGAGGACCATTTGGATCGGGTGGAGGATAACCAGGGAGTGGGCTGGCATCTTATCATCCGCGATCGCTTCGGCAATGAGCCGCAGCACGCACATGCCAAAATAGGATTGATGTACTGCCAGAGCGAACAAGCCGGGTTTATTCCTAATTATGAACGTGCCCACCAGGAGTTCCAGCGCGAGTTGTTGCTGTATCCCGAGAACTATTCGGTTTGGTATACCATCTGGGAGACCAGGCTAAAGCAACTTGGACCGAAGCCGCAGGTACTGAACCAAATAAGCGTTCAACTGGATAGCTTGCTAACGCATGAACCTGCCAGCCCCGCATTGCATGATCTTGCAGTTAAAGCCTACGCCAGGTTGTTGAATAATCCAGCCTCTGCGCTCGAACAGGCGATTACGGCGCTCAGGGAGTTTCCATCATTCCCTGATCGCGAGGAAATGGAATATTCAATGATCCAATTGAAGTTCGCGGCTGACAGCGAACAGAGGGATGCGGAATTGATGCGGTTGGCCGAGCGCATCAAAGATACGTCGCTGTTGAAAATGATCTACCAGCAATTGGGTTTTTCATTCACCCGCCGCGGGCAATTTGATCGAGCAATGACCTACTTAGAAAAATATTTGTATTTCGATCCTGATGAAATTCATATCAAGCTTGACCTGGCTGGCGCCTATATCAAGAAGCAGGCCTACGACATCGCGCAGCAATTGATTGAAGAAGCAGCAAAAAGTTGTACCGAAGAAAAATATTTTTTAAGGGCGTCCTGGGATAGCCCGGAGCAACGCCGGGCCGCTTATAATCTGGATCGGTGTCGCATTTTTTCCACCCGGGCTACTCTGGAAGCTGCCCGTCATAACTATGCGCTGGCCATTGCCCATCGGAAACAGTCGTTGGCCCTATTTACGCCGTTTCCCGCCTTTGAATGGTCGCAAATAGGCGAGCTTTATCTGCAACTGGGAAAGTTGGACAGCGCCGAAACAGCCTTTGTGAAAGCGATCCAGATTGAACCCACGGCTGAGGCTATTGAACAATTAAAAGCCATTTACGAACAGCGAGGTGGCAAGGCGGCTAATTTTTATTCGTACCTGAATCAAGCCATCGAGGATGAGCGCAAAGCATCAGCCAGGCCGGCGCCCGATTTTGAATTGATGGACCTCAATGGTAACCTCAAGCGACTATCTGAGCAGCAGGGTAAGGTGATTGTGTTGACTTTCTGGGATAGCTGGAGCGCCGCATTTTTGCAGGAGTTGCCCCAGCTCAATGCGCTTGCTGCTGCATACAACAATGATCCTCGTGTGAGCTTTTGGGCAATCTCGGTCGAGGCGCCGGTTTCGATTAAAAAATTCATCAGTGAACATCCATTTCAGTATCACCAATTTCACTCGGGCTATCCGGTTAAAAAAATGTACGACATCATCGGGTTTCCAACTCATCTGGTGATTGATCCGCAGCGGAAGATTCGATATCATCATATCGGTTACTCGGAGCAAATTGGACAGCAGCTCAAGGACGAGATCGATGCGCTGCTCAAAGAAACTGCAGCTATTTCTTGAGATGTCTATGGCTTCGGGCTTGATTGGTGAGGCATTGCAATCGTTCTTAATTGGCCGGGAGTAGTAGATAGCGACCTGCTTGCTACCAATCTGATCGGTTGAATCGAATAATTTTTAATTCGATGCCTGTTCGCTGAGACGCGAAAAAAGCGAGTGGGCATAATTGGCATGAGCTCTTGAATCAAATTTCCTGGGAAGTAATGAGCGAAGCAGGAGAAACAGTGCCTCTCATTTGCAATTATGAAGCGAAAATGAGCCGCCCCAATGCATTGGAAAATACGCGATCGGAAATATTATGAACAGGTCGAGGCCAGTTTTCTGGCCCCCTATGCCCTGCACAGCGCCGAGGCGCATTTCACAAGAATTCATGATGAGGAGCAGCATCCCTATCGCACAGCGATCCAACGGGATCGAGATCGAATCGTTCATTCGCGTGCGTTTCGTCGGTTAAAGCATAAACAACAGGTGTTTCTCATCAGCGAGGGAGACCATTACCGTACGCGACTGACGCATACGCTGGAGGTCGCTCAATTATCGCGCACCATTGCCCGCGCGCTGGGGCTGAATGAGGATCTGGTAGAAGCGATTGCCTTGGGACATGATTTGGGGCACACCCCCTTCGGCCATATCGGCGAGGTGGTACTGAATGAAATTTTGACCGGCCGGGATTCGTTGAACGGCTTGCTTTCTGCGCGACCCCTTGGGGGCTTCAAACACAACTACCAGAGCCTCCGCGTTGTCGATGCGATTGAAAAAAAATATGCCTTTGATGGTTTGAACCTAACCGGTCCGGTTCGAGAGGGTATTTTGAAACACACTCGGCTATTGCGCCAGCAATTTGCCTACCCCGATTTTATCTATGATCATATTCATTTTGAGCTCGATGCCGCTACAACTTTGGAGGGACAGGTGACCGCCATTGCTGACGAAATTGCCCAACGTACCCATGACCTGGAAGATGGTATCCGCGCGGGGTTGGTCGAAATCGAACAAGTGCGGAAAGTTCGCATTGTCGGCCTGGTGGAGCAAAAATTAGGATTGCAACCCGGCAACGTGGCCGATCGTTATGACTATCGTAATCGAATTATTCGAGGCCTGATCAATTTGTTGGTGGATGATATTTTGACCACTACGCTCAGCAACCTGGCCGATTTCTACCATCGCAAACAGCGGCTATCTTTTTTTGATGAGGAAATTGTGCGATTTAGCCCCCAACTCGATCCGCTACAACAGGAGCTGGATGAATTTATCGATGAGGCCATTATCTTCAAATGTCAGACGCCACAAGTTACCGAGAAGAATAAAAATGTGATTCGGATGCTGTTTATCCATTTTTTGGAAAATCCTGCGCGATTGCCGGCCTATATTTTAAAGCGAGGAGGTTGGTCGCCGTTGGCATTGGCCTCGCCGGAACAGCTTCCACGCCTACGGGCCAATGCGGCGTTGATAAGGATTATAGCCGATCATATCGCCAGCATGACGGATCGCTTTGCCCTGCTCGAACTTAATCAATTTGAAGCCCAAATATAAAGTAGAACTGCCTCACTGATTTGACAATGAAAATTCAATTTGACAATATTTCTTTTGAGTACAATTCGAAATTACCAATTCCCCACCGGGCACTGAGTGGCATCAACCTGGAAATTGCAACCGGTGAAGCCATTGGCATCATCGGTCCATCGGGATCTGGCAAGACAACGCTGGCGCTGCATTTTAATGGTTTGCTGCGCCCAACAACTGGAACCATTTACGTCGATGGTCGCGATATTTGGGAGAAAAAGTATCCGCTGAACGAGCTGCGGAGCAAAATTGGTTTGGTCTTTCAATTTCCAGAGAACCAATTGTTTGCTGAAACGGTAGCTGCTGACGTGGCGTTCGGCCCGGTGTCGCTGCAACTATCGGCGGAGGAGGTTGATGCTCGAGTGAATGACGCGTTGAATCTGGTCGGACTGAACGATCGGGCGATCAGATTCCGATCACCGCACGAATTGAGCGAGGGCGAAAAACGCCGCGTGGCCATTGCCGGCATTCTCGCGATGTCGCCGGAGGTGCTCATTATGGACGAGCCCACCGCCTGCCTGGATCCCCAGGGGGTAAAATTGATTTTGCAGATGCTGAAAACACTGCATCAGCGTGGTATCACTATTATTATGATAAGCCATAATATGGAGGCTATTGCTCAGGTTGCAAAGCGAATCATCATTTTGCAGCATGGAAGCATTTTTTTTGACGGTCCGAAAGATGACGTATTTTCAACCAGCGAATTTTTAACGCCGCTGGGATTAACCATGCCGCGTATCGTTCGTTTCTGCCATTATCTGCACGAGAAACAGGTATTGACTCGCCCCAAAATCTACACCGCCGAGGAGTTAAAAGCCGCCCTGACCCACCTAAAACGATGAACAGCGACCGAGCAGATGTGAATAATTTTAGGACATGAAGTGATCAAATTATGATCATCACCAATACGCCAGCCGTAGAATGGATGGTCAAATTCTGGGGAAGAAATCTTAGAAACCGCTGCTCAAGAATATTGATATAACTAACATATAAATAATCTCATTATTAGATGCTATATTACTAATCTCATACTAAAAAAGATAGATAAGATTAATCATTTTTATGGGCAGGCTTTTGGCATAATATTTGTTCTTTCTAATGACAGATGAATGAGATACAGTAGGCATCCACGTACTTTGTTTAACAGCCAAAAAGATTATTTGGGTAGACATCTTAGGGCGTGCATCATTCATGAACAGCCCCAACGAAGTTTTGACGTACGGCAGCTTTGGATCGACAACCTAAACTTGGTTGGGGTTGTCTTTTTTTTGTAATTGGCTAATAAATAAAGAATCTAAAATGCGGGGCCAGCATGAACAACTTAGCGGAGGAACTGGACTTAAGCTGGGCTGAGACAAGTTTAGAGGCACCTGAAGAAATTGCGCGGAGTTGGGGGAAAAATTTTGGTTTTGACTACTATTATCCGCTGGTAAGCCGAAGTCCTCAGATCAAAGAAATTTTAAAACTGATCAAAAAGGTGGCCAAAAGCAACGCCACCATTTTAATTCAAGGTGAAACGGGAACCGGCAAAGAGCTGATTGCAGGTCTCATTCAATTTATAAGTCTACGGGCGAATAAAGCCTATGTGAAAGTGAATTGTGCTGCTTTGCCGGAAAATCTGCTGGAGAGCGAACTGTTCGGTCATGAAAAAGGATCGTTCACGGGAGCTTACCAAACCCGAATTGGAAAATTTGAGCAGGCAGATGGCGGCACGCTATTTCTCGATGAAATCGGGGACATGAATCTGTCCACTCAGGCCAAAATCCTGCGGGTATTGCAGGATCAGGAATTTACCCGGGTCGGAGGCAACAAGACCATCCATGTGGATGTCCGAATTATCACGGCGACCAACAAGGAGTTGCTGCAGGAGATTGAGCAGGGTAATTTTCGCGATGACCTGTATTACCGGCTCAATGTGGTCACCATCAATGTGCCACCATTGCGGGATCGCAATGAAGATATCCCATTGATTGCCGAATTTTTTCGAAGGAAATTCAGTTCTGAGCTCCGCAAACAGACGCGCGGTTTTACCGAGGAGACCATCCGCTTGTTGAAAAATCACCAATGGCCGGGCAATATTCGCGAGCTGAAGAATCTCGTCGAACGGGCGGTATTGGTCGTTGATGAAGGCGAGATGATCACCCCCGATGATCTGGCGCTAACCGGAAAGGATTATTTTGCCGCTGGTGGCCGTGATCGTCGCAAGAATGTTGGTGAGAACTGGGGCTTTAATACGCTGAAGCTTGATGAACTGGAGCGCGAGGCCATTTTGCAGGCATTGGAGATCAGTAATTGGGTGCAAAAGGAAGCGGCAAAGCTGCTGGGAATCTCCCCTCGTTCGTTGAATTATAAAGTCAGATATCATGGCATTACCCACGCCAGTTGGAAAAAAAATATTTAGTACTACTTAGTCAGATTTAGAATATCAATACTATTTACGCGATTCTAGCCAGTTAATATCCCCCTAAATCCTCCCGCCAACCGGCAGGGGTGCTTTCCGAAATCCCACCTTTGAAGGGGAGCACGGGGGGATGTTCAGATCAAATCTGACTAAGCATTATTAGTAATACCCGAAAAATTTCCAGGTGGATCTAACGCCTCGCTGATTAAAGCAGTGAGGCGTTTTTTTTTATTTTGCGTTACATAATCCTTCCGAATCTCGCTCAAACTATTCTTCATCGATTTTCCTCGCACCATCAGCTTCGTGATTTGCAGTTATACTTCTACGCCAATCATTTTGTATTTAATCTACTAATATTTCAATTTCAAATATGAATTATCACTACTAAAAATGTAATATTTATATTGATGTAACTAATAGGTTAGTTTATTCTAAATAAATCAGTTATAGAGGCCTTAATTTTAGGTACGGTTCTTGCCAAATAGCTTGTGCATCTCTAAGAGCAGACTCCCAAAAAATGTAGCAATCGTGTATTAGCGAAAATTTCGAAGTTCATGAATTCAACCGGAAGGTCGTCACATGTGTTTTTCAAAGCAGTTCTTTTGGGGAGCTACTTGTGTATTTTTTGCGATCATTTGTTTGTTGTCAAATAGTCAGGCGCGCGAACTCATTATTAGCTGGGATCACAACACCGAAGCGGATCTGGCAGGCTATAAGATTTACTACGGCACTTCGTCCAGGCAATACACGCAATTCATCGATGTCGGCAAGATCAATAACTTTACCGTTAGTGGGCTTTCCGAGGGGGTGACCTATTTTTTTGCTGTTACCGCCTATGATACCGCGAAGAATGAAAGCGATTTTTCCCGGGAGGTCAGCGCAACCATTCCCGTCACCGACACGACGCCGCCAACGATCTATGCCATTATCGTGAAGAGTGCGACTCGTCTGGATCTCATTTTTAGCGAAAAAGTGGATAGAGCATCGGCGGAGACTATTGCCAATTATCGAATCAACAATGGCATCACGATCACGGCTGCATCGTTGGAGGCAGATCAGTACACGCTTCACCTGACCACATCGTCACATCAACCGGGAACTTATTCCCTAACGGTGAACAATGTAAAAGATTTGGCCCAGAATTCCATTGCTTCCAACACCAGCCAATCCTACCAGTTCATTGCCGATGATACCACTCCGCCGGTAATTGCCAGTGTCCGGATTCTGGATCAAACCCATGTCGATGTCATATTCAGTGAAGACGTCGAAAAACGTTCGGCAGAGACCATTGCTAACTATAAAATCGAGACCGGCATCACCATCTATCAGGCACAACTGGATCAGAATAATCGGACGGTACATTTGGTAACCAGTCCGCATTATCCCGGTGTAAGCTACACGTTGACGGTGAACAATGTCTCCGATCGAGCGCCCACACCCAATTACATTGCCACCAACAGCAGCCAACAATATTCTTATATCGAAAATGACACCACTGCGCCCACAATCTATTCGGTCAACATTCGAAACAGCAATCTGGTCGATGTGACATTTTCGGAACAGGTGGAGCAGGCATCGGCAGAAACCGCGCAGAACTTTCGGATCAATAATGGGGTAAATGTTCTGGTTGCCATCCTGGACATCAATCTCAAAACCGTCCACCTGTCGACGAGTTCGCATCAGGCCAACATGACTTATACCGTTACTGTTAGCAATGTGCTGGATCGCGCGTTGCCGCCAAATAAGATCAAAAGCGGCAGTATCTTTAGTTACGTCTATCAACCCGATGATAAAGAACCACCACAGCTTCTTTCGGCAGAGCCTACCGATGGGACACATCTGTTGCTGACATTTTCGGAGCCACTGGATCGCAGCAGCGCCGAGCAAGAGGCGAACTATTTCATTAGCAATGGAATTGGGATTTTAACTGCCATGCTGGATACCAGCCTGGTGCAGGTTCGGCTGACTACGACCGCCCATCAAAACGGTAAAACCTATAAATTAACGGTTCATGGTATCATGGATCGTTCCCCCAATGGCAATCCCATCGTTGCGGAGCAGAGTGTTCAATACACTTATTTTTATCAGGACAAAGAGCCGCCCTTGCTGGAAAAGGTGCAGGTGGTTTATGGAACCTATTTGAGATTGATGTTCAATGAACCCATCGAGCGGGAATCGGCGGAGCTGTTCACCAATTATTCTATCAATCGGGGCATCCAGGTGATTGGAGCGACTCTGGATAATAATCTAAAAATTGTTCACCTGACGACCAGCGAGCATCAATTGAATACCAGTTACGTGATCACGGTAAACAACATCCGGGATCGGGCGGCAATTCCCAACAAAATTATCGACAATACCACTTTTAATTACACTTTCAAAGTTGATTCGACCGCAGTGATCGTGGGCATCAATAAAGAAAATTACAAAATGGCGTACCTTCGGGTGGGCGACAAATACTATATCGATCGAGAGTATACCCTCACCAGTATTCCCTCTGAAATGAAAGGGTATTTGTGGATCAAAACGGCAAATGATGATCGTGATAAAAAGGACGCCAATTTCCTCAGCTTTCAACTGAAAGACACGGCGGATGTTTATATCGCCTATGATTCCCGGGCGACCGAGTATCCCAATTGGCTGACCAATCATTTCCATCGTATTGGCAAGACCATTGGCGTTAGCGAATATGCCCAGGAGTTGGATCTCTGGAAAAAAGACATTTTTACTTTTGTGGTCACGCTGGGGGGGAATTTAGCCAGTGGCGCAGTGGGCGCGGAAAGCATGTATAGCGTGATTATCCAGACCAAAAATGCGAATCGGCCCTTCGGTCCAGAAGATCCAATTACGCAAGGTGCGTCGAACATATTTTTGCTTTATCAAAATAGCCCCAATCCATTCAACGCTGGCACCGAGATTCGTTTTCAATTGCCAAGAAATGTTTATATTGAACTGAAAATTTATAATATCCTTGGCCAAACGGTACGAACTTTAACCCAGGGTTATAAAAATGCCGGGCACTACCTGCTACGGTGGGATGGCAAAACCGACGACGGTTTAACATTACCCAGCGGTGTCTATTTCTCAAAACTGATTGTGAAAAAAATCGAAGTACAAAATAACAAGAAGCACGAAATTATCCTAATGAACACTATTCGCAAAATGACCATGGTCAAATAGCTCGACAGCAGTAGATTCTTCCTTCACGTTTGGCGTTCCCTAAGCATTGGAGAGGCGATTCGGCGCAGGGGAGAACATGGCAAAATTGCCTCGGGCCAAGGCTGGCGATTTTGTGACCGGCAGCGAATGATGAAAAGCGTGGTGTCTTGATTCCGAGATTGAAATTAGCCGACTCGCTGCAACTGCTCCTTCACCGCAGCCGGCAGGCGATAGGATGGCGTTTTTTTGAATTGGTTATCGCATGAGAATTCCCAAACTGAAGCGTTGCGATAAGTCTTGGGCCAATCCAACACAGATGATACCTGAAATGATAATTGATAATTGCCCCTTGGGACACACGAAAAAACATTGAAAGCACTTTTCTTTTTTTAATTTCATGTCATTCCGTGTGTTTCGTGGCCAAAGAATGATCATTTTCGAGCATCATGGTTCATTTTAGAAATTTAGGTGATAAACGTATGTGATTGGCTTAGTATTCTGTCCGGCACGTCTGGCGATTATTCCTGCAATTCCGATGAAACCTCCAACAGCTTTCCGCAAATTGGTCACTCATTCTCTATTATGTAGTGATTGCCCTTCGAGATAGCAGCTACTACGGCAAAGATTTGCCGTTGTAGCTGGATCTCTTTTGTCGAAATTGAAACCAAATCCCTCCCGATATTGAAACCAATTGCTGGACGAGATGAAAAGGAGAAATTCATGAATCCCGGAAAACTCTTTGCCATCGGCTTGCTGAGCTGGTATTTTAGTCTATCCAGTCCGGTCATCGCAAAAGACAAGCTGATTTATTATTCTGCCGGTGCTCTTACCATGTCAGAAAATACCTCTGTGCTGCAGATTGATCATAGTAGCAATCGCCTGTATATCATTAAGCTGGGATTTATCAACTTTTCCGATTCTACGATCACTTTGAATTATCGAGAAGGTGGCTCTGATTTCAAAACTGTGACCCTGGAAGCGCATAACCAATGTTGCGATTTAATTACTTTGAATACGCTGCAAAGTGGTAGTTTCTCGTTTGATATCAGAGCCAATTTTAGAAATTCAAAATTTAATTTTGTCAGCTATGACGTGCTGTTGCTTGAAGAGGATTAATTATCTGCCTTCATCCGTCGTCATTATTTCGTTCGCTCGAACCAGTTATATAGAATTGGCAGCAAAAAAAGCGTCGCCAGCGTCGAAGTGATCAATCCGCCCACCACTACCACGGCGAGCGGCCGTTGTACTTCCGAGCCTGGTCCCGAGGCATAGAGCAGCGGCAATAGGCTGAAGATGGCGATGGAGGCCGTCATCAACACGGGACGGAGTCGGTTCTCGCTGCCCATCAAAATCGCTTCCGGAACCGAAAGGCCCTCGTTTTGAAGTTGCTTGATGTACGACACCAGCACCACGCCATTGAGCACCGCCACACCAAATAGAACAATGAATCCCACCGATGCAGGTACCGACAGATACAATCCGGCCAGTGTCAGCGCCAGCACCCCACCAATCAAGGCAAACGGCAAATTCAGGATCACTAACAGGGCCAGGCGCATCGAATTGAAGGTCAGGAACAGCAGGAACAGAATCACTGCCACGGCAATGGGAGCAATGATCATCAGTCGTGCCATGGCCCGCTGCTGATTTTCAAATTGCCCGCCCCAGGTGATATAATAGCCGGCTGGCAGAGCCACCTGACGCTTAATTCTGGTCTTCGCCTCAGCCACAAAGCTGCCGATATCCCGATCGCTGATATTCACCTCGATCCCGATCCGACGCTGGCCTTCCTCCCGACTGATCTGCAATGGGCCTTCGGCGATCGAAATGTCCGCCAACTCGCTCAATGGCACGCGGTAACCCTGATCCGTGGCGATCAAAATATTGCCAATGGTCGCCATAGAATTTCGTTTCTCAAAAGGGAAACGAACAATCACATCGAACGAGCGAGTGGTTTCGTACAACTGGGTCGCTGCTTTGCCGCCAATGGCGATTGCTACCACCTCGAGCACGGTTTTGACAGTCAAGCCATGTCTGGCAATTTTGTTTCGATCCACCACGATGGAGAGATAGGGCTGACCTGCAATTTGTTCCACGACCAGGTCTGCGGCGCCCCGGATGCGTGACACCACGTTGGCGATCTCCTCTGCTTTGTGCTTGAGCACCTCGGTGTCCTCGCCGAACAGCTTGATGATCAATTGGGCTCGGGTGCCGGCTACCAGTTCATCGATGCGACACTGGATCGGCTGGCTGAAACTGAAGGCCATGCCGGGAATGGTTGCCAACGATTGGCGCATTTTCTCGATCAACTCGTCTTTCGTCCGGGCGCTTCGCCATTGCGATTTGGGTTTGAGTACGCCCGTGTAGGCGGTCTTGTCCACACCTCTGGCTTCCAGCGCAATGCCCGTTTGGCCCGTACGGCCGATAACCATTTCCAGCTCGGGGAATTGCATCAATCGCTGCTCCACCGTCTGACTCACGGCCAATGCTTTGTTCAACGAGATGCCTGGCATGAGTTGAATATCCATATCAAACGCGCCTTCGTCCATGATGGGGATGAATTCAGTTCCCAGACTCCCCAACAGCAAGAGCGCCAGACCGAACAGCACGATGGCGATGGCAATCGGAACATATTTGCGGCGCAAGGATTGTTTGAGTAAGGGCAGATAAACTTTTTTAACCGCACGCAACAGGAGGCTTTCCTTTTCCGCTCCGCTTTTCAACACCATGGCGCATATCGCTGGAATCACAAAGATAGACAGCAGCAGCGATGACAGCAGGGCAATGGCCACGGTAAGCGCCAGCGGGGCAAACATCTTGCCCTCCATGCCCTGCAGCGAGAGAATGGGCAGAAATGTCGTGGCGATGATCAGCTCCCCAAAGATGCTCGGCTTGCGCACTTCCAGAACGGCCTTCAACACGGTCGTTAATTTGCGATCCTGACGGCCTGAGGCACTCAAGTGCCGCTGGACATTTTCGACCTGAATGATGGTGGCGTCGATGATCATACCGATGGAGATCGCCAGGCCGCCCAACGACATGAGATTGGCATCCAGGCCCACCGATTTCATCGCCGTGAAGGTAAGCAATAGCGACAGCGGCAGCGCCAACAGCACAATCAACGCTCCCCGAATGCTTCGGAGAAAAAGATAGAGAATGAGTAGCACCAACAGTACCCCTTCCCGCAGCGCTCTGGTCACGGTGCCCACGCTGGCGGCGACGATGTCGGAGCGATCATAATAGGGCACGATTTTGATGCTGTGCGGCAGCATGTTGTTCGCATTCATCTCCGCCACTTTCGCCTTGATTCTGGTTACCACTTCCCGACCATTTTCGCCTCGCAGCATCATCACGATGCCGCCCACCGCTTCCTGGGCGCCGTTCATCAGCACGGCGCCCTGGCGTACCGCATGTCCCAGCTTCACCTCGGCTACATCCCGGACGAAAATGGGGCGGCCCTGGTGCGACTTCAGCACAATATCCTGGAGGTCGTGTTCCGTGCGTACCAGCCCGACGCCCCTCACGATGTATTGGTCCGAATAGTGATCCAGAATATTGCCGCCCACATTCTGATTATTATTCTCGATGGCGTCGAATAACTCCTGAATGCTGAGATCGTACTGCAACAGTCGCTCGGGTGACGCGGCCACTTCATATTGCTTGATATAGCCGCCGAAAGAATTGACCTCGCTGACGCCGGGCACAGTTTTCAGCAGCGGGCTCACCACCCAATCCTCGATGGTGCGCAGCTCGGTGAGGTAGGCCACTTGCGCTTGGGGATCGTCGGGCATTTCGCCTTGCAAAGTGTATTGATAGATTTCACCCATGGCCGTCGCCACCGGCCCCAGGCTGATTTTGACATTGGGTGGCACTTGCTCGGCAGCTTCGGTCAGCCGTTCAAAGACCAATTGTCGAGCAAAATAGATATCCACATCGTCATTGAAAATGAGGGTAATGACTGCAAGGCCAAATTTGGTGATGGATCGCATTTGCACCACCTCGGGCAGACCTCTCAGCGACATTTCAATGGGATAGGTCACAAAGCGCTCGATCTCCAACGCCGACAATCCAGGCGCTTCGCTGATAATTTCCACCTGAATATTGGTTACGTCGGGGAAGGCATCAATGGGAATGGTGAGCACGGCATGAATGCCAAAGCCGACGATGATCCCGATGATCATCAATACCAGCAGGCGATTTTGCAATGAAGAATGGATGAGTCGTTCCAGCATGGCTATTCCTCCTCGAAAGTGGATTTTGCCAGTTCGGCTTTCAAATCGAACGCGCCCGCGACGACCACTTTATCCCCGGGCTTGATGCCATGGGTGATCGCCTGCCAGCCATCAAATTGTGCGCCAATACTGACCATTCTTTTCTGAAACGAACTATCATTGATTGCCAAAAATACAAAATGCGAATCACCTTCCATTTGCAGCGCCGGGATCGGCAGCGCGAGGACCTTCGCCTCCGCATTCGTTTGAAGACGAACCGTCGCAAACATCCCGGGCTTTAATTTCCGATCGGGATTGGGCAACTCGACCCGGCCTTTGACCGCACGGGTATTTTCATCGACGACATCGAATACCCGGGTCAATCGCCCGTGGAATTTCTCCCCAGGATAGGCCGCCACCTCCACCTGAACGGCCTGGCCGGGTTTGGTTTTCGCCAAATCCTTTTCGTAAATATCAATTATCAACCAGACCGAGGAAAGGTCGGCCAGGTGAAATAGATTGTCGCCGACATCAACAAAATGTCCCCAAATTTCCTCGGCCTCGATGACGGTTCCAGCCAAGGGCGCTCGGACTTCGAGCCATGTTTTGGGCATACGGGTGCGAGCCAATTCCTGCAAATCCGCCTCGGTCGCGCCGATGACCAGCAGTTTGCGTCGGGCGGATTCGAGGATAGCGGTAGCTGTTGGCAGTTCGATGCTGTCCCGACGGGCCTGCGCCAGCGCCAGTCGTTGATCGGCCTGGATAAATTCCGCCTGCGCCGTGAGGTACTCCTGGCTGTAAATGGTGGCCAGCAGATCATGGGCCTTTACTCGATCGCCTGGAAAGGCGTAGGCTTTTTCCACCCGGCCCGCCACGCGGGAGGTCAAATGCGCCAGGCGCTGCTGATCAAAATCGATTCGTCCCGGACAGGTGATTTCCTCCTGCCAGGGAATCAGTGGCGCTGGCTCCACTTTTACGCCAAAGGTGCGCTGACTTTCAGCACTGAGGACAACGATGTCCGATGTTTCTGCCGCCTCAGCTCTCTCCTCCGAAATGTCAGCCTGTTTGCTGCAATTTGAAATCAGGACAAGAGTGATAATGATGGCCAAATAATGTATTCGTCGCATGAGATTCTCCTTAAATTGATTGTGGGACAAATTGGCAATTTGTCCTACATTTCTTCCCCCGCTATCTCCAGTTCGATCACAGCAATATTGAAATTAAATAACGCGCGATAGTACTCCATTTGTGTGTCGATATAGGTGCGATAGATGTCGATCAGGCTCAACGCCTCCAGTTGGTTGTTGCGGTACAAATTGATGCCCGCCTGAAGCTCATCTTCGATATCTTGCAGGAGCGATCCTTGAAACATCTGAACCTGGGATTCAGCGGCTTTGATCTGCTGATATGCCTGGATCACCGCGGCAATCACATTTTGAGTTTGCGCCTGCTGGTCAATGGTGGCAATGGCCAGATTGGCCTGGGCCTGTTGCACTTCCCCTCGGGGCCCTTTCCAGAACCAGAGCGGGATCGACAGACCCAGCTCGAACTGCCAATAGCCCGAGACCGAAGTGCCATAAAACTGATTGGCATCGAAGGGCGGTTGTTCTTTGAGCGCCTGATTGAAAATGCCGATGGAAAAATTCGGCAGATAGCTTTTTCTGGCCAGCCCCAGCCGGGATCGCTCCTGTTCGATCGAGACCGCAGCCCGGCGTAACGATGGCCGACGTCGGTTGAGATCCATCAAAAAATCGGCCAATGACTGCACGAATGGCTGGTATTGCAGTTGATCGCTGAGTGTTATCGGCGTATTCACATCACGGCCGAGGAGCCTATTCAGTTCGATGAGACTATGGCTGGCCTCTCGCTGGATTTCCAGAAGCTGATTTTGCGCTTTGGCCAGCTCGACCCGGGCGCGTAGCACCTCCAGAAATGGCACCAGTTGCGCGCGATAGCGGACGATAGCCATTTCCTGAAATTGCCGCAGCAGCTCGATGATTCTTTCCATGCTCACAACCAATGCCCGGTTCAGCAGCGCCCGGGAGTAGGCTTTTTTCACGGCCGTTGTTAACGACAATTCTTCTCGGGCCAAATTCTCTCGGGCGATAAGCAGCTCCTGACGAGCCACCCGGCGGCGAGCCTGGCGCTTACCTGGGAATTCCAGCGTCTGAACCAGGCCAATGCTGTTTTCGCCAGCCTCCGTAAAATTCAGATCAGAGGGAACCTCGCTCCAACTGAGGCCGATTTCAGGCTCGGGGATGGCTTCGGCTTGCAATATTCCCGCACGGGCCGCTTCGATCTCCAGTTGGGCTCGCTGAATGCCGGGATTATTCTTCACGGCGATTTCAATCGCCTGCTGCAGCGAAAGTTTGTCCCCCGTTTGAGCGATTAGGCTGAATGGATAAAAGCCGATTAACCAGCAGCAGAATAACAACGGTTTGATGGAGTTCATATTGTTATCATTCCTTACATAATTTTGATGATGAGTGATCGTGACCTTCGTTTCTTTGCAAAAAAAGAAAAAAACATTAGCACTCAGAAAGTTCTCAGGGTTAAAAGATAAAAGACATTTCTGAATGCTTTTGCTTCTGAGTAAAAGAGTCTTTTGCATTCCGATCAGGTTAATGCGATGGAGCAAAATCTGCCTATGGCACGATGCATCGAATTTATCAAAGGCAGTGAAAGATGGTAAAATAATTGTGGGATTTCAAATCAATAAAGTTGAAAACAGAAGGATGAACGATGGCTTTTTCGGATAGGACGGGGTAAATACATCGATTTGAAAATCTGGTTTTTCTTGAAAAGAAAAAATTGCTGCCGCCGCGAGGAGGGTCGCTTCACCATCAAATTGCGGCAGACTCATGGGAGCAGGCTGCAAAGTTCTGGAGACAAGCTGCGAAAAATCATGCTGGGCATGGGTTTGCTCGCTCTCTTCACTGGTTTTGCCGGTCTGGGAGTGAAAGAAAATGACTGCCAGCGCCAGCAACAGCATCAGGACAATGAGATGGCAGGTTTTGGTAGAGAAATTGTTCATTGGCATTGGTTTTCACGAATTGATTGTAGAGTGATCTGTTGTGCTAATTTCCACATAAGACAATGGGAATATAACAAGAATGCCGGTAAGATTCAAGTTTTTTTTGAACGTTTATTCCGATCGATAATTACTGCTTGGTCGGATTTAATTCAAACTCCCCCCTGGCCCACCTTCGATGGGGGGATTTGGGAAGCTCCCCCTGCGGCAGTTGGCATTGGGATTTAGGGGGATGTTTGGTGGCTTGAATAGCCTGAATTGCATTGATATTCTTAATCTGATTGAGCGGCGCAAGAAAATGGAAAAATTTGAGAACGAGTGAAGCTCAGCCGAAAACGACCCTCGGTGCAAAAGTTTTCAACGACGAATCCTATCGAGTTGGTATCTCATTTGCGAAAGTTAATCGCGGGCACCCACATCGGCACTTCGCTGGTGTACTTTTCATATTCCACTCCGAATCGGTGGTGCAATAATTCCTCTTCATATTTTGCAATGAAATGATAAAAAAGAAGAATTACAATCCATAGTACCAATGAAACCATCGACAGCGTCAGCACAACCAATCCAGCATAGAATAGAATCGAACCCAGATAAAGCGGATGTCGCACTCGCCCAAAGACACCTGTGCGTATGACACTTGGCCGCTGACTTTCAGGATTAAAAATAATCTGATGCGCCGATTTGATAAAATAGACCGCATCCAATAGGATCACCAGGGCCAGTGGCAGCCGAAAATAGATGGAAACAGAGTTGGCCAAAAAGGTAGAAAAAGGGACGATAAACGAATCGCTGATCCAGACGATCAGAAATATTACAAACAGGAGGATCTGACCGATATCGCCCCAGGGATGTTCACCTGTTAGGTTGTCAGGTGCTTGAGATTTTATTTTTTTTGATTTCGTATTCATGGTCAACCTCGTTTCTTTGGATGGGAAGAATTGCTCACGCCAGGAAGCAAAGTCGCGACGTTTCAAGCGGATCAGATTTTTCCTCATTGTTCCTGGCGTGATACTTCATTTCACCTCTGCACCAATCGCTTCCTGTTTCGGTTCATCCTTTTTATTTAGCGATAGCTTCTCTTTGATGCGCCGTTGCCAGCGATCATCGTGATCATGATTTTTGCTATGGGGAAAAGATTTGAACAGAATATGGGACAGCAGCACCAAACCCCAGGCCTGCCAGAACGTGATTTTGGTCAGCCCAAAAATCGCGGGCATCAACCAGTTCCATAGCCACATCACGACAAAACCGAGAATCAAGGCGATAGTAGCAGCGATGATAACGCCCCCAATTGCCATGCCAATAATGGTAAGCACTCTTTTCGTGCCCCTTAACTTGTTAAACTGATCCATGTCGCACCTCTTTGATTTAGGATGGAACTTCAAACTTCAACTTCGCTAACTTCTTTTTTAGAAACTGAACTGCATACCTCTTTCGAGCAATCAAGGTATTGATGGACTCGCCGGTCTCCTCGGACAGTTCCCGAAATGTTCTGTCTTCCACCACTTGCTGAATAAACACGTGGCGTTGCTTTTCGGGCAGTTCCGCGATGGCAGCCACAATCGCCTGAAATACCAACTCCCGAGTCTCATCATCCAATTCAGCCGGAATTTCTTCGGCTAATAAATCTTTGAAGCAGAGCCCATTGGCCATTGGCTCATCGATGGAAACCGTTGGCAATCGCTTTTTGCGGTACCAATCGATGATCTTATTTCGGGCAATGGTATACAGCCAGCCTGTCAGGTTATCCACTGCTTCGAGCACATTCAAATTGCTGAGGGCCTGAAAGAAGACCTCCTGCAACAGGTCCTCGGATTCTTCCAGGGAGCGTATTTTCGATCGGATGAACGCAAACAGACCCGGCCGTTCCGTCTCGAAGCTCTTTTCTACCCTATTTTTTTGCTCAGGTATCATTTCAATGGTAAAGACGAAAGAGGTGGCAAATTATTGTATGTTTCTAAATAAATTTTCTTCAACGCGACAGGAAGGAAATGACCCGATTGCTGCATGACTAATAACCGACTCAAGTTTGATGGTCGAACCTTTGGTGCATGGAACGCTCATCTTTAAGATTTCAGGCATAATTTGAAATGGACAAGCTTATTGATTTTTTGGGCGAAAAGCAAGCAAAATTTTATAGAGTGCTGGAAAAGACAATTGGCTTGGTTCAGTTGCTCGGCTGGCGGTATTATCGAAATTCTCATGCGCCGGTACCACCAAAAGCTGCGGCTGGATAGGCGAAGTGGCGCACGTGCCCGGAGATTCGGCACCTTTCTAAGGCTTACCGATTGTGCCTGTGACAGCAGGGGCGTTTAGGTATCTTTTCTGCTTTTCGCGGCCGTAGCTTTTCATTGCATTCTGAAAAAAATTTTAGTAAATTTGCACCCTAAATTTTATAGGAGGTATTAGAGAATGAGCGCGCAACAGAAGGACGGATGCTTTCTGGGAATAGATTTGGGTTCGGTTTCCCTATCGTGGGTAGTAATTGATGACCATTGCCAGATTATCCAGAGTGATTACCTGGTTCATCGGGGCAATATCTACGCTGCTCTGGAAAAAGGTCTTGATAGCGTTAGGCGTTTGCCGATTTCTCAAATAGCTTATAATCACAAAGCCGCTGAATTTCTGCAGCATGGCTTGAGCGTGAACGATCAGGTGGCACTGATCGAGGGCGTGAAATTTTTGGTTGAAGATGTTGGCAGCATTTTTACCATCGGCGGCGAGACGTTTGGGCTGATCCTATTTGATGAGCAGAGGCGTTATCAAAAATTCATTTCCAACTCCTCCTGTGCGGCTGGCACGGGCGCGTTTCTGGATCAGCAGGCAGGACGATTGGGACTCTCGGGCAGCAGCGAGCTCAGTCGGCTGGCTGAAACATTCGAGGGCGAACCGCCCAAAATTGCCACCCGCTGCGCCGTATTTGCCAAGACCGATCTAATTCATTGTCAGCAAGAGGGCTATTCTATCTCTGCCATCGCTGCTGGTTTGTGCAAGGGATTGGCCCACAATATTACCGACACATTGGTGAAGGGAGTTGAATTGCGCGAACCTGTGGTGGTGGTCGGTGGCGTAGCCAAAAATCGCAAAGTGATCCAATACATTTCCGAAATCATTGGCCAGCCAGTTACCATTCCTGAACATGCCGAACTGGCCGCGGCCCTTGGCTGTGCCTTAATGGCTCAAAGGTCGCAACCTTCGGAGGCGGGGAAATTTTCGGAAGGTCTGGTACCTTTGTTGAAGAACCAGACCAAAGAGAAGCACTATTTCTTCCCGCCGTTGCGATCCGAGCAATCGGTCTTTCCCAATTTCGATGACCATTCTCATTACCTATCGAATGAGGTCGAAGTGGACATCTACCAGCTTCTCCCACAATCGGGTCCGGTTCCGGTTTTTATGGGAATTGATATCGGCTCTACCAGTACCAAGGCCGTTCTGATGGCGGCGAACCGCGGCGATCAAGAAATTTTATGGGGCCTCTACACGCGCACCATGGGGCAGCCCATCAAAGCCACCCAGGCACTGCTGCGGGTGCTGCGGGAGATCGAAGATAAATATGACATCCGATTTGAATTTTGCGGGGTAGGTACCACTGGCTCGGGCCGGAAATTCATCCACAAAGTTTTGAATGCCGACCTGGTGATCGATGAGATCACCGCCCATGCGCGAGCGGCTTATGCTCTCAATCCCCAGGTGGATACGATCATCGAAATCGGCGGGCAGGACTCCAAATTCACTGTGATGAAAAATGGCCAGGTCACCTTTTCGGTGATGAATTATGTCTGTGCTGCGGGCACAGGGAGTTTCATTGAGGAACAGGCCAGGCGGTTGAACGTGCCCCTCAGCGAATATTCCCAGTTGGCGGTCGGCACGCCATCCCCACTTACCAGCGATCGTTGTACGGTGTTCATGGAGCGGGATTTGAATCATCTGCTGAGCCAGGGCTATTCCCGGCCAGAATTGTTGGCGGCTGTATTACATTCGGTGCGGGATAATTATCTCTCCAAAGTCGCGCATTTGAATAAGATTGGCAATGTCATCTGTTTTCAAGGGGCTACTGCCAAAAACCATGCCCTGGTCATGGCCTTCGAGCAGAAGCTGCAGAAGCCGATCTTCGTGTCCAAATATTGCCATCTCACCGGAGCGCTGGGGGTGTGTTTGTTGATGCAAGAGGAACTCTACCAACCGGGGTCAATTTTGGCTAATGACAGCCGACAAAGTGTGCCTGCCAGCTTGCCGATTTCTTCCATTGAAGCGACCCCAGGTGGCATTTGCCCGTCGGTGGATAGCGGGACAGGTGACAGGTTGGTCCGCGAGAAAGGTGCTCTTCCGAAATCTCAATTTCGTGGGATTGATTTTTACAAGGAATCGCCACAGGTGATCAATGAAATTTGCGATGGCTGCAAGAACCATTGCAAGTTGATCCGCATTCGCATGGCGGATGAGGATATTGTATGGGGCTATCTCTGTGGCCGGGACGAGAGCAGCGATGGTTTTAAGCCGCGGCAGAGCTCCAATTTCGATCTATTGAGCCAGCGGCGTCGGATTTTCAATCCGGCCCACACGTTGCCTCCGCAGGTTAGCGAAACTGTTGAAATAAAGTTAAACAACCTGCTGGATGAATTGAAAAAAATCAATCTCTCGATCCCGCTGGATAAGCTAAAGCAAGTCGATCTGGAGGTGACGCTGGAAAAGCTAAAAGGTTTGAATTTGAACCTGGCGCTGGAAAGGCTGAAACAGTTGGATTTGAATATTCCGTTGGATAAATTGAAACAGTTCATTGGCATCAATCTGCTGACATTGCGACATCGGCTGTTCACGCTATCCCAGGAGGAGGTTCAGCCAACCAAAGATCGGAATGAAATTACGATCGGGATTCCCAATACGCTTTACCTGATTGAATATGTGCCGTTCTGGGAGCTATTTTTTAAAAAATTGGGCTATCATGTAAAGCTATCTTCGGGTCGCACTGGCTTTCTGGAAAGCGGCAAAGAGATTGCCGGAGCTGAATTTTGTGCGCCGCTAAGTTATTGGCATGGCCATGTGAAAAGTCTCGGCGATAGCGTTGATTATTTGTTCCTTCCGCATACCTTCGAGGGCGGCGATCCGAGCAGTCCAAAGTTTTATTGCTATTATTCGAGCTACGCGGTGTCGTTGGTGCAGAATATCGAAGCGCTGCAATTGAAAGGGCGTTGCATTGCGCCCATCATCGATTTTACCAAGCATTCGATTTACAATATTCAGCAATTGTACGAGAGCCTACCCCCAGCGCTCAAGCTGATCCAGACGCCTGGCGACATTCAAAACGCCTATACCGAAGCCTGGCAATGGTTCACCGAGCAGCAACAGCAATTGCGCGACCTATTTCGGCAGCATCAAAATTTGTTTGACGATATCTCGGTGGTGCTGCTGGGACGACCGTATTTGATTCTCGATCCCGTGCTGAATAAAAATATCCCGGCTAAATTCAATGATCTCGGCATCAATACATTTTTCCAGGACATGCTACCGGTGGACGAAGTACAGGCCAATCCGCTCACCCAGGAGTTTATCGACTGGAACCATTGGAAGTTCGGCGGGGATATTCTGCAAGCCGCAGAATATGTGTGCCAGCACCACGGGCTATATCCGGTGATCCTCACGGCCTTCAAATGTTCACCCGATTCGTTTGTCTTGAACTATTTAAAAGAGATCATGCACCTCTACCAGAAACCGTATCTCGTGTTGCAACTCGATGAGCACGGCTCGGATGTGGGCTATGAGACGCGGATTGAGGCGGCGGTTCGTTCGTTCCGAAATCATTATCGGCAGGGACCGCAACCGCGTCGATCCCGTTCCGCTGGCAGCGTGTTGTTGAAATATGAGGCCGATGGCACCATTCTCATCCCGAATTTTGATACGTTAAGCTGTAGCTTGATTGCCGCAGCGTTTGAACATGCCGGTTACCGGGCTCAAATGATTGAAGAGACCCCGACCAGCGTGCTTTCCAGCCTGCGGTTAAATGATGGCCAATGTTTGCCCGTGAGTGCAATTGTCGCAGCAGCAGTGGCAACGATCCAGAAATATCAGTTACGTCCGGAGAAAACGGCCATCTTTCTCAATGCCATTTCCAAATTGGCTTGCAATTTCCCGCAATATCCGTTGATGTCCAAAAAGCTATTGGAACAGTATGGTCATGGATTCGAGAAAGTGCAGGTCTTTGCTACGGAATTCGAAATGCGCGGCATGCGCTACGATCTCATTTATGATATCTACTGCAGTTATCTTTTGGGCGGATTGCTGCGCAAGATGGCCTGCAAAATTCGGCCCTACGAAATTATTCCCGGCCAGACCGATCGGCTGGTCGAGCAAGCGCGTCAACGGCTCTATCAATGCATCAAAGCCGGGGAGCCGAAAGAGGCCGTCTTCCGGGAAATTGTGATGCAATTGGCAGCGGTGCCGGTCAGTGAAAACTATGGCAAAAGGCCCAAGGTGAGCATCATCGGCGACCTGTATGTGCGCGACAACGAAGTGTTTAACCAGCAATTGGTCAAAGATCTGGAAGCCAACGGTGCCGAAGTAGTGGCCACGCCATTCACCTATATTTTGCGGATGCAGGCGGTGAAACACAATTACAATCTCAAAGAAGAAAAGCACTATTTGCTAATGTTGCGGGACAAGTTGCTGGTCGAGGTGCTCGAAAAATTTGAGCGGCGATTTTTCCAGATCGCCAATGAAATTTTTCAGGAGGAATTTCCTGTCTTCAATGATTCGCTATTCGAGAACCTCAGTCGGTATAATTTGTCCTTGCGCCACGGAGGAGAAACGGCACAGAATGTAATGAAGATCTTCAGTCTCCTGCACCATTATCCCGATTTGAAATTGCTCGTCCATATCAACCCCATTTTTTGTTGCCCGGGATTGGTGAGCGAATCGCTATTTAAGAAAATCGAACAGGACATCGGCATTCCCATCGTGTCGATCATCTATGATGGGACTGCCACGCGTCGCAATGAGGTGCTGACGCCGTATTTGCACTATATTGCCCGGCAGCAGCAACAGGAAATTGCAGCCGCAGGGAAATGAAAAAACGCCATCGGGAAGCTCCCGCGAAAGAATGAGCCGGCTGCCCAAAACCGCCGTATGCTTTAACGGTGCAGTCGGCTTTCCAGTCCGGTTCCGATGGCCTGTTCTGGAGGCTCGGTTGGGCGGATTTGTCGTGGAGAACAGGCCTCCATGCGCCTCAGGATCAGGTAACATCGCTCCGAATAGGGCGGCTGTGATGTTGTGATGTCCCTTTTTGAAAAGATTGTATTGAGAAAATGATTCTTTTTGGCTCCAATGAGCCAGCAAAAGGCCAAGAAGAAATTTTCAATGATTAAAAGAACATCTTGTCCACGAAGATCTCTTGAAAATCCTGGCGAGCGGCCAATTCAATATAATTTGTGGTGTTGATGATGGTCTCGGCCTCGGCGCGGGCGTGCCGGGAGAGCAGAAATTTTTTCGCCCCGAGTGAAGCCGCATTGCCGACAAAGTGGATTTTTTCGGCGGGAATGGCGGGCAGCAATCCGATTTTCAAGGCGTTATATTTGTTCAAATAGCTGCCGAAAGCGCCGGCAATCAGAACCTGCTCGATCTGGTCGACGGTAATGCCCAGTTCTTTCATGAGAATTTCAATGCCACCAGCCACCGCGCCTTTGGCCAGTTGCAGTTCCCGAATGTCCTGCTGTTTGATTTTCACCATCTGGCGTACCCCATCCTCGCCGTTGGCCAGAGAAAAATCGTAGCTCTTATCATTGGACAAAATACGCTTTTTCAACCAGTCAGGTCCTCGAAATTGCTCCGGCGCAATGATTCGCCCGCTTTCATCGATAATACCGGCCGTTCGCAGCTCCGCGGCGACATCGATCAGGCCAGTGCCACAGATGCCGCGAGGCTCGACATTACCAATGACATGGTAAAAGATGCCATTCTCATCGATCACATATTTATCGATGGCTCCTTGCATGGCGCGCATCCCACAACTGATCTGCCCTCCCTCAAAAGCAGGACCCGCTGCCGTGGAACAGCAGATTAATTTTTCTTTTGAACCAAGCACGATCTCGCCATTGGTTCCGATATCGATTCCCAGAGTAATTTGATCGCGGCGATGCAGGTTGCAGGCCAGGATGAACCCGGTAATATCGCCACCCACATAACCCGAGATGTTGGGTAGAACCGATACGGTTCCCCGAGGCAGCATTGCCAGGCCCAGTTCTTCTGCGGCAAAATGCTGACTGCTCCGATAGGCGGGCACGTACGGCGCTTCGGCAATGTATTGGGGATTCACTCCCAGAAACAGGTGATTCATAATGGTATTGCCCGCCAGGCTCAGTTCATAGATCTCGCGAAATTTGGTGCCTGTCTGTTCACAAAGTTCTTCGATGATTTCGTTAATGGCTTGAATTGCCAGGGACTGCAATTTGCGCTGGCCCCCCGGTTCCGCAACGCAAAAATTGACCCGCGAAATTACGTCTGCACCATGAATGACCTGCGGATTGGTACGGGCGGCAACGCCGAGCACCGCACCAGTAGACATATCTATCAACGAGCCAACGATGGTCGTGGTCCCAAGATCAATAGCCACTCCAAACAGGCGCGCCGATGTGTTGCCGGTTTCCAGCGATAGCACTGTCCCGTTAGCAATGGCAACCGTCATGCGAAAATCATTCTTGCGCAGAAAGACAGGCAAGTTTTCTAATATCGGCAAGGGGACGAAAATCGGCCTGTCCGTTGCTGGCAAATGGCGACCGATATTAGCGACATCATCGATCAGATCGCCAAGGTCTGGTCGACTCAGTTCGACAAAATATTTTCGCAAATGGTGATCCACCTCCAGCGCTTCGGCCAGGTCGTAGGTTAAAAAAGGCGTGGTGCTAATTTTTTCTTCGCGAATAATTTCAACAGTCAGATCCTGATTTATTTCGATTTGACAGGCCAGATGAATGCCCAGGCTTCGTTCCTCCGGAGATAGCATAATCTGCTCCTGCGTCGAAAAGCCCACATCTGGTTGCAAAATCTTTACGCGACATTTTCCGCACTTACCTCGATTGCCACAAAAGGTGGGAATGGTAATGCCCGCCTGGTGAGCGGCCTCGATGAGATTGGTCCCCGCGGGAACCATGACCTTTTTTCGTTTTGGTTGAAAAGTAACGGCGATATTTTTGTCGGACACGTTTTTATTCTTTCCTGATAGATTTCAATCCGTAATTTTGCCTATTGCCATATCAATGGGTTCAGCTACCGGTCCTTTCGGGCTTACCCACTCGGCGGATTGGCATTGTGAATGACAATTTATTGAAACTGAGTTATTGTTATGGGAATTAACGAACTGCTTTTGAAGGAATCCGATTCTTGTTAAACGCAGATTTGAACGCTGGCCCTAACAGGTTGGATTCTCAACAAGCGCTTTTTTCAACGAAAATAACCGACCGCGGCTTGGGCAAGTGCCTGAATGTGCTGCGGATTGGTACCACAGCAGCCTCCGATAATGCTCGCGCCGGCGCGGATCAGCCTCGGCACATGTCGGGCCATTTCTATCGGGGTTTGATCAAAGACCGTTTTGTCGCCAACCAGCCGCGGCAGCCCAGCATTCGGATGTGCCACCAGATGTTTATCCGTATGACGCCGCATTTCGGCAATAATCTCAACCACCTGTTCTATTCCATTGCCGCAATTGGTGCCCAACAGATCCGCCCCAGCAGCGGTCAATTCAATGACGGCCTGCTCGATGCTGACACCCATCATCGTGCGATAGCCCTGTTTCCCTTTTTCAAAGGTCATGGTGACAATAACCGGTAATTGGCAAACCGCTCTGGCAGCTTTAACCGCCGCAATGGCTTCGCCGGTATCGGTCATGGTTTCCACCAGAATCGCATCGGCCCCGCCATCGGCCAGCCCCTGGATTTGAATCTGAAAATTGTCGATCATCTCCGCCATGGTAACCTCTCCCAATGGCTCTAAAAATTGGCCGGTGGGTCCCACGGAAGCGGCTACGATAATGTTTTCGCCGGCTGCTTCACGGGACAATCGCGCTCCGGCACGATTGATTTCCAATGCCCTCTGCTCCAGACCATAGCCAGCCAATTTAAACGGCGATCCCCCAAACGTGTTGGTGAGGACCATTTCTGCTCCCGCAGCGATGTATTGCTGGGCAATGGATTTTACTTCGACGGGATGAGAGAGATTCCACTCTTCGGCGCAGGTGCCTGGCATCAGTCCCATTCCATGCAGCATGGTGCCCCAGGCGCCGTCGGAAATAATGATGGCTTGTTCGTTTAATTTTTTTAGCAGACGATTCATGGTGACATCCTATGTTTAAAGCAATTTATAGGTGCGGAAAATATTCAGGAACGTTTTCACCTGTTCTAAAAATTCGTCGTCGTCAAAATCGTATTGCTCCGATAACTCCGCCGCAATTTGCTGGATGGTGCGCTTGCCGTTGCAGCGACTCAAGATTTCTGCGCCCAGCTTATTCATGCGCACCGAGAGCTGACTGGCAGAGTATTCACAGGATTTGCCACCAGAGTCCAGAACGGTGCAGGTGAGCTGCGAACTCAAATTTGGCTTTTCTTTGGCCAACGTGAAATCGGTCTTGCCGTTCCGAGCTTGTTTGTATGGCGGGTCCGCCTGAATACTGCAGGTAATCGGGCCAATTTTCATAAATTCCTTGGTCATAGCTCTGAAATCCTTTTTTTAGAATGCAAATTCGCCCTGGCCAAAATACCGCGGCTCAGAGCTTTCAAAAAATATCCTGACAAGCACAAAAACTTGTTCTGGTTCACTGATAGCATCGTAACCGCCAGAAATGATCGGCTGCGAACTAATACTGGCTGCTGCCTGATTTACGCTGATGCATCTCCAGGAAAAAAACGACATGGTTAACAGCATTATCCCCCCTGGTCGTGGCGGTAGATTTTCCCTCCACCACTTGCATGACTGATAACAGGCGCTATTGCGTTATCTTCCGGCTGCCGGGTTTGTACAGCGGAAGCCCTTGCTGGCACAAGGGACACGTCTCTGCCGTGTAGGTCACTACGTCCATGGTCATCACTGCAAATTTGGGGACATCGAACTGGACCCGCTGCTGGCTGCGATCCACCAGAAAGCCCACGCCAACCAATTTAGCGCCAGCACGATGGGCCAGGCCAATGATTTCGTTGATCGAGCCGCCCGTGGTCACCACATCTTCCACGGCCAGCACCCGTTCCCCGGTTTTGATTTCAAAGCCACGGCGCAATGTCATTTTGCCTTCCTCTCGTTCGGCAAAAATAGCTCGGGCATGGATCAGTCGAGCCACCTCCTGCGCCACGATGATCCCCCCCAGCGCTGGCCCAATCACCACGTCCACCTTCTCCGTCATGAAATTATAGGCAATTTCCCAGCAAAGTGTTTGGGCATGCTGGGGATATTGCAGCACCTTGGCGCATTGGAAGTAGTGCGGGCTGTGTAAACCTGAGGTCAACAGAAAATGGCCCTCTAAGAATGCACCCGTCGCTTTGAAAAGATCTAACACTTCCTCTCTGGTCAAAATTATCTCCTCACCTGGACAAGTTCGAACCAAAAAGACCTTGAACCGCCAATTCCGCAAATCCCGCCATAGGTGGACACGCCATCGTGCACTGAACCAAATTTGCTAATTCGCCATCTGGCGGATTCGCAAAATAAAAAAATAGCGCAATTAGCGGTCAGAATATTTCTGCCCTTTGGGCAAAATGTTTATTATAAACAGGAACGAAAATTTTTTTAGACTTCGCTGGTAAAAAATGCAGTGTCAGAGCTTTCATTGCTCCAGAATCCCATCACTCCAATACTCCTCCACTCCTCAAGTCAAACCATCCAAACTTCGAAAATCCGCCTGGGCAAATCGATCGTGCTCAATAAGCGCCTAACGTGGTTCAGCAATTTTAGCGATATCGTCTCTGATTTGTCTCGCCATGTTGCCTGCTGCCTCGGCAAAATCCTCGCCAGCAGAAGGATAGATGATCCCCCGACTGAAATTAAAAATCGCTCCCAGACCCTGCGGTTCGGTTGCATAGCGAACCGCCAGTTCAAAATCGCCGCCCTGGGCACCAAGACCTGGCACCAAAAAAGGCAATTCGGGAGCCAGGCTGCGCACCTGCTTCATTTCTTCGGGAAAGGTCGCTCCCACCACCAGGCCACAATTGTGGCGCACATTCCACAGTTGCACCTGCTCGGCCACCCGCTCGAACAACGCCTTTTTGCCGTCACTGAATTTTTGAAAATCGGCCGCGCCCTTATTGGAAGTATGGCACAGGATGAATGCCCCTTTATTTTCGTCCTCTAAAAACGGGGCCACCGCATCGTAGCCGAGGTAGGGATTGACGGTCATGGCATCGAAATTCATCTCCTGGAAAAAAGCCCTGGCGTACATCTGCGAGGTGTTGCCGATATCCCCGCGCTTGGCATCGGCAATTTTGATGACATCGTCGGGCAGATAGGCCGCCACCTTGCTCATTGCTTCCCAACCGCTCACTCCGTAAGCCTCAAAAAAGGCAGTGTTGATTTTATAGGCAGCGGCATAAGGTAGGGTGGCAGCGATGATGGCCTGACAAAAATAGACCAGCGGCTCATTTTTCTCAAGAATGAATGACGGGACCTTGTTTAAATCAACATCCAGCCCCACGCAGACCAGACTGTTTTTCTCCGTGCAAACCTGATTCAATCGCTCATTGAACGACATACCAGCTCCCGATCCAGCCTTCAAAATAAACAGCCCAAAAATAAAATAATTAAACATAAGAGTCAATAGAAAAAATATATTTTTTACATCAAACGACTCATTCATCAATTCGACTGTAAAATTTGAAGTACACCTTAAAAAATGATTTGCATTTGTCTTTTCGATGTATTATATTTTTCTATGAAATTCAGGTTTTATATAGACCCAGCAACAAATCTGCCTCACATTTGCAACCATGATGTCTCTGAAGAAGAGGTGAAAGATGTGTTGCTGAATCCTGGCGAAGATCGGATGGGAAAAGAAAATTCACGAGTGGCCATTGGGCAAACCAGGGCAGGTAGGTACCTGAGAGTAATTTATGTACCAGACGCCGATCACGAAACTGTCTTTGTTATCACCGCTTTTGAATTGACAGGAAAACCATTAACAGCTTATAAACGAAGAAGAAAAAAGAAAACATGAGCAAGAACGTATTCCCAACAGGATGGGACGAAAACCGTGTCAAAAAGGTTATTGCCCATTATCAAGAACAAACCGAAGATGAAGCTGTGGCTGAAGATGAAGCGGCTTATGACGAGTCCGATTACGTTACTGTACAGATTCCTCGAGCGTTGATATCGGCCGTCAGAGACCTGATTTCCAAATATCAGGCTTCACATGAAAAGAAACTTGCTGCTGCATTGAAATAAAAGCAACGATTCTGAGTTTCAGCAAGAGCCTCAAGCATGAAATTCAGCTTCCTGTTTGATAATCCATTTCAGGAGCCAAATAGAATTCAGATTAATTCCGCAACACCGCTATTATCAGCATTCGGTCGATCGCCTGAATTGATTAAAGATAATGAACCGTAACCGCGCCCAATTGATTGTGCTCACGCTTGATTTTGATTCACTTTTTTCCATCCGACTATCAAATTTCCCCTTGCGAAATTTTCATTGATTCGTTGGTTTAATTTCACTTTATTCGATACGAATTTGACAGCTAAGCAGCAACCAACTGTCCGTCTATGAGCAGCGCTCATCAAAAATCCCATCCCATTCCTTCATCTTTGGCTCGACTCTTTCAGGAATATGATTTTGAGAGCATGGATGTCGATCGTCATGCGAATACAATTATTGAAAGGACGCTGGAGATGGGCGACTGGGATGAAATGCGCTGACTATTCTCAAAGGCGGTCCATCGCTCAAGTTAATCTGGGATAAAGACGGTACTTTCGTTGCCAGTTGGATAACTGTGGGGATTCGCTTTTTCCGACTATATCTGCATCCATTGGTGAGACCGACAAGCTTAATCGAAAATATCCGCGTAGCAGCCATTGCGGAAATCGGGGCGATGAAGTTAGCGGCCGACCATCTTTGGCGATGATCATCGCTCTATGGCTTGGGCTGATTATTTTCTTAGCGCCGCCTTCGAAAAAATATAATCTGGAATCGCCTGGTCGAACTGAATCGAATCGATAATGAATTCTGTTCCTTCACCCGTTTTCAACATATCTTTGAAGATCATCCGTTTCGGATACCAGCGCCCTTGCATATTGGTTACATCCTTGAGCTCCATTTGCTTGAGCAGCTTGCCGCTTTTGGCGTACAATTCTTCCTTCAAGGGAATCAGTCGCTCCTGATCCACCCAGAGCTTGCGGGAGTGATAGGCGATGTCAGTTACTTTGGCGGCCAATTCCACGATCCAGCAATCACGTTCATCTATTTTTTCTGAACCGATCACTTTTGCTTCATAATTATGGGTCAGCTTGGGATCTTCCATCATGTCTTCGTAGGATAGGTCGGATCCCATCACCGACTGGCGCAGCATGTGACCTGAGATTTGAATAATGCGATCGGTGGCAGGGGAGTAGAGCCACAGCATCTTTCCCAGCTTCAACATTTTCGTGCCTTTTTCTCGGGCGGGAGCCAGGTATTCGGTGAATGATTTATCCACTCCCTGCACCCAGGATTTGGCTTCAATGGTGCGACTTTCCCGCCTGCCATGAATGACCATTTTGGATGTCAAAATGCGATTGGTCGAGGTCAAATTTTTGTCGATCTGATTCAAAATCCATTCGCCTGATGGTTCTTGAGCGAACAGATTGGATATCGAGATAAAAGTTAAAATGACAAAAAATTTTTTCATAATTAGTATGCCTTTCTCATCGGAAACGGACTACGATTTTTTTTCCAACGGATAGAAACAACCCAACGGATTCTTTTTAATTTTCAAATCTCAAATCCCAAATCACAAATAAATTCCAATAACCAAATCAACAAATTCCAAACCGACAGAGGTATACAATTTTCACTGCCAGGCAAATTTTCAGTTTTGAGTTTTGGAACTTGGATATTATTTGAAATTTGAATTTTGACCATTGGAATTTCATCCCTTGGGGATTTATCATTCGATAATTCGATCGAATAAAATCTGCATCTACACCTCTAATTCCTTAAACAACTGCGCTGTATTTCGTTTGTAAATCCCAATCCCCGACAGCATGGTCCCCAACACCGTGGAAAGCAAACCAGGCACAAAGCCGATCATGTATGCTGGTGGTGTGATCTGAGCTCGGACAACGGCAGGAACCATCATGGTGGCGCCTTGCATCATGCCGCTGATATCGATACCTTTGGTTTGTAGCAAATAGGCCACTCCCAATCCTAGCAGGGTGCCCAAAAATGAACCGATGACGCCGATGAGCACGGATTCATAGATCATGGAGCGGTAAACATGGCCTTTTGGCTCGCCAATGGCCAATCGCAGGCCCACCTCGCCGTAGCGCCGCAGCCCGCCCAGCAGGCCCGCATTCCACAGCACCAGCGACATGGCCAGGACAAAAATCCCAATGGCAATCCCCTTAAAACTGTCGACATAATCCAGATAACCTGCCAGCCCGCTCTGAATCTTGAGCCGCACCATGGTGGGCGCAAACTCATCTTCAGCGGTGGCATATTGCGCATTGAACGCTTGTTCGACGGCCATGGCTTTGCGATCATCATAAACCGACTCAGGCAAATAGCCCAATATTTCGCTGGCCGCATCATCCATATCGAGCACCACCTGAGCATCGGAAATGTCCATAATCATCGCCCCCCGATCCAGGTTCTCCACGCCAAATCGTACTGTTCCTGCAACAATGAAATTGTGCAACGCCATGCTGCCGTACATGGTCGAACTGACCAGGGTAGCTGTAGCCCCAGGCGCAATGCCGAGCTTGCTGGCAAAATCGTCGCTGAGAAGAATCTCTCCCGACGACTGCGGTAAACGTCCCTGGACTAAGGCATCCCCGATATTCAAGCGCTGGAGCTCTGAGCTCGCTGGGGAAAACAGATCCACCGCCAGCCCGAAGGCAGGCCCCTGGGCCCTGGTTTCGCCCTGTTCATCGGGGACGTCAAGCAATCCGCCGAACCGAATGCGTTGCACCCAGGTCATCGCTGGAAATTGCTCTTTGAGCTTTTTAACCATTTCGGTAACACCCAGCAGCGCCAGGTCGTTCGGCATTTGTTCAGCGTTTTCCGCATAAGCACGGGTCATCACCTTCACATGCCCCGTGGTAAACCTGGCGTTGAGATCGATCATATCGCCCAGGATACCCGTCAGCCAGCAGTGCATTACCACCGTGAGCAGCACGCCCGCCGTCACAATGATGATGGGAAACAGGCTGCGCTGCCGATCCCGCAGAATTCCTTTCAATAAAAATTTGATCATTGTATCTTCCCCTTGATGGCTTCGGTCGGATTCATTTTAGCGATTTTTCGAGCGGGCAAAAAACTAACAATGGTCGCTGTGATGAACACAATCGCCACAGTAGCGGCTATCAACCCAGCGCTGTAAACTGGAAAAATCTTTTCGGCAATGGTGAGGCCATATTCATCGGTGCCCTGGGGCATGGGGATGCCTTTGATCGCCTGAAGCGTAAGCAGCGGGACGCCATAAGCAGCGGCGACAATGGCCGCCAGCACGCCATGCATTGCCCCTTCGATAGTAAACAGCCTGACCACCTGCCAGCGGGTCAGTCCCAGGGCGATAATGGTGCCGATCTCTTTCTGCCGCCGAAAGATGGACAGCACCTGGGTATCGAAAACTGCCAGCATGGCCAATAGCAACAGAATGGCATAAATGAAAATGATGCCCACCGATTTCATCCGAATGGTCTCGCTCAGTTGCCTGAGCAAAAACTGGTGATTCTTGAATTCCCAGCCTGGCAGTCTGGCGGAGATCGAAGCGGTTGGAGCGGTCACCAGCATCGTAGCTTCATTGGGCATACCCAGCATCGCTTGCAGCCTATCCAGCGGCAGCCAGAGCTGGCCGTTATCGATGGCAGGAACAATGGTGCTAAAGATGCGGACGATCTTGATATCCGCCGCATCGAACGTCCCGTCGGTATCCCGCCAGCGAACGGTCACAAAATCCCCGACTTTGAGCTTGCTGCTTTTGGCCATCCGTGTCCCGATCAAGGCGGGGATGGCATCGCTGCTTTGTTTTAATTCAGCCGATGGAATTTTCAATATTTGCTGATCGGGATCGATGCCTTTCAGGATTACATTTTGAATTCGGCCCTCGGGGTAGATGGTGCCCTGGGAGATGAGGATCGGCGTCAGGTTGCCGCTGGCGATGTCATTTTGCATCGCTTCTGGAATTGGACTATGGCTGTCATCCAGGGTAAAAGGATCGAAAGGGTCATAATTTTTTTGCCAGAACTGTCCGCCACCGATCTCCCAGTTAATGGTTTCTCGCCGAGCCTCTTTGTTCCAGCCATCGAGCAATCCGAAGTACCAGATGATCAAAATATAGCAAAAGGACAGCACGATGACATTGAGCCAGGTGCGCAATCCCGCTCCGATCAAGTTTTTATATGCTAATTTTAGGGCAAGCATTTTGGATTTCCTGTTTTCAGTTGATAAGCCTTTTATTACTTAAATCCCAAATCTCAAATCCCAAATCACAAATCACAAATAAATTCCAATAACCAAAGCAACAAATTCCAAACCGACAGAGGTATACAATTTTCACTGCCAGGCAGATTTTCAGTTTTGAATTTTGAGATCTGGATATTATTTGTCATTTGAGATTTGACCATTGGAATTTCATCCGTTGGAGCAAAATTAATTAAAACTTTCATCCCTCACCACTTTTCCATCTTCCAACGAAATTTTTCGATGCAGATATTTGATTACCTTCTCATCATGCGTGGCAAAGATGAATGTGGTTTTTAGCGTAGCATTCAATTTCTCCATCGTCTGGAGAATGTGATGCGAATTTTTGGCATCGAGATTGGCGGTTGGTTCGTCTGCCAGAACGATCTCGGGACGTTTGACCATTGCCCTGGCGATGGCCACCCGCTGACATTCGCCGCCAGAGAGTTGGGCAGGACGGGAATTGATTTTATCCGTCAAACCGACCCATTCGAGGGCATCGAGCACGGCTTTTTTGCGCTCAGCCGCAGGCATTTTTAGCAATAGCAGCGGGAATTCGACATTTTCAAAAACTGTGTACACATTGAGCAGATTATAAGTCTGAAAAATGAAGCCCAGATGCTCGCTGCGCAATTTAGCGGCGGCCTTGTGCGATAATTGTTTGATCGAATGACCCAGCACAATGGCCTCTCCCTCCGAGGGCGAATCCAGCGAGCCGATAATATTGAGCAAGGTGGTCTTGCCCGAGCCGCTGGGCCCGACAAAGCCTGCAAACTCGCCCTTGCCAAAAGAGAGATTGATGCCATTCAATGCCGTGAAATAGCCACCGCCCATGGGGAAACGCTTGACGAGAGCATGTATTTCTATAATGTTGGAGTTGAGCATTTTTTTGTCTCCTGAGTTGTCCAAATCCCAAATAACAAATTCCAAATAAATCACAAACGCCAATATTCAATGCTCCAAACTGGCCGCAATAGCAAAATCTGTCCACCTGTTCGAGATGCTCGAATGGAGTCAAGGGTTTCCCGTTTAACTAACCCTTTCAAAGGTTCTCAGCCTTTGAAAGGGTTGCACTGCCGTTTTGGTCATTGAATTTTTGAATTTGAAATTTATTTGAAATTTGGTTTTTGTCATTTGGAATTTTAAGGACTCATTAATTAAACACCACCATCACCTGCATTCCTTTTCCAGCAAACAAATTTCCATTAACCTGGTTCTGATAAATCTGAAATCGTTCGGGATTCCAGAAACCGATCAGAAAAATCTGCCAGCGATCATAGCTCCGTTGCCAACTGAAAAAGCGATACCAGTTTTCATGTTTCCAATCGAAATAAATCATTCCCGTGATCCGATCCAGCAATCCAATAGGATAGCTCAGGGACAGCGCAGAAAACTTAATGCTTTCACCAGCGCCAAATGCCTTGTCCGATGATTCATAGGCAAAATTTTCCAGCATCGCATGGAGCCCATGCCCAAGACCAAAAGTATAATCCAGTCCAATATTCATCCATCGCTGATATTTCATCTGTGGCACATCGATTGGCTGATGGATAAGTGCAGCCTCAAACCAGAATCCAATTCCCCAATCCCATTTTCCATCCAATCCAATGCGATCTTCGGGGACGGATTTATCTCCCAGCGGTGGTTGTCCCAGCAGTCCTTTTTTCAAATCCGCCAGTCGATGATGATAGGTGATGGCCAATTCGCCCTGGTAAATTGGCATTTGCCAGCGTCCACCCAATTCTATTTTTTTCTTATCCGATGGAATAATTTCCCAGCCCTTGGTCTCATGGTTGCCATAAAGCCCCCAGAGCCAGAGGTTGGCATTGTTCAAAAAATAATACCGCAGCAACAGGGCGTACACGCCATCCGTGATCTGCAACGGATCTCGAGGATCGATTCGATCAAACCACATCAACGGACGGAGCAGTGCAGCCGAGCCAAAATTGATCTTTTGCAGACCAAGCCGCATTTCAAACTGGGATGAAGCCAGCCGCAGCCAGAGCCGATAGGGCTTGATTCTGCCATCGGTGTCAAATTTATTCCAGCCGTTGAACTGACCAGAACCATAGCTATTCAGAGAAATATCGGCGCTGATGGTCAATGCTTTTGTGAGTGATTTCTCCAATGAAAGCTCGGGCAAATATCTGACGCCCAGTTGGGATTTATCAACCTGCCTGCCATTGACTGTCATCCAGCCCGAAATTTGCCCCCGAAAGTCAATCGATTGGGCAAAGCCCTGGATAATTGCCAGAAATATAATCAAACTTGTTAAGATTAAATTTTTCATCCGTTGGGTTGTTTCTATCCGTTGGAAAATTTTAATCCTTGCGAAGGTTCTGAACCCTGGCAAGGATAGCCTGACTTTTCATCTTGGCAAAATTCCATAAAAGAAAAACCTGGTCAATTCATTTACCAGAGCCTGTGGCGAATCATACAACCGCAGCAATCGGTCATCCTTGACCATTTCAAAAATATGATTCAGAAAATAGAGAATAAATTCTGGCTTTATCTCCGATCGGACATCGCCCTGTGCCTGGGCAGCCTTCAAATCCTCCAGCACCAATTCCATCATGGCTTGCGTCTTTTGCTGCCAGAACTCGACCAGCTCAGGCTCAGCATTTTTGTAAAGATCATTAAAAAATTCCTGGCTCAATTCATCAGTGTATTTCATTTTCATTTGAATCATTAGCTTGACTTTTTCGGCATAAGGGATGTCCTGGGCCAGAATCTCTCGGTATTCGGCGAATGAATCGGCCGTTATTTGTTCGAGAATGAATTTCAATAGGTCAAATTTATTGCTGAAGAATTTGTAAAAAGTCATTTTGCTGATACCAGCCTCACGACAGATTTCCTCGATAGAAACCCGTTTAAAGCCATATCGCATGAACATGAATTTGGCAGTTGAATAAATTTGCTGTAATTTTTGATTATCAATTTCCATGACGAAGTCATCCATTAAAAACGACTATTGTTTTAGTTTACGATTTTCGTATTGAAAGATGTTTATCGTACGGCAGGAGTAAAAAAAAGTTCCAGATTTTTTTCAAAAATCTTTGCCAGCGCCCACCAAACTCGATTTTCTTTCGATCCGACGGGACGGCTTCCCAGCCCTTGGTTTCATCATTGCCACAAAGACCCCAAAGCCAGAAATGGCGCTGAACCCTAGCAAGGGTCAAAATTATTACTTGCCGATCACAAATCCGATCAAGCCCAGCAGGATCGGCACGGTCAAATTGTCCAGATTTTTGGGCGAAAATAGCTCGATGACTACGCCGATCAGTGCGGCCATCAGGCCGTAACTGAAAATTGTCGCTGCTGAAAACTGAGGGGCTTCGATCCAGAGATAGATCATCGAAGCGGCCAGGGTAAAGATGAAAAAGGCGGCGGAGCCTCCCAGCGATTTTCGAGGTCGCAGCGCTCGAATTGGCCATTGTTTCCCGATCACCGCCGCCATGCCATCGCCCCAGGTCATCGCCATAATGCCCAGATAGGGCAGGATGAGCAATGGTTGCCGAGCATAAGTGAACACCGTGCAAATCGCCAGCGAGATGGGATAGTAAATGGTGCCAGGATTTTTTTCCTCCAGTTCCATGGCCTTGAAGATGGTGAATTTGTAGGACAAAAAGTTGATCAGGATAAACGCCACTGGCCCGATGATGGCGATATACCAATCCTGGAAATAGTACAGCGCAATGAAAATCCAGTTGCCCACGGCAATATGGATAATCTTGCGGCTGAACTCATTGCTGAGTTTGAATAGCTTCTGAATCAGAGTCGCAATGAAGATCATCAGAAAGACAAAAGCGAACGACAGGATGAGACCCAAAACATCTTTGTTCATTTTTCCCTCCGAATTTGATTGTGGTATGGAGCATAGGGTATTGGGCGTGGTGCATGGGGATTGAGGCGTAAGCTCAAGATGGATAAAACCATGTCATTTTCAGAACCTCATGCCCTTTGCTCGATGCCCCATATTTGATGTTTTAAGCTGCTTCACTCACCTTCCGATCCATATATTGCAGCCGATAGAGCCGATAATAGATCCCTTTCAGTTTCAGCAATTCTTGATGCGTCCCCTGTTCCCGAATCTGGCCTTTGTGCAGGACGATGATTCGATCGCAATTTTGAATGGTGGAGAGCCGATGAGCAATGCAGATCGAGGTGCGGTTGGTCATCAATTTTTTTAGCGCCTGTTGGATGAGCAATTCGGATTCCGTATCCACGCTGGAGGTGGCTTCGTCCAGAATCAGAATCTGGGGATCGAAGGCCAGCGCCCGCGCAAAGGCGAGCAACTGCTTCTGCCCGGTGGAAAGCGATGCGCCACGCTCCATCATTTGCTCCTGATATTTATTGGGCAATCGTTCGATAAAGTGATGGGCGTTTACATCTATCGCCGCCCGGCTGACCTGTTCCAATGGAATGTCTGTTCGACCCAGCCGAATATTTTCTTCGATGGTACCCGCAAAAAGAAATACGTCTTGCAGCACCAGACCAAGATGTTGTCTCAGTTCATGCAGATCCATCGTTTTGATATTGATTCCATCAATCAAAATTTCCCCGGTCGTTACATCATAAAAACGGCACAAGAGATTCACGATCGAAGTTTTGCCCGCACCCGTAGCACCAACAATGGCAATCTTCTCACCTGGCTGGACCGTGAATGAAATATCTTGCAGCACAAATTCTGGCGTCCCGTCCGGTTTATTTTTATAGGCAAAGCAAACATTTCGGAATTCGATCTGGCCGCGGATAACTGGCAATTTTTGAGGGTGCGGTGGGTTTGCGATGTCGGGTGGATGGTCGAGTAGCTGAAAGATGCGTTCCGACGACGCCATGGCCGATTGCAGGATGTTATATTTTTCAGTCAGATCCGATATCGGTTGAAAAAATCGTCGCGAATATTGAATGAACAGCACCAGCGTACCAAACGTCACGGCGCCAGCATATTTCCACATGCCGCCGAACCAGACGATGAGAGCCAGTGCGATGGCCTCGATCACATCCACCGAAGGCCAGAAGAGTGAATAGTAGAAAACCGATCGCAGATGGGCTTCGAGGTGACTTTTGTTCAATTCCTCAAATTTTCTGAAATTGCGCTGCTCTCGATTGAAAATCTGGACCACCGTCATGCCCGAAATGTTTTCCTGGAGATAGGCATTGATGCGGGCAATGCGCGTGCGGATATCCCGATAGGCATCGCGGATGCGCTGACGAATGAAAAAGATAATAAAGCCCAGCATGGGAAGCACCACAAAGGTAATCATTGCCAGACGCCAGTTGACAGTGATCATCACGGCAATAATACCTGCCAGCAAGAAAATATCACCAAAGATCGAAACAATGCCGGCAGAAAACCATTCGTTCAAAGCTTCGACATCCGTAGTCACTCGGGTTACCAGTCTTCCGACCGGATTTTTATCGAAAAAAGATAGTGACGATCGCTGCAAATGCCTGAAAATTTCCATTCGGATATCGAAAATGACATGCTGGCCAATCCATTGCATGATATAGGTCTGACCCAATTTGATTACGAATTGGCCGGCCAATATTCCCAGATAGATCAAAATTAGCGAAGACAGCCCCTGGAGCGCTTTCTTCATCAGATGCTGATCAATGGCGACCTTCACGATAAATGGGCCGGACAGCTCCAATATCGTAGCGGCGATGATGATGAGGATTCCCAAGGCAACCATTAGCCAGTAGGGTTTTAAATAGGTCAACAACCTCCTCAGTAACCGGCTATCGTAGGCCTTGCCGAGGACCTCTTCTTCGTGATAACTCTGGGCCACCTCACACTCTCCTGCTTTTAAAATTCCTCACATTTCATCCAGCGCTCGTTCCAACAGTTGCTTTTGATACAATTGTGCGTAAAAGCCTTTCTGCTTGATCAACTCAGAATGAGTGCCTTGCTCGACAATCTGGCCGTTGTTCAACACCACAATCAAGTCGGCGTGGCGGACGGTTGAGATGCGATGGGAAATGAAAATATTGGTCTGCTGAAAATAATTTTGCTGCAGTCGATTCAGGATTTTTTCTTCAGTGTAGGTATCGACCGAGGACAGGGCATCATCCAGGATCAGTATTTTCGGTTTGCGCAGCAAGGCGCGGGAGATGGCTGTCCGCTGCTTCTGGCCGCCGGAGAGGGTGATTCCTCGTTCGCCGATGAGCGTATCAAACCGCTCCGGAAAATTTTCCAGATCATCCCGAATGGCCGAGATGCCAGCGGCCCATTCGATCTCCTGCGGCCGCACTTCATCCATCCCAAAGGCAATATTTTCGCCGATGGTTTCGGAAAATAAAAACGTCTCTTGCGGCACAAAGCCAATCGCTCGGCGCAACACCTTCAATGGCACGCGGCGAATATCGACGCCATCAATGAAAATCTGGCCAGAGCTCGGCTCGATCAATCGGGGCAACAAATTCACCAGGGTGGTTTTGCCACTGCCCGTTGGGCCGATAATCGCCAGGGTCATGCCAGCTTTGATCTTCAACTGGATGTTTTTTAGCACCAGCTTGTCATCATACGAAAAGGAGACGTCTCTGAATTCAATATCGCCTCGAATGGCTTTTATCGAATGGTCGGTGATGTCAGTATCTCGAATCTGAGGCACGATATCCATGATTTCATTGATGCGACTCATCGAAGCCGAGGCGCGCTGAACCAAATTGAGGACCCAGCCAATGGAGATAATGGGCCAGCTAAGCATACCTAACCAGACCGTAAAGGCCACCAGATCGCCAATGCTCATTTGGCCGTTGATGACCGCCTTTCCTCCCAACCAAAGTAAAATGACAAAGGATAACCCGAACAACAGATCCATCGACGCCCAGGTCAACCCGCGTGCCCGCGCCAGTTTCAAATTTTCCCGCAGGTAGCCCTGATTCAGTTCGTTGAACTGCGCAGTTTCATTTTTCTCCTGTACATAGGCCTGGATGACACGAATTCCGGCGACGTTCTCCTGCACCTTATTGGAGATGAGACCGAATTGCGTCTGCACTTTTTCATAGATCTGATAAAAGTAACCAAAGCTCAGGTAAATGATTACCAGAATTAGCGGGAAAGGTGTCAATGCCAATAGAGTTAGTGTCAAATTGGTCGCACACATCAACGCGAAGACGATGATGAAGGTGATGGAATTGCTTATCAAAAACATCGCGCCCATGCCAATAGTGAGCGAGATGGCGTTGATATCATTGGTGGCGCGGGCCATCAAATCGCCGGTTCGATTTTTGACAAAAAACAGCAGCGACAATCGCTGTAACTGGCCAAAGTAATCGTTCCGCAACTGATAGTCCACCTGCCGAGAAACGCTCACGATGGTCTTGCGCATCAAGAAGCGGATGAAAGCAACCATTGCCGAAACGACGACCAGGGCTATCGCGAACAGCGCCAGCCGACGAAGGCTTATCCCCACAGCGATTGCATCGATCGTCCGCTGAATCAGCTTGGGGATTAAACTGGCCAGGACATTGAGCAGGTTGATCAAAACGAATCCGATGATTAGCTGGCGTCGGTATTGAACCAGATATTTTTTGAGCCGGTAGAGTGGTTTGAGGATCGCCATGTTATACTGAGTTGAAATTAACTTATTGTCACGATTATGCCTGGAAATATAAATTGAATTTCAGCCAAAGTCAATAGCTTTATTATAAATTTTGCTAACTGATGCCAATTCCCTGAGGATTGACAACCATAGCAAAATAAAAAGATGTACTGCTAAAATAAGAGATATCGCTAATATTCGATCATCCAGCAGAAGGGTTCAGCCAAATTGAAATTTTAGCAAGAGAACCATTGTCGGCCACAACTCCCGTGCGGACCACCAAAGAATGGAGATCGTTTCAGGGGGCGGCGAGTGGTTCGTTGGCGAAAACATTATTCGCAGCCGATACATTTTTAGCTTGATTGAGAAAATTATTTTGCTAAATTAAATCCAGTTCGATTCATTCAATTCGTCGATTTTACAGTACTGACCGGCTTTCAAAAGCCTCAACAATCAACAGCATGATAAAAGTCGTTTGGAGGAACCGCTATGAGACCTGCTCCGCCCGCTGACTTGCGTTGTGAATATCTGGGCGATCCGTGTGGCCTGGATCGACCCGGGCCACGATTCTTCTGGCGGCTCAACCGCCCGGAGCGGGGACAGGCGCAAACGGCCTTTCAGCTTCTTGTCTCGTCTGATAGGTCGAAGCTACTGGAGGAAACAGGAGATCTCTGGGACAGTGGCAAGGTCATCAGCGAAAAAAATCATCACATGGCTTATGAGGGAGCCCCACTGGCCGCGTTCACCCGTTACTTCTGGCGCGTGCGCTGGTGGGACAACAACGATCAGGCCAGCCCGTTCAGCGATATCGTCTGGTTCGAGACCGGGGCGCTCGACGAGCGCGATTGGCAGGCGAAATGGATCAGCATGGCCAATCCAGAACAGTTTCGCTCCAATGCCATCACTATCCTGGGCCACAATATGGGCGAGTACTATCAGGTTAAGGCCATCTATCTGCGCAAAGAATTTAAAATTTCCAAACCAATTAAATCGGCACGGGCCTATGTTTGCGGCCTGGGCTATTACGAACTTCGGCTCAATGGCAGCAAGGTTGGCGACCACCAGCTCGATCCCGGCCAGACCGATTATCGAACAGCCGCGCTCTATTCCAGCTATGATATTACCCCCTACCTGCAATCCGAAAATGCCGTCGCCGTAATCCTGGGCAACGGCCGGCATATCCGGCTCTATGGCTACGATTATCCCAGGCTGTTCCTGCAAATTCACATCGAATATCAATCCGGGGAACAGCAATGGATTTTTAGCGATGCGTCCTGGAAGGTGGCTCATGGGCCGGTGATGGAAAACGGCATCTATTATGGGGAGAGGTACGATGCCCGACTGGAGCAGCCCGGCTGGGACCAGCCCAATTTCGATGAGCACGGCTGGCAAAATGCGATTGTGGTGCCCGGAACGAAACTGGCTGCGCAACTTATGCCCCCCATTCGAACGACCCAAACGCTTCGACCGAAAAACATCAGCAGTCCCCAGCCAGGACTTTATATCGCCGATTTTGGCCAGAATTTCACCGGCTGGGTGAAGATCGCGGTTCAGGGACCAGCCGGAACCGAGATCCGATTGCGCTATGCCGAATTGCTCCACGACGACGGTCGCTTGAACACCGCCCCCAATCAAAAGGCTGAAGCGACCGATGTGTTCATTTTGAGCGGCAATGGCACCGAGATTTTCGAGCCCCGATTCACCTATCACGGCTTTCGCTATGTGGAAATTAGTGGTTTTCCCGGCGTCCCCACGCCAGAGCAAATCGAGGGCTGTTTCGTCCATACCGACGTGGAAAGGAGCGGCCAGTTTGCGTGCTCCAATGAGCTGATCAATCAAATTCATCAAAATATTCTCTGGGGGCAACTGTCCAATCTCAACAGTTTGCCCACCGATTGCTGCCAGCGCGACGAGCGCTACGGTTGGCTGGGCGATGCCCATCTGGCCGCGGAGCAAGCCATTTTCAACTTCGATATGGCCAACGTTTATGCTAAATTTTTGGATGATATTCGATATTCTCAAAAGGAAAACGGCAGCCTACCCGACATCGCGCCAAATTATCTGGGACCAGATGGCACCCATCCAGCCGATCCAGCCTGGGGCTCGGCATATCTCATCATCGCCTGGTATCTTTACTGGTACTACGGCGACGCCCGAGTGCTGGAACAGCACTATCCTTACATGAAAAAATATGTCGAATTCTTGCGCGGCCAGGCAGAGGGACATCTGATCAAAAAGCTGGGAAAATATGGCGACTGGTGTCCGCCGGGCAGCATCGAGCCGAAACGGACCAAATTGGAATTGACCTCCACTTGGTTTTATTACTACGACACCAAATTATTGGCCCAAATGGCCGAGGTCATTGGCCAGACCAGCGATGCCGAACACTATCGGAATCTGGCGGAGCAGATCAAAACCGCGTTTAATAACGCTTATTTCGAGCGCGACCAATACGCGGGCTATTGGATGAGCCCGGTCGCCCGCAGCGTGGACCAAACCTCCAATGTGCTGCCCTTGTATCTGGATATGGTCCCACCTGACAAAAAAGATGCGGTGCTGAATAAGCTGCTGCACAGCATCATCAACGATCACGATTATCATCTGGACACTGGAATTATCGGGACTCGCTATCTTTTGGATGTGCTCACCGATAATGGCTACGCCGATATAGCTCACCGAATCGCAACGCAGCGATCTTATCCCGGCTGGGGCTATATGATTTCCGAGGGGGCCACCACGCTCTGGGAGCGATGGGAGAAGATCACCAGCGGCGGCATGAATTCGCATAATCACATCATGTTGGGCAGCGTGGACGCCTGGTTCTATCGCGCCATCGCGGGAATCAGTTGTCTGGCGCCGGGCTGGAAGAAAATTCGGATCAAGCCCGGGCTGTTTAATGATTTGAAATATGCGACTGCAAGAGTGACGACGGTTCGGGGCGATTTGTCGGTCTCCTGGCAAAAATTAGAGCAAAGCTTCGAAATGATCTGCGGGATTCCAGTTGGAGCAACGGCGGAGATTTATTTACCGCTGTCATGGCAAGCCTCCCGGGTGATAGAAAGTGGTCAAATTCTTTGGGAAAAAGGCGAATCAAAAACCCGCCTTTCGGCTGTTCAATTTGTTGGACGAAAAGGCGATTTTCTTGTTTTTGAAATCGGCAGTGGATACTATCAGTTTCAGTTGGGGTGATGATTGTCTAAATAAACCATTGAGCGATGTTTTCAAATAAATTTCGCTTGGGCATTTGTCGAAATTAGAATAAGCTGTAACTCATTTTGTCGTTCGTATTTCAAACGGCATTATCCAATGAAGGAATAATTCCATGCTCACCAAACTGATCATCCGCAACTTTAAACGGTTCGACCAGGTTGAAATTGAGCTTGCCAACCCGGTCATCTTTATTGGACCAAACAATTCGGGCAAGACTTCAGCGCTTCAATGCCTGGCTCTTTGGGGAATTGGAATGAATAAATGGCTCGAAAAGCGAGGCAATCAAAAGCGGCCTGACAAAAGGCCGGGTGTTGCCATAAATCGTCGCGACCTGGTTTCTGTGCCAGTTCCGAGTGCCAACCTTCTCTGGCGCAATCTGCACACTCGCGATGTCCAGCGGATCAATGGTAAGCCACAGACCCGTAATATTCGGATCGATATTATCGTTGAGGGCATTACCAACAACCAGTCGTGGCGGTGCGGTCTTGAGTTCGACTATGCCAATGAAGAATCAGTATATTGCCGACCTCTTCGTATTTCTGAGGCCTATGAATCTGAAAGGCTTCCAGTACCAGAGCAAGCTGCCGAAGTTCGCATTGCCTTTCTCCCTCCCATGTCTGGCCTGGCAGCCAATGAGGTTCGGCTCGATGAGGGCGCTATCAATGTCCGCGTGGGCGAAGGTCGCACGGCCGAAGTGCTTCGCAATCTCTGTTATAAAATTGCTCTGGAGAACAAAGAGGCATGGGAGAAGCTGAAAAATCAAATCAAATGGCTGTTCGGCGCTGAATTGCATGAGCCAGAATATATTTCCATTCGCGGCGAGATAGAAATGAAATATTCTGAAAAAGGCGTCCCTTTGGATTTATCATCGAGCGGCCGAGGTCTGCAGCAAACGCTGCTTCTTCTCGCCTATATGTATGCCAACCCAGGAGCCGTCCTGCTACTTGATGAGCCAGATGCTCATTTGGAAATTCTCAGACAGCGACAAATCTATCAAATATTGATTGAGGTTGCCCGGGAAAACAATAATCAGGTGATTGCGGCCAGCCACTCCGAAGTGTTGTTGAATGAAGCGGCTGATAAAGACCTGGTCATTGCTTTTGTCGGCAAACCGCATACGCTCAGAGGTACAGGAACTCAGGTATTAAAATCGCTCCGCGAGATTGGGTTTGAACAATATTACCAGGCAGAGCAGACCGGCTGGGTTCTTTATTTAGAAGGATCTACTGACCTGGCTATTTTACGAGCCTTCGCCGAGAAGCTGAAGCATGAACAGGCCATTGCGGCGTTGCAGCGGCCCTTTGTGCATTATGTGGGGAATCAACCGGCAGAGGTGCGAAAGCATTTTCATGGCTTGCGAGAGGCCGTACCGCATCTCAAAGGCATCGCAATCTTCGATCGACTCGACGTCTCGCTGCCATCCGATCTTGGCGCAGAAGGCTACACCTGGAGTCGCCGCGAGATCGAAAATTATTTCTGTTCACCAGAAGTATTGGAGGCGTATGCGCGGCACGGTGCCGAAACCACTGCCACCGGCCCTCTCTTTAGCGAGGCTGAAGCAAAGGAGCGAATTGAAGCGATGCGCAACGCCATTCAGGAAACCCAAGACGCATTGGAAAAATTGGACAAAGGATCGCCCTGGGATAAAGACACGAAAGTCAGCGACGATTTTCTGACGCCGCTTTTTAAAAATTATTTTAAAAAACTGAATCTCCCAAACATTATGGAGAAGAAAAACTTTTATGAGCTGGCTTATTTTGTCGATCCCGAAAAACTCGATCCTGAAATTAAAAATGTGCTCGACGCTATCGTTCAAGTCGCAGAATCGGCCAGGCCAATCGAAGATCTTTCGGATTAAAATGCACAGGTAAAATGGAAAAGCTTGATGGTTGGATAATAACTTAAAAAATAGGACAGGATGATGTTAGCACGAAAAACGATTCGCGTTTTACTTCTCTCTTTTATACTCCTGACTTCTGCCTCCGCTCAGGACAAATTCGATGGCGAAAAAGCTTTCAGTTATATTCGGACGCTTTGCCAGCCCCAATTCGACGCTCGCAAAACCGGCCTCCCCGGCGCTCGAAAGGCGGCAGAGTGGATCGCTTCGCAATTTCAAAGCTGGGGATTGCAGCCTGGGGGTGACAACGGCACGTTCATCCAGCACTATCCGATGATCGTCACCCAGCAGCGCAAGCCAGCCCAGCTCAAATTGAAGACCGGCCCCTTCGCCCCCATCACCTATCAGGATGAAAACGACTTTCATCTCTATTTCAACTCTGGCTCGGGCAAAGTGACCAGCGAGGTCGTGTTCGTTGGATTCGGCATTTCTGAGCCACAGAAGGGTCGGGACGATTACGCCGGCATCGATGTGGCTGGCAAAATCATCCTGATCTACCGCGGTACCCCAAGCGACGGTCAGGACTGGTCTGCGGAAAACGAACGGGATTATAAAATGCAGCAAGCCACCCGACATGGTGCTGCTGCCCTGCTCATGTTGGAGCGGGATTGGGCGATCCGCGGCGGCACCATTCACGAAGAGGGCTATAATCCTCGCATGCCATCAATCAGCATCTCGAAGAAGGTGGCGCTCGATATTTTTCGCGGCACGTATCGCCAACTCGATCATGTGATCCGCGATCTGGCAAAAAAGCCCTGCTCCTTCGCCACTGGGAAGATCATGACGGTCGAAACCCAGGTCGACAAAATCGAGCCGGGGATCGGCGAGAATGTCATCGGTATTCTGCCCGGCACTGATCCGACATTTAAAGACGAATTCATTGTTATCGGCGCGCACATGGATCATAATGGGATGGCGGCCTCAGGATTCGGCTATTTCGGCGCAGACGATAATGCCTCAGGCACCGCCACGGTGATGGAACTGGCCCGCATCTTTGCCAGCCGACGATCGGAACTGAAACGGTCGCTGGTGTTCATCGCTTTCGGTGGCGAGGAACAGGGATTGCGCGGCTCAAAATTTTTCGCTGCCAACCCCACCGTTCCAGCGGAGAAGATCTGCCTGATGATCAATTTCGACATGGTGGGCCAGGGCAATGGTGGCGCTGGCTTCGGCGGCAGAAACTATTTTCCGCAGATGATCAATGAAGTGATGGCTTCGCTATCCGATTCGGCGCTGAAAAAGCTCTCTGTCGGCCGATCTGGTGGCATGTGGGGCTCCGACCACGCCCACTTCATCGAACAGGGCATCCCGGATTTCACGTTTTATTCGACCGGAGATCATCCCTTCTATCATCAGATCGAAGATGACCCCAGCCAGATCAATCGCCAATCGCTGCAATTTGTCGGCGATCGCGCCAGCGAACTATTGGCGAAATTGGCTGATGATCCCAGCAGCTTGCTATTTGAAGGGAACCGGCAGGGGCGCACGTTTCTCATGTTTGGCGATCAGATGGATTTTGCGCTGGCGCGCAACCAGGAATTCAAGGACGAATCGGAATTGAAGCAATGGCTGCAGCAGCAAATTGGCCGCGGGATCAGCGCCGTGGTGTTGCCGCTCACAGGCCGTCTTTTTTCCCAACCGGAGAACCATTATCGCAGCATCGATGAAATGAACCAGTGGATCAAAACCAATAATCGCCTGGCCCTTCGATATCAAAACGGCAATTCGCTGAGCCAGGCGAAAAGTGAAGGCAAAATGGCCGTTGCCACTGGGGCAATCGGCAGCCAGCTCTTTTTGCGCGATCTGGGAGCGTTGCGGAATTTATCGAAGCTGGGGTTATCTTTTTTGTGCCTGAATGAAAAATCGGACCCCATATTCGAAGGCAACAAGCTGAGCGCCTTTGGGCAGGATGTGATAAAAATCTGTCAGGACGAACATATCGCCCTGGTCTGGCAGATTGAGCATCGGGAGTTGCTGTCGAAGCTGTTCCGAAATTTCAGCGGCAAAGTGATCATCCAGAAAACTGCGCCGCTGACCGCTACGACCATTGATGAACTGAAAGCCCTGGCGCCGCAGCAAAACGCTTTGTTCTGGATCCAGTGCCAACCCAATTGCTCACCCGATCAGCTCTCGGAATGGATGGACGCGGTGGGCATTCAAAAACTGCATTTCTCGATTCTGCCGATTGATGGCAGCGATGAACATTCGGGCATTGATTGGCGAATGCGCCTGGTTCAGGGCTTGTATGAAACCCGAATGCAGCGCCATGGCCGAAACGAGACCTATCAAGAAATGGTGAAGGTGCTGGGAGAAAATTTGAGGAATTTTTTGAAGTGATCTGCCGAGCATCATTTGAGTCACTGTGAAGTGAAATATTTTATGACCGCGAATTGCGCCCATGCAGCTAATTTCGCGAATTCACCACGTAATCGCTTTGGTGCAACTGAACAACATTCGTGAAATTTGCGGTCAGAGAACAAAGGCAAGTAAGATCAAAAAAGGGCTTTTTAAATTTCAATCCAAAATTCATTCGGAGAATGGCTATGGAAATCCACCGGGATGCCTCACAACGTCTCGACCAACGAACACAGGACTTGCTGTCCCGCATGATGCTGGGCAAAAAAATTCCGGGCTGTTCTTAGCCATACCTCTGATTGCCGCAGGCAGAGCCTGATTCTTAAAAAGCGATTCCGAGGGCATGGAAATTCGCAGGTTGTTTGCTGCTCATAAGCCAAACATGAAATCCTCAACCTCATTTTTCAGGTCCAAAAATGCCCGGGTCCGTCGGGTCTCCCGATTTCTGGGAAAAGGCAGGTCGACTTTAAATACTTTGACGATGCTGGCCGGCTTGCCACCCATGATGTAGATCTTCGTCCCCAAAAAGACTGCCTGCTCGATTTCGTGAGTCACCAAAATGATGGTGGATTGCAATTGCTGCCAGAGATTGGCTACCAGCAGATCGATCTGAAGCGCGGTCTCGTTATCCAGCCCGCGATTGGGCTCATCCATCAAAATAATGCCGGGATTGGCGATGAGGCTGCGAGCAATGACCACTCGCTGCAATTGCCCGCCAGAGAGCTTGCCAAATTTGGCGTATTTCTGCTCATGGCCCTCCAATCCCACTGCCTTGATCATGTTCAGCGCTCTGTCCGCAGCTTCCCGTTCCGGTACCCGCCGATAGAGCAGCGGGAGCATCACATTTTTCAGCACCGTATAGTGTTCCAGCGCCGATGGCTCCTGAAACACCATGGAGATAGGCACCTCATGGGAACGATCCCGGCCACGAATCAATACCCGACCAGAAAACGGCGTCATTAATCCGGCGATATATTTCAGAACCGTGGTCTTGCCGCAGCCCGATTTGCCCAGGATGACGATGAACTCGCCGGAGTCGGGAATGTCCTCCACAAGTAGGTTAAAATCTTTGATGATGAAGGTGCGGCCCGCATCGAAACTGGTGGAAATATCCTGCAGTTCGATAATATCGGGCAGGTTGGTATTGACAAAATTTTCTCCCATGCCGTTCTCCACTTAGATATATTTAAACGGGAATGCTTTCCGATCGATCCATCGCAGCAGTTGATCGAATAAAAAGCCCACTCCGACCATGATCAGGATCAGCGCGTACAGCTTCTCGGTTTCGTTTTGACGAAAATAAAGGTTATAGATCAACGCGCCGATGCCGCCCTCCTGCTTGTTGATCAACTCCACATAAATGGCATAAGTCCAACTAATGGCCACGATGTTGATGAAATCGGTGGAGACGCGGGAAAGCACCTGCGGAATGAACACAGTTTTGATAATTTGCCATTTGTTCGCACCCAATGTTTTGACCGCATCGACGTAAACCTGCGGGATCTCCTGGACGCGAAAGACCACCGCGGTGATCAGATAGACCAGAATCGCAAAGGTGAGAAATTGGACTTTCATGAACATGTAGATACCAAAGGCGGCCATGAACAGTACGATGGTGGCCGTAAGCGGAATGTAGCGCGTGGCTTGAATGTAGCCGCCGAATAGCGCACTCAACAATGGGAAAAGTCCAATAGCAAAGCCGATGGGCAGGGCAATCGCTGCGCCCTCCAGCCAACTCATGGCGTTCATGAAGACCGTCAGCCCGAGATGATGGAACATCTGATCGCGTGTGACCAGCTCGGGCAAACAGCCCAGGATGGCGAGCGGCGTGGGCAGGATTTTGGGATTGAATATCTTCAGCGTGACTGCCAGCCACCATACCAAAATGATCACAACCAGCCCGATCAGGCCGATCTGGATGCGGGTTGGCCGGGGCAGGCTACCACGTAGCTCAAATAAAGATGACACCGTTTTCTCCTGATAATTGTTCGTTGAACCTGGATTGAAAATCTGCAATGGCTATTCACGGATCAAACATTTTTGGGGGCAATGACGCTTCCGAAAAATTGGCTTCAATCCAGTAAATCCCTGAGCCCCAATTTTTAACAATAGCGGAACCTGGGCGAACGGATCATTGATTATAAAAATGACTCGTGCTAAGTAAATGCCTTTTCCTAAAAACGACGATTCAAGAATCCGTATCAATCCGCTGGATTTGCGCCACTGTGTTCTATTTTTGGGCTTATAGCAACGAACACTCCGCCCGCCGGTTCAAAGCCCGTCCCTCGTCGGTATCGTTGCTGGCCATGGGCTGATCCGGGCCTTTGCCATCATAGATGAATTGGTTGGGGCTGAGGCCATAAGTTTCCACCAGGAAATTCACGATCGCTCGGGCTCTGGCCTTGGATAATCGGATATTGTAGTCGCGATCGCCGACATTGTCGGTATGGCCGATGATCCGAAAGCGCGAGTTCCGATTCATGGCCACGATTTGACCGTATTCGTTTTTGAGCTTCAATTGCTCCGCTGGCCGCAGCACCGCAGAGTCGAAATCGAAATTGATGCGCACCAATTTCGTGGCGACGGCGGGCTGAGTTAACATGCCCGGCGTGGGCGGCGTAAAAGTAGTCGGGGCCTGGGCCAGGTGCTCCGGTCCGGCCAGCAAAATCGAGTTGATGGTGGCGACGCTGGAAACCGCGCGCCAGCGCGGCAAATTCGGTGAAGCAAAGCCTAACTCCTGGTACACCTTGCAGGCTTCGTCGTAAACCATTTCGGCGGTGACGCCTTTGTAATTGGGATTGAGGCCAAAGAACGCCACGTTATCGCCATAGGTGGCAAAGCGGACGTTGTTGAACGTCTCCAGCCAATATTCCTCCGAGGTGCCGCTATAGCCGGCGGTCATAATTTTAGCGGCCGCAGCTCGGGCCGAAGGATTGGTGTTGAGTTCGGCAGCCGCTTTCATCCAGCCTTCCAGAAAGGCCTTGAGATCGGCGGGCCGCTTATCGATCAATTCCTGGCTGGTGAACATGATGCCGAACAGCATTTCCGACGCTTCTTTGGTGCTTTTTAGCACATGGGCACCTGGAACTCGATTTCGTACGCCGATGTCATCGGGCGACCAGCCCACTGCAGCGTCCAATTGGCCGGTTTCAAATGCCTTGAACACCTGCGGCACTTCCATGAATTCGATCCCCTGGATGTCCTTTATGGTCATGCCCGCGGCTTTGAGCATGTTCAGCAAGAACCACTGCGACGGCGTGCCAGGTACATAGCCGACTTTTCTTCCCGTCAAATCGCTCATGGAACGAACATCGGCAGTGGCAATGATCACATCCGCACCCTGGGATTTATCGGTCAAATAAAATATCCGTGGATTGAACGGCAATAGCTCCTGCAACCCGATGGGATAGGAATCCACGGTTAACACAATGATATCCAGTTTGCCCGCCTTCCAGGCCTGAATGGCATCAGGGATTACATCGATGACCGTAAATTTCACCTTAAGATTGTAATTTTTCAAGTAGCGGGAATCGGGATTGGGTGACATCCCATTGTTGAAATACGGCCCCGGGGCCATCCCCGAATAGGTCACCAGATGCACTCGCAATTCTTTTCCACCCACCGTGCCCTCGGGCAAAAATTTCCAGCCGATGTAGCCAACAATGGCAATGATGACGAGGCCAATTAAGACTTTGGCAAATGTGGTCAATCCCCCTTTTGTTTCTTTAGCACCGAATTGATCTGCCATAGCTATCTCCTTAGGTTTCTTCAAGGATTTAAGTTTTTCTAAAATTCTAAATTACCGAAGCACAGATCACGGAATGTTCTCGAAAAAATCCATTTGCAAATTGCAAACCTATCTCCTGAAACCAGGCAGTTTGCTAAATTGAGCATTACAATTTATCCGATACCTAAATTTCTAAAACGAACCGTGACGATTACAAATGATCACTCTTTGCCCACGAAATACAGAGAATGACACGAAATAGATAGAGCTTTCAGTGTTTTTTTGTGTGTTTCATGGGGCAATTATTGCTAATCATTTCCGTTTTCGCATGTTGAATATTCAGTTCATTACCACTTATATTTCTTCTTTTCTTCTGGCCTGCCCGTTTGAACCGGCACCAACTGCTTCTGTTCTCCGCTGATGACGATGGCTACGGCCTGGCTGGTATCTCCGGCGGACAGTGCCTGTCCCGCTTTGCCGATATTTTCCGCCTGTTCCATCAATTGGTCGGTGGCCTGGTCCCATTGCTCCAGCGTTTTCATCATGGCGTCCTCGCTGACCATGTCGTGAATTTCGGATTCGGCCATGAATTGCGGGGCTACCTGCATGAAGCGATCCACCTGGCCGGTGAACAGGGCGATCTGGTTTTGCACGTATTTGACCGATTGCTCATAGATATCGACCCGGGCATCGCCGCCCAGCACGCTGGAGGTCGCTTCGGTGGCCTTGGCCATGGCCTGGGCCTCGCGGTAATCCGCGGAGAGCGTGTCGGCAAAAAACTTGGTCTTGTCCCGATAGAACTCGAATGCCTGTTGCATCTTTTTCATGATCTGACAATATTTTTCGGCGCGCTCGAGTCGCTTCTCCGATTTGGTCAGATTGGTCTGCAACATGCCCGCCTCGCTGCTGATCTTCTGAAATTGAAATCGCTTCTCCTCGTTTGTCCATTGACCATCTTTATAAAAACGGCTTTTGAGGGCCTCGGCCTGTTGCACCCGCTCGTTGATCTGCGCCCGATAATTGTCGATATTATTTTTGATTTCGTTACGAATGCCATAGACATGATCGGCAGCACTACGAATGGTATTCAGCTTTTCACTCAAATATTCGTCGACGTAGGCGTAGATGATGTCCAGCGGATTGGATTTGATCATCAGCGAGGTGAACCAGCGATAGAATTTGGCCCGCAAGTACCAGAGGATGGCGCGGAATTTTTTGCTGGTGAATAAGAACCAGAGCATGGCGGCCAAAGCAACCAGGATTCCCAGAACAATGGTTTTGCCAACCAGGGTGATTCCCATGCTCACCAATTTGATCAAGAAAGGAGCTGCGGCATAGAATCCAATCCCTAACAGTGCCAGCAGAATCAACGCTCCAAAATTGCCCCAGGCCTGTTGCTTTTTCGACAGAAAAGTGGTTACCTTATCAGCCCCGGGCAGGGCAGGCATGTCGTTCATGTTATGTCCTCCAGATTATTTGATATTTTTTAAATGCTCCTCTAATTCAATTTTAAGCTCCATTAGTCGCTGGCGATGGGCTTCCAGCGCGGTGTTGAACTGGTTTTCTCGTTCGGTTTTTTTCTGTTTGAGCTGGTTCATTTCGCCCTCGGCAATCACCCGCTGCGAGATCATCTGCACCCGCTCATCTTCCAGCTTTTTCTTCTCGGCATTTTTGGCCGCCAGAAACGCATCTATTTCTTTCTGCAATAGTTGCAAACGATTTTCCCGATCCTTGATTCCCTGACTCATCTGTTGAACCTTCTGTTCCACTTTTTGATAGTTCTCCCGATAGCTTTGCTCATTGGCCACCTGAAACTCCTGCTTTTCAGCATCCAGGGCTTTGGCCATGCTGTCGACCGATTTTATCAGGCTGACCGGAGTGAGTTGCTGATTGCGCGTCTTCAGCGCGGTTTGCGCGGCGTGAAAGGCCAGTTGATAGCGGGTGGCTTTGTCCAGATTGGGAAATTTTTCATTGATGACCGACATTTGATTATAGAATTCAGCGAATTCCCCTGGCATGGCGTTGGCTAATTCATTTTCAATGGCAGAAAAGAACTGGGAGTCCGCTGCAGGCGGGGGAGGCGATGAACTCGTAGGTGCAGTGGGCAGCGGCTCCAGGTTGATCGTTGGCGCCGGTGCCAGATTCGGCTCTCCCGATGGTTCTGCCTCGCGCCAGAAAAGTCCTTTTAATTTTTTTAAAGTCGCCATCAGCGTTCACCTCATAACAAAGGATTGATAGGATTAGGAAATGAATCAATTTTCAGGCAGCTCAGATGAAAAAGTTCGATGCCATTAACGCAAAACTGTGGTATAAGTTTCCTTCTGGACATAATAACAAAAAATTCGATAAAATACAAGGCTTTTTTTGATCAGCCCAACTACTCCGGGGGATAATTTGGGGACAATCGATCGTCGGCCATTCGTTGTCAGATTTCAGATTTCGGAAGACCAATCCAATCTCCTGCATGGGGAGTTTTTGCTTTCATTTTTAAATGCATCACAAGGTTGGCGGCAGGATAGATTGAGATATGCGGACTGTTTGGGGTCGGCAGGACCGAACTGGGTCAAAAATGGTAGCCGGCCGAAAAATAGAACACGGTTCGCGCGGTTGTCGCTCGGCCGATGGCCAGCGCCATTGGTCCAATTGGAGTTCGCAATTCAATGGCAGTGCCGAGACCATGGATAAAATCCTGGGGATTGATATCTTGACTATTTTTCCAGATGCCACCAAGGTCGTACCGGCAACTCCAGAAGAGATCGATGGGTAGGCGAAAGGGAGTGCGATAGCGATACTCGAGGCTGCCGGCGATGATATGTCGTCCAATTCGTTCGTCTTCGTGCAGCCCATAGAATGAAGATTGGCCGCCAAGGCGGAATTGTTCGATAAACGGCGTGGTTTGATCGGAGGTGCCCCAATAGAGCCGCGGATGGATGGTGTTTCGTTTTAAAAATGTCTCAAACAGTTCCAGCGAGCTATACAGTTTGACGAACGACGTCTGGCTGCCGAGAAAAGTGGCCGACGAGAGTTTATAAAAAAACTGATAATATTTGCCGCGGCGTGGAAAGGGCACGCGATCCTGGGTATCGACAATCGATTGCAGAGCGATGGTCTTGAGATCGGATCGGCCAGTGGGATAGCCGCTCCCCGAAATCTCACGCAGCTCGATGGACTCTAACGTGGCGTAGATGGAAAAAAGGCCCAGTCGCTTGATCTGTTGGCCAACGGACAGCGATATTCCCGAATGCTGCTGCCAGTATTGGCCGATCTGTTGGCCTTCATCGTAATAGAAATGTTTATGGCGCTGATGAAACACTTCTGCTTTATTGGCAATGAAGCTTCGAAAAACTCGATCCGCGCGAAACTGCAATTTGATCACTTGATGGCGCTGGCCATATTGACTGTGCAAGGTGAGTTGATTGCCCGACCCCAAAATATTTTCATCAACCAGTTCCAGCAGTCCGATGCTCTGCCGCTCCAGATCGTAGCGATAGCTCATCCGCAGTACGCGAAAGGCTTTTTCCTGGACTTTGAGATGCAATTCGGCATGAGGCTCTCTGGGGATGACTTCCAGGGCTACGGTGGCAAAGAGATCGGTGCTATGGATGTTATTGATACCTTCATCGGCTTTATTGATATTGAAAATGTCGCCCGCCTTCAATGGGAATTCTCTCAACAGGACATAGCTGTGCGTTCGTTCAGCACCGGTGATTACAATGGCAGAGATGATCCCTTCATCGATGCCGATGGTTAGTCGGCCATTGATCAAGTCAATGGAGCTGATTTTTGCCAGAGCATAGCCATTTTTCTTGTAAAGCTGAATGATGCGGGAGATGTCCTCTTGCGATTGCTGATAATTGATTGGTCGACCTCTTTCGCTTTGCACCTGCGCCCGAAGCATGGAATCTGGAAAGATGGTATTGCCCTTAATAATAATGGTATCCAGATGGGGATTGGGTGCGAGCAAGTAATTGATGGTCAGCGAACTGTCACTCATAGTAACCACGGACCGAGCATCATCGAAATAGCCGGTGCGATAGATGTCGACCAAAGAAAGATAAACCGCTTCCTTAGTTGCCTGTTGTCGAATTCGTAGCTGGATGATTTGCTCGGCGAGCTGCTGTAGGAGGCTGTCCGGGCATTGAACCGAGATTGCTGCCACTTGCCGGAGGGGCGCTGGCTGGGGATCAGCGGTCTGAGACCGCAGAAAATGCTTGATCGTTTCGACATGATCTTGAGCCGCACGTTTGCCAAGCTGAATCATTTCGCCAATATTATCAAAGCTATCCGATTTATAATCATCCAGGGGAACCTGAATCAAGACATCGGCCTTCTGGCGCTGAGCTGCATTCTTTTCTCGCTGCATGATGCTGGTGACCTGATCGGCAATTTCCCAGGGGGCGGCCAGGCCATCTCGTGGCCGCAATTTGGACACGGTGTCCACAGCGATCACCAGATCGACATCCAGTTCTTTCACTTCATCCACCGGAATGTTATTGATCAGCCCGCCATCTACCAACCACATCGAATCGCGAATCACCGGGGACAGCAGCAGGGGGACGGCTGACGACGCTTTCATGGCTTCGGCCAGATTGCCGTGGCTGATGACCACTTTTTGACCGGAAATGAGATCACAGGCGACGGCACGAAAGGGAATTCGGAATTGATCGAATTCATAGCTAATGGGCTGATCCGCGCGCAGGGTGAGACTGGTCAGGATCGCGGTCAGTTTCTGGCCCGGCGTAATTGCCTGCGGCAGCGCAAGTTTGAAATCCTTGAACCGCATCTGGATCATGGCGCGCCCACCTTCCTCTTTTTGACCCATAAACAGACTGGTCCGAGGGGGGCGATCGCTCATGATCTCATTCCATTGAATGCTTTTGGCAATCTCCTCGAGTTGGGTGGCAGAGTAACCCACGGCATATAGTCCGCCCACAATGCTGCCCATGCTGGTTCCCACGATGGCATCGATCGGAATATTATTTTCTTCCAACGCCTGCAAAACGCCGATCTGGGCAAAGCCGCGGGCACCGCCACCGCTAAGCGCCAAACCGATTCGGGGGGTATACACTATTTTATGAGGATAATAACAGGCTGGCGGCTGGGCCACACGATCAAACTGCAGGGTCAGCGTGTCGGAGGAAACAGATTGACCGAGTGTCACGCGGTTACCCGCTGAGAGTAGACAGATGACCAGCCAGATTAAATTCCGAGCGTTCATGTTGTGGCAAAAGCTAATTTCGATGGGATAGATTTTAAAACCATTTAACTGAATATTTGAGGCAAAGTTCAAAGAGCAATTTTGTCCGCTTGATCAAAGTGCTTGACTTTGGCGAGGCCGATGTCTATATTTATTCGGATTAATTTATGGCCAATTCGCGGAGGTCGCCTGCTTGTTTAAATGATCTTCCGGGAAAATTTGACGAGAGATATCGCTTGCCGGAGCGATTGCCCCCAGGTCGGACCGAGCCGGGAAGCGGATGGTCTCAGGGCGCTAATTTTAAATTTCCTACTGTGTGAACCATTGTTGTATTCCATTGTGGTCGCAGCGGTCGACAGGTGTCGATGGATAGCTGTTGTCGCAACGGCCCAATGCTGGTTGAATTTCATGTTGTTGGCTCTGGCGAGAAAAGACGGGGAACGATTCAAGGAATCAGAAACACCGCGGGCGAAGCGGAAGTGGCCGGGGCAATTGGCGATTTGACCAGGCGGCTCCAGTAACTGGGATATTTCAGGATGGTTGGCGGGGAACATGCCTTATTTCCGTTGTCTTGAATTGCAGTACGATAATCATAACTTGAATCGAGGTCGTCATGTATGTTAAACACGAAAAGCTTCGAGATCTCACTTTGGGGGCGCTGGCCGCTGAGCATGATAATTTTTTAGAAGATTACTTTTTCGAATCGCGCATGTTTCGCCGGGTGGCGCTGGGACACACGAGAGTTTTGATTGGCAATCGTGGCAGCGGCAAATCGGCCATTTTCCGAATGCTGGCCAAAAAGGAACGGCAACAAGGGGCGCTGGTCGAAGAGATCATGCCCAGCGATTACATGTATGACCTGCTTAAAAATTCCAGTCTGTTCGATAGCAAGACGGAATGGGCCAGGTTAGGTGCCTACACCGCGTCCTGGAAATATGTCATCCTTATTACCGCCATGCGGTTGCTGCACTCACGATTCAAAAAGCTAAACACGCACAAAGATGACCTCAATCTAATTCATGCATTTTTACGAGATCACCTCGAACATCATCCCGTCACTCCGCTGGACCTGCTGGTACGGTTCATGCGGAAGTTTGCCGACATCAAGAAGGTGACTTTTGAAGGCATTCAGTTCGTCGACCGTGCGGATAGTCTGGAGAAATTCTATAAATTGGAGCCACTGCTGACTGTGATACCAGCTATCCAGCACCTAACGCAGCACACCAAAGTGCTAATCCTGTTCGATGAATTGGATCAGGGCTGGGATGCATCCAACGATGCCCGGCAATTTATCGCGGGTTTGTTTCGGGCTGCGATTCAGATCAATCAACAATTTCCGGGTATTCGGGTGTTGATAACGATCCGCGAGGAAATTTATCAGAATATTCCGGAGCTGTATGAAGATGCTCAGAAAATCCGTGACATTATTGAGTATGTTCGTTGGACACCCGAGGAACTGAAGGGCATGATCACTCAGCGGATCAAACATGCGCTGGAGTTGATTTTCAACCAGGAGCTGAGGATCTCGGATCCTGATAAACTCTGGGAAATTATCTTCCAGCCGACCGTTACTAACAGTGCCATTCCTTCCTATCAATACATCATCGACCGAACGCTTTATCGCCCCCGCGAGCTCATTTTTTTTGTGAATGAATGCTTCAAGGTGCACAACCTGGAAGAGCGCATCGGCAATGCCACGATTCTGCAGGTCGAAAAGGGCTATTCCAAGAATCGTTTGGAGGACATCGCGGCGGAGTATCGGTTCCAATATCCCGGATTTAAAGACGTATTCGAATTGTTCCGCCTGAGCCCCTATCGCTGGACGCGGCGCGACCTGGATAATTTGTGGCTGGAAGTGGTCGAAAGCGTTAAACCGTGTCCCGAAGCCGCGACCTGGTTGAATGAGAAGTGTCGGCCCGATCGGCTCATCGAAGTTCTCTGGAAGGTGGGTTTCCTTCGGGCATTTGCCAAGAGCAGTGTCGAACCGGAACCGGGCGATCGTTATTTTGTCGGCAGTCATCAAGAGCCAACCCTGAATATTGCCACGATCAATTATTTCGATGTTCATCCGATGTTTCGCTCGCATCTGGGAATCACCCCATAGCGCGCGGGTTGGTTGCTGGCGGCTTTGCTTACTGGCCACGAGCTGCCGAAAGATTGATAACGGCCCGGTCGATTCCTCCAGCGCTTCAATTGCGAAATCCGAGGTCAAAACATCCTTCCGCTACGAGTCGAAATAAACTATTGCCCGACAAAAAATGAATTTGACTTTCATCTCGAAGTTTCGTATATTGGCAAAATTAAAATAATAAGCCAACAGGCATTATGTCGGCGACCATACGTACTCGAAAAATCATTCTTGTCAGCTTGTTTGCCGCACTCACGGCGGTGGGCGCATTCATCAAAATTCCGCTGCCGCACATTCCGATTACATTGCAGACACTGGTTGTGATGATGAGTGGCAATCTGCTGGGCCACAAATTGGGCGCGCTGAGTCAACTGTTATATCTGGCGGTGGGGTTGTTGGGCGCGCCGATTTTTGCCTATGGTGGTGGGCCGGCTTACATCTTTCAGCCCTCGTTTGGATATCTTTTGGGATATCCCGTTGGCGCGTTTCTCATTGGCCTGCTGGTGCACCAGTTATGTCCTCCCGGGAAAATGAAACAGATGTCGTCTCACCGCTGTTTTGCGCTAATTTTCCTTTCGGACCTGATGGGCGTTCTGGCACTGTTCGTGCTTGGTTTGGGTTATTTATATTTCACGCTCAGATATGGCTGGTACCTGCGATTGGAACAACTGACGGCTGCTGGCTTGAATTGGGAAATAGCGTGGCAAACCGCCGTTCTGGTGTTTCTGCCTCTCGAGCTGATCAAGATTTTGCTGGCTACCTGGTTGACATTGTTGTTCCAGCGATGGGGAGGATTTTCAGAGGTTACACCGGTATGACTGTAAGCCATGGGTATCGCCGTTGTTTTGACTGCAAATATCGGACGGATGCGGCGATGAAAATGGAATTCGATTCTCAAATGCTTCGCCTGGTCTGGCACCAGGAAAGTGGCAGTGGAACTATTGCCACGTATAAATGATCGCTGGGTTCAGGTTAAATATGAATATTAACGAAGGGTGTGATCATGAACCAATACGTTGTTGGGGTTGATGGCGGCGGTACAAAAACCGATGCGGTGTTGATGGATATTAGCGGAAATCTGATCGGCATGGCCACCGGAGGCAGCTCGAACTATCAGGCAGTTGGCGGTGCTAAATTGAAGCAAGAAATCCTCGGTTGTCTGGCCATGCTTTGCCATAGCACCAATGTCACTGCCAGCCGAATTGGTCACGTCTTTTTGGGTCTGGCTGGCGCCGGCCGCGAAAAAGATCAACGGGAAATCGCCGACCTGTTCAATGATACCGACTATGCCGGCAAAGTGACTGTCAACAGCGATGCCATGGTGGCGTTGGCAGGGGCCTTTGGAACCGGGCCGGGTATTATCATTATTTCTGGAACTGGCTCTATCTGCTTTGGCAAGAATCGCGAAGGCAAGGTGCTGCGATCGGGTGGTTGGGGCTATCTATTGGGCGATGAGGGTGGCGGCTATTTTATCGGCCGGGAGGGATTGATTGCCGCACTCAAAGATTTCGACGGCCGCGGGGAAAAAACCAAATTACGGCCCCGACTGGAGCAGCATTTTCAGCTCCAGTCCATCGATCAAATCATCCCACTCATCTATCAAAATAAAATCGATCGCGTCGCCATTGCCGATCTAACGCCAATCGTGTTTGAATTGGCGCGCGAGGGCGATAGCGTGGCCGACGAAATCATTCATCTGGCGGGACGCGAATTGGGTAAGCTGGCAAAAGCCGTGGCTCAGCGGTTGAACTTCGGCAGTGACGAGATCCACATCGCTTTGATTGGCAGTGTGTTCAAGCAAAAAGACCTGCTGGTCGGGGAAATAGCCAAAGAGTTGTATGATCTTTCGTGGAATGTCCAGATCGGCGATCCCCGGCTGGGACCGAAATTTGGCGCGGCCTTGTTGGCGTTGCAAAAAATTGGTGTTACAATTGATGAGCGAATTTTGAAAAATCTCGAATACTCCATTGGTTTAGTGGCTGGTCGCTCGTGAGGCGAAACCACCGACCGGTGATTGATCGCGATCGGGTCAGCAACGTGTTGGCTGCTGAAAATTCTCCAAAACCGCGGCCCAGTCAGGATGGATAAAAGGCTATGTCGCTATTGGCCAGGTTGATTCAGAAACGAGAAAAACTGGTGATCGGCTTGATTTCGGGCACTTCCATGGACGGCATCGATGCGGCGTTGGTTCATATTCATGGCAGTGGGCTGAGCACCAGCGTTGCCGTTATGGGTTTTCTAACGTTCCCGTATCCGGAAGCGTTGCGGAACCGTTTGCTGCAATTGTCGCAGCCGGGGGCTGGCTCCGTCGACGAGATTTGTCGGTTGAACTTTGTGGTGGCGGAGTATTTTGCCGATGCGGTTTTTGAGCTCTGCCGAACCACCAGCATATCGCCCGGGGACGTTGATTTGATTGGCTCGCATGGCCAGACCATTCACCATCTTCCCAGCGCCGCCGAATATTTGGGCAAGCCTTCGCGCTCCACGCTGCAGATCGGAGAGCCCGCGGTGATCGCTAACCGCTGCGGCATTGTGACCGTTGGCAATTTTCGCAGCGCTGATATGGCGCAACAGGGACAGGGAGCGCCGCTGGTGCCCTATTTTGATTATCTCCTGTTTCGTTCCAGCAAATGGAATCGGGTGGTTTTAAATATCGGCGGTATCGCCAATGTCACCATTCTTCCCCAAAAATGCGAGCTGGATGATGTACTGGCTTTTGATACCGGTCCTGGCAATATGGTCATTGATGGCTTGATGGAGCGATTGTACCAACGCCAATACGATGCCGACGGTGCAGTGGCCATGACCGGCCGAATATCCGTGGCGCTGTTGCAGCAACTATTGGCACATCCCTATTTTCAGCAGCCCGTGCCAAAGTCCACTGGCCGGGAGAGTTTTGGGGCGGCGTTTGTGGCGGCCATGATCCAGGCGAAAGAACAACAAAAATTGTCCGCTGCGGATCTGATCGCTACGGCGACTGAGCTTACCGCACGAAGCATTGCCGACTCGCTGCGATTTTCCCGGCTGGCGCTGGATCAGGTGGACCAGTGGATTGTCAGCGGAGGTGGCAGCCACAATCAGGCGCTGATGGCGGCACTGGCCCGGCACTTAGCGCCCAGCCAAATTTGCCTGAGCGATGAATTTCACATTCCGGTCGATGCCAAAGAGGCGATCTGTTTTGCAGTGCTGGCCAATGAAGCGATCGCGGGTTGCGCGGCCAATGTGCCGTCGGTGACCGGTGCCAGGCAGCGGACGATTCTAGGAACGATCTGCCCGGTACTGTCGGCGACAGCGACCGGGGTAATGGCTGAGGGAGATCTGAACGGGTGAGTTTGCAGTCACTCAAAAAAATAGAGATTGTGCCCCCGTATTCCAGACTGGCAATGATCTATGATGATGTGATGCGATTTGTCGATTATCGCGCCTGGGCCAATTATGTGGAGCGGCTGATCGCCAGATGGCAGCCGCGGGCCAAAACGATCCTGGATATTGCCTGTGGAACTGGAAATTTGTTGTTACAGTTAGATTCAAGGAAATATAAGCTGTTCGGTTGCGATCTATCGCTGGACATGCTGCGGGTGGCGCGTTTGAAAGGCGGCAGTCGATTTTCCCTCTGGCAGGCAGATATGACGGCGCTGCCCTTGCGGCAATCGCCGGATGTGATCATTTGCCTGTATGACAGTATCAATTATTTAATGGAGTTGGCGCTCTGGCAAAAGAGCCTGGCGGCGATTCAGGCGAGTTTGAATGAAAATGGCATTTTTATTTTTGACATTTGTACCGAACGGAATTCGCAAAAATATTTTCACCATTACATCGAGCAAGAACGCGGCCGCAACTACTCCTATATTCGCGAGAGTAGCTACGATCCGGAGACCAGAATCCATCGGAACACTTTTACTTTGAATTTCGATGCCGAGCGCGGGACGACATACATGGAGCACCATCAGCAGCTCATTTTGCGGCTGGACGAGGTGCTCGCACTCATCGATAATAGTCGATTAGAGGTGATGGGCGCGTACCATGAGTTCACTTTGCATCGCGCCAATGCTCGTTCGTTGCGCATTCATTTTGTGTTAAAGAAAAGATGAGCCTGATTCAAATATCAAATGTCATTGCCAAATACCCTGGCGGCGAAGGTTTGGAATTGGTCAATCTAACGGTTGAACCGGGGGAATTTGTGTACCTGGTCGGTCCCAGCGGCGCGGGCAAAAGCAGTGTGCTAAAGCTGATCTATATGGATATTCTGCCGCAATCGGGGCATGTCATCGTGAATGGCTTTAGTTCCTTAACCATGAAAAAGCGTCGCATCCCCTATTTGCGCCGCAAGTTAGGGATAATTTTCCAGGATTTTAAATTGCTCCCGGACCGGAATGTATTTGACAATGTCGCCTTCTCACTGCGTGTTACCAACGCCCATCGCCAGGAGATCAAGCGGAAAGTGCTGCGGGTGCTGGCCGATGTGGGTTTGAGCCACAAGCGCGACAAAATGCCCTATCAACTTTCCGGCGGTGAACAGCAGCGGGTGGCCATTGCCCGAGCGCTGGTAAACGAGCCGATGGTGCTCCTGGCTGATGAGCCGACGGGCAATTTGGACCCGGCGGCGTCGGAGGAGATCATGAGCTTATTGGAGAAAATCAATGGCCGGGGAACCGCCATCCTGATGGCCACGCACGATTATCGATTGGTGCGCGGGCCGCGGCGTCGCATTATCAAAATTGAAAAAGGAGTTACCTCTCAGTGAGTCGCGGCTATTTATATTCGATATTAGAGGGTGTCAAAGGATTGCGCCGGGCGAAATTTTCGGCCTTCGTGTCGATCTTTACCATTTTCCTGACGCTGTGCCTGATGGGAGTGTTCACCATCCTGGTGCTCAATGCGCAGCGTTTTGTCAATCAGCTTAAAGGCCGGTTGGAATTGGAGGTCTTTGTTGATAATTCCCTGGTAGACGAACAGCTCGCCGCCCTGCAGCAGCAAATTGCTCGCCTGGAGGGAGTGGATAGCGTGCGTTACATTTCCAAAGAGCGAGCCGCAGAGATTTTTAAGCAAGAAGTCGGCCAGGATATCTTCGTAATTCTCGACGACAACCCGCTGCCAGCTTCATTTCAAATTAAGCTGCTGCCGGCGTTCCAGTCCTCGGTCCGTGCCACGGCCGTGGCTGCGTCATTGCGCCAATTGCCAGGTGTGGACGAGGTCATTTATCGACATGATTTGCTGGTCCGCCTGGAACACTATTCCAGGTTACTGTTGATTGCCATTCTGGGAATTGGCGTGCTGCTGGCTATCGGCGCGATTTTCCTGGTCTATAACACGATCAAACTTATCATTCTCTCGCGGCGATCGGTCATCGAAATCATGAAGCTGGTGGGCGCTACGCGGCGCTTTATTCGTCGTCCCTTTGTGGTGGAGGGCATGATTCAGGGATTGGTGGGCAGTTCGTTGGCGGCGTTGTTATTCTATTCACTGGCGACTGGATTGAAGGAGGAGATCGCTGGTTTTATCACAGTGGACGCGATGCTTTATCCGGGGTTGATCCTGGCCGGGATTTTTCTGGGGCTGGTAGGGAGTCTGCTGGCATTGCGAAAATTTTTAAAGTACTAATCTGGCCCGAGGCTCATGGCGGATTGGCAATTGATGGTGGGCTTGGGGCAGCAAATCCTAACGAAATTTTACTTGACAAATGGAGTAAAAATTGTTATCTTAACGTTGTTTGTAAATAATATTTAGTTTAATTTGTCAACAATATCGTCAGTGTTTCATTGAGAAGGTGATAGAATGATGGAGCAGCCTATTTTAACCGGCCGCGAGAGCGGTTTATTAAAATCGCTGGTCATCAGTTTTATTGATTTTGGAGTTCCCATTGGATCGCGTTATCTGTCCAAGTTATATCATAAACGATTGAGTGCCGCCACTATTCGCAACGTGATGATGGACCTGGAGGAGAAGGGGTTGGTTACGCAGCCTCACACCTCGGCGGGGCGGATCCCGACCGATTTGGGGTATCGCTGCTATGTAAATGAACTGATGGAGGTTGAGGCCCTGTCCGAATATGAAAAGCAGCAAATCGACCATGATCTGCGGGCGGTGCCGGACAAAGATGTTCAGGAAATACTGGAAAAAGCGTGCGAAATCCTCTCGAAAGTCTCCAACTATCTGGGGATCGCCCTGTCGCCAAGATTCTATCAGGGCAGGTTCAAAAAAATCGAGCTGGTAAGCTTGAGCGAAAGCAAACTGTTGGTGGTCATCTCGCTCAGTTCGGGATTGGTGAGAACCGTAACCATGGAGATGAAAACCAGCATTCCGCCGCAGCGGCTGGAAACCACGGCACGAATTTTGAACGAACGCTTAGCTGGCCTGACGCTCAAGCAAATTCGAGAGCAATTTGAACAGCGGATGGCCGATATCGCTTATGGTGACGACCAGCTCATTAGCCAATTATCCGGTTCGGTGGATCGACTTTTTTCGCCGGAGAACGAACCGGTTTACTTCAAAGGGACGCAGAATATTCTCTCGTATCCTGAATTTTCCAACCAGGAGCGCATCAGCAAAATCCTGGAGTTGATTGATAATCAGAAGATTTTGATCCGGTTGATCGATAGTTCGACCAAAGCGGATGAAAAAATTTCGATCACCATTGGGAAAGAAAATAAAGAAGAGCTGGTAAATAATTGCAGTGTGATCACTGCAAGCTATCGGATCGGTGATCTGACCGGTACGCTGGGGATCATTGGGCCGACAAGAATGAAATACGAAAAAGTAACCAGCCTGGTCGATTATATTACCGATGAGATTACCAGGCTTTTTATAGAATGAGTGTTGGACCAAGGTTCAGGGATGTTAAGCGGTGATGGAAATGGCAAAACGTGAGGCGAATTTAGAGCAACCAATAAACAGCGAGACCCACAAAAGTAGCAGCCGGTCGTCAGCTCGAAAAAAGGCGACCCAGCAATTGGAAGCATATCAGAAACAGATCGAACAGCTTACGAACGAGGTGAACGATCTCAAAGATAAATATTTGCGAACAGCGGCTGAATTTGAAAATTATAAGAAGCGAAGGGAGCGTGAGCTGAGCGATATTATCAGCCGCGCCAATGAAGAATTTTGTCTCGAATTGCTGCCGATTATCGATGATTTTGAGCGGTCGCTGAATTCGCAACCCAAGAAAAAAAGCTATCAGGCATTGAAACAGGGCATTCAATTTATCTATCAAAAGTTAATGGCCGTGTTGAAAAAGCAAGGCGTAGAGCCGATTGAGGCCGTGGGCCAGCCATTTGACCCACAGTTGCATTCTGCTATCATGCAGGTGGAAGATAACGCCAAACCATCCAATCTGGTGGTGGAGGAGGCCGTGAAAGGTTATCGCTTCAAAGATAAATTGCTGAGATATTCCCAGGTGGTTGTTAATAAATAGGATGACCAATTCACTGCCCTGATCGTGATGTGAGAAATTGAACGCAAGTTGAGATGGGGAGCAATGGCGAAAGATTATTATGAAGTCCTGGGAATCCCGCGGAATGCCGATGCCAATGAGATAAAAAAAGCCTATCGCAAGTTGGCGATGCAGTATCATCCTGATAAGAATCCGGGGGACAAACAGGCGGAAGAGAAATTTAAAGAAGTATCCGAGGCGTATGAAGTACTGAAAGACCCCGAAAAGCGGCGGCAATACGATCAATTTGGTCAGGCGGGGCTAAAAGGTGGCTTTGATACTTTCAGCAGTTTTGGGTTTGACCTCAGCGATGCCCTGCGGACGTTCATGTCCGAGGGTTTTGGCTTTGATGATTTTTTTGGTGGCGGCACCCGGTCTCGTGGTCGCCGCGCGCGAACCCGTGGCTCTGATTTGCAATTGCGATTGGAATTGACCTATGAAGAAATTGCCACTGGCGTCACGAAAAAAATCAAACTCAAACGCTATGTTACCTGCGAGGTTTGCGGCGGCAATGGGTTGAAAAAGGGAAGTACGCCAGTGACCTGTTCGCTGTGTCAGGGCACCGGTGAAATTCGGCAGGCATCGCGCACGATTTTCGGACAATTTATCAATGTCACCACCTGCTCCCAATGTCATGGTGAAGGCAAAATCATCAAAGATGCTTGCCATGCCTGTTCCGGCGAGGGACGATTGAAAGCCGATGCGACGTTGACCGTGAATATTCCGGCGGGGGTGGCTACAGGCAATTATTTGACCTTGCGCGGGGAAGGCCATGCCGGACCGCGCGGGGGACCTGCCGGGGATGCGATTGTGGTCATCGAGGAGAAAGAGCATCCCTATTTCGAGCGACATGGCGACGATATTTTGTACGATCTGTACCTCAGCTTCAGTCAGGTGGCGCTGGGTGATGAGGTTGAAGTACCCACGCTGAACGGCCGCGCCAGTTTAACGATCGTGCCCGGGACTCAATCCGGCAAAATTTTACGGATGCGCGGCAAAGGCATCCCGCATCTGAATCATTCGGGCAAAGGGGATCAACTGGTGCGGGTGCTGGTATGGACACCCACCCGGTTAACCGAAAAGGAAAAAAAGCTGTTCCGTGAATTAGCGCAAAGCGAGGCGGTTCGGCCGCCGCAGGCGGATAGAAGCTTTTTCAAAAAAGTAAAAGATGCCTTATTTGAATGACGGATCTTTTCACCAAGCAAGAAAGAATATTTATCCTCTTCCTGCTGGCCGGAATCATCGTCGGGGGCATTGTCAAATGGTATCGAGCACGGCAAGCGGCTAAGCTGGATCTGGTTTATCGCGACCAGTTGGTGGCCGTCGAAGCGCAACTGCAGCAGGGCGCCCGAGTCATCGACTCGTTGCTCCAATGCGATTCCGCCACAGTGTTGACGGCACTGCAACCGGATCCGGCCGCGCAACAGCGATTACCCGAGCGACCAATAACACGGCAGCAAAGCCGCGGGGCGACCGTGGTGAACGTGAATAGCGCCTCGGCGGAGGAACTGATGCAATTGCCGCAAGTTGGGGCGGTCATTGCCCAGCGAATTCTGGAGTATCGGCAGACGCATGGGCCGTTCAAAACCATCGATGAGCTGATGCAGGTGAAGGGAATTGGCCAGAAAAAATTTGCCGCAATGAAGCCGTTCGTTCGGATCGAAGACTAATTCAATTTTGGAAAGGTGACGTTTATTAACCTATCATTAATCATTTGGATCAAGGAGGGAAAATGGCAGCAGTAAAATCAAAAGGTTCAATTGTTCTGGAAATTCTGATCGTGGTACTGGTAATTGCCCTGATCGCAACTATATTGTATCCGAAAAAGATCTGGGAGCAGGAAAATGCCAATACCGAAAACTGTCGCAAACACATGGATCAAATCTTCAAGGCTGAATTGATTTTTCAAAAATATCATAACAATTACACTGGCAGTCTGGATGAACTGGTTAATTTTATCAAAAAGAGTGACAGTGTTAATTTGGTGCGGGAGTATATTCAAGCCGATACTGCGCTGGCGATCCAACTGACCAAAGAAATCACTCAAATGGATCCCAAGGCTGACCAGATCATCAAGAATTTGTTGGCCGACACGCTGATGTTTGCTGTTCTCGAAACCGCCAATTATGATTCGAATCTGGCCACCGCCATTTTGGGGCGTCTGGAAAACACAGCAATGGGAAGCATGATCAAAGCAAAATTGGTAGCTGACAGTAGTGATGTGGCGAATCTAAGAATGCTTGTCAGGACGATGAAGGCGAATGATATTCTGGAGCCAATTAAGAACGACGATTCCTTGAAACTCGTTTTTGCTCGAATGATGCCGGAGGTTTCTATCGGCGATCAACTGGACACGTTGTATGTCCTGAATCGAGCCTGGGCTCAGCGAATTGATTCCGCCGTATTTGCTACGCTGGATGAATTTCGCACCTGTCCTACCGTCAATCGGGAATATAAAATTACGGTGATCGATACCTCGGCGTTTAAATATGTACACATCGAATGCCCCATCGATTCGGCATTGGATATTGAACAGTCCAAGAATGATTTTGTGCGCTACTATTTTGGGCATTTGAGAATTGCCAATCATGGAAAAATCGAAACTGGAGATCGAAGCTGGGCTAAACAGTAGCCAAATGGGGGCCAATACCAGCAACTTTATGAGTCATCATGGTTTGACCATCGTCGCCATGATAGTTAGTTACCAAATTATTCCGCTTCTGCTGTACCGTTGGTGCACCGAAGTCGGGAAATGCGGTGCTAATTTTTGAGGGGCAGCACCCGTTATGGTTTTTAATTTGCTACAAGGATTGATGCTGAAGCCGAAAACCAAATCGTCTGCCGTTAGTTGATGCCACGGTTTGGAATTACCGCCTGGAAATCATGAATGAACTGCTCCGTTCAGATAAAGTGAGGTCGATTTCAATTAGGGAATGAATAATGAGCGAAAGCCCGGTCAACGCGCAATTGGGAATCTACATCAAAGAGGATAACGTCAAGATCATCGAGGTCGAAAGCTCAGCGACGCAGCAATTTCGGATTAACAAAATCGTCCAGACGCAGATGGATACCCCGTTGAATGTAGCAACCATTTGTGATGAAGACAAATTAATCTCTATTGGCAATCAGTTGCAGCAAATTATTCGCAGTCACAATTTAAGTGTGCATAATGTGATTTTCACCCTGGATAGCCAGTTCACCATTATCAAAAAGCTGCCGTATGATGAGAGCCTTTCGGAAGCGGAATTAATTGACCAGGTTGACTGGGAAGTGAAGGAGTTTTCTTATTCGCCGAATGATGAATATATTGTCGACTTTTATCGGCTAAAGCCCACCGCCCGTCGCAACAGCCATGAGATGGTTGTGGTGGCCATTCGTGAACAACTGGTCAAGAACTTGCGGAAGATGTTTTCCGCCACCAGGATTCGGGTGCGAGTGATCGATCTGGATGTTTTTTCAGCCACGCGGGCAATCGAAATGAACTATGATTTGCGCATTGGCGATATTGTCGCTCTGGTTGAAGTCCAGCCAGCCGGCCTGTTATTTACCATCATCGAAGACAAAGAATATTGTCTGTCGCAAGAGATCCCGCTGGCCAAGTTGAAAGTGGAAACGGACTCGCTGGATTCATTGGACCAGGATGAAATAGTCAAATTCATATCGAAAGAACTCCGTCGCATCATCCTGGACAATAAATTGGGTGAAAAGGTGGAAGATATCAACCGCATCTTCCTGTATGGGGATCTGGTCAAGGATGACATTCTTGAAAATTTGCAGAACAACTATAGCATTCGGATCGATCGCGCCAATCCCTTTCGGCGACTGTTGTTTGCTCCCAATGTGAGTGTGGACGAGAATATCTGGTCCCGACCAGAAACGTTTACGGTCTGCGTTGGTTCGGCGCTTCGCAAAAAATAGTCACCGGCAAACACCTTGAACAGGGATTGGCAACGGTGAGAAGAAAAGTCTGCGACTGGAAGGTCATGATCAGGTTGAAGATGCGGGAGAGGAGCTGGAGGAAGGGGCGCATTTTAAGTATTCAGTGAGGGGAGCAACGCTTCGGCGACAAGGTTTTAGCTCACTTTAGTTTTATTGTTCACTAACCAGAGGAGAGGGTCATGGTTGATATTAATCTGATTGGAGATGACCAGACTCAAGATGATGGGGACAAGGGGAAACAAGATTTTAAAAATTCATTCGAGTCGGAATATAATGAGCCGACGCCATCGACGTTAGACGGCCGCGGTGGGCTCGATGAAATGGAATTTCCAGGCATGCCCCGCCAGCGCAGTAGCAACAAAAAAACGGTTTATCTGTTGGTGGTTGCCAGCGTGGCTCTATTGGCATTGGTTGGTTATTTCTTCATGAAGTCAGGACAGGGCAAGAAAGGTCCTGCTTCGGTTACAGAAAGCAGAATTGCCACGGATACCAGCAGCTTCGTGTCGGGCGCCGATCGAAGCATGATGGGCGCAGCGGGTCTTTCGCCGGTGTTGAAAGATAGAATTGTTAATACCCAGCGCGGCATCAATACCATTACTCAAATTGTCAACACCATTCCGGCTAATGTCAATTGCACCATGGTTTCCTATAGCGATGGTACTTTTTTGCTGGAAGTTTTAGCCACCGGTGATCCTGATATCAATAGCTTGAACAGTCAATTGCAACGTGCCCTGGCGCCGGCTGAAGTGCGGCTCCTGTCCAAAGATGTGCGAACTGTGCAACGGAAACAATTGCGGCAAGCTCTGATGAGTGGCGATGTGAAATTGGCTCAGGATGCCAGCAGTATGGGCGTTGCGCAACCGCCGGCCTATCTCAGTTCGGCCGAGCTCCAGACCCGACTGGCGCAGATCTGCCAGCAGGCTGGTTTGACGGTCAAACAGTATTCCGCCGGGATGGAAAAAACCGAAGGTCAGTTTCTGATTGCGCCCATCCAGTTTCGCGGCCAGGGACCCAAGAGTAGCGTATTGGCTTTTTTCCAGCAGGTGCTCAATCAAAATCTGAATGTGACGTTCTCGAAAATCGTGCTGATTGGCAGTAATGTCGATTTAACCGATCAAAATATCACCTTGGTGCTGAATATAAATCTCTACCGTTTGATTTGACGTTTCAGGATTCAGATAGGCAGTTTGATGCGAATCATTGCCGGCTCCAGCAAAGGCCGACGGCTGGTTAGCCCACGCCATCCGCAAATCCGACCCACATCGGATCGAGTGAAACAGGCGCTGTTTGATTATCTTAGCCCATGGATTGCCAATGCGTCGGTGCTGGATCTGTTCAGTGGCAGCGGCAATTTGGGCCTCGAGGCCTTGAGCCGGGGGGCGAAACGGGCGGTATTGGTGGATAATTCAGCCGACGCCATCCGGCTGATTACCAGAAATGCCGCGAGCCTTGGTGTTATCTCCCAATGCCAGATCGTCCGGCAGGAGGTATTTCGTTATTTGAAGCTGGCCGCCCGATCCAGGCAGCAATTTGATCTGATTTTCGCTGATCCGCCGTATGGATTTGCTGATTACCTGATGCTCATCGAGTCAATTAGCGGTGGCGATATTTTGGTGCCAGGGGGATTTTTTATTCTGGAGCATCACTCCCGGCAAAAAATTGAAGCTCCGCCAGGATCGTTCACTTTGGAAACGACCAGAATTTTGGGCGACACGGCTATCAGTGTGTTTAAATAGAAAGGAAGCGGTTTTGCGCATTGCGATTTATCCGGGAACGTTCGACCCATTGACCAATGGGCATCTTGATATTATCAAGCGGGCACGGCATCTATTTGATCACGTAATCGTTGCGGTCACAACAAATCCAGCCAAATCTCCGCTATTTAGCATCAATGAGCGTATAGAGATGATACAAAGCTCGATCAAGAAGATGAAAAACGTAACCGTTGATCGCTTTGGTGATTTATTGGTCGACTATGCGCAGCGCAAAAAAGCCGTCGCCATTATTCGAGGCTTGCGCGCCACTTCCGATTTTGAATTTGAGTTTCAGATGGCATTGATCAACCGAAAGCTTTCGCACAAGGTGATCACTGTTTTTTTGATGCCGCACGAAAAATATACCTATCTCAATTCCACTATCGTCAAGGAAGTGGCCAGTTTTCATGGCGATGTCAGCCACTTTGTGCCGGCACCGGTGCAAGCCCGATTAATTGAAAAATTCAAAACCAGATCAGGATCAAAAACTTAGGAATGTGATTGAGGGGTGATGATGGAGACGATTGGACTCAACAGCGAGGTGGTGGCCGGGGGAAAAAAATTCCACGTGCAAACTCAATTTTTGGAATCAAACGAAAAAATCATTTCCAATATTTTTGATGATGGCAAAGTCATTCTCACCAGAGATATTGCCATCGGCAGCAGCCGTTCGGCCCGGGAACTAAAAGCGCAAGCCGAGCACTTGCACCAGGCGATGATTAGCGATTTGGAACTGCTGTATTTTATTTCGGAAAAGGTTCGTACGGTTCGTCATGCTCAGTCCAACAACAAGCTGGGGCTGGCTTTTTTAAAGCGAAATTTGTTCGATGAGGCCGTAGCCGAATTTGAGCGCGCCATCGAGATCGAGCCGACCTTGACCGAGGCCTATCTCAATTGGGGGCAGGCGTACTTGCAACAGAAAAAATATGCCGACGCCATTGCTATCTTTGCTCGTGCTCTTCAACAAAATCCAGATTACGCCGACCTTCATAATTACCTCGGCTACGCTTATTTCCGCAATCACCAACTGGCCGAAGCTGCCACTGCCATCAAATTTGCGTTGGAAAAAAATCCAAAATATGTAGAGGCAGTTTTCAATTTGTCCCTTGTGCTGCTGCAGAGTGTTGTTACCGGATTGGAAACGCTCGATGAAAATACCGCTGCTGAACGCCTGGATCGGGTCAAAGAATTTCTGTCCAGTATTGTCGACCAGCGTGATTATTATAAAACGGATTATCTCGAACAGGCGATTGCCAATTTGAACGAGGATCACCTCACGGAGGCGATGCAGGCGCTGGAAATGGCCGATGCTGATCGCCCGTCCCCACGCGATCTGGATTATGAATCGGAATTTTATCTCAAATTCATGTTCGGCGGAAAGGGCAAGGATGATGAATTTATCCGGGAATATGCGCAAACGCTAAAGCAGGCGGTGGCGGCCCATCCCAATTATGCTGACCTGCGAAACAATTTGGGGATCGCCTATTTGATCCAATGCCGGAATCTCTTTTTGAATGCGCTGGAAGAGTTTCGTGAGGCCATTCGCATCAATCCCGATTACAAAAAGGCAGAAAAGAACCTGAAGCTGGCCGAAAATGATGGCAAAGGATTTTTGATTCTATTACGGGCGATTTTAAAATGAACAATATCGCAATACTCTACCCAGCCAATTGTTTGATGAATACCAGCGGAACTGGCTAAGAGGAATTGTTCGGGCGATCATAGGAATTTGGGATCGCCCGCAGGCTGATTTCTCCTCGATACATAAATTTCCTCATTCATTGAGATATCTTTCTGGCATCAATTCCTGTGCGCAACGTAGCAGCAGAATGGGCGAAAGACGTTGACGGCAAGGGAACTTTGCTTCTCATGGATCCGATCTGCCTTCAATTCAATTTAAAAAAAAGAAGCAATTTTAATATATCGGTACAATTTTTGCATGATAATAACCATCGAAAATTGATTGGGTTGATTTTTTTTGTTTTGATTCAACATAAGTAGCAAAAATATGATGGATAATTGACCGAAATCATCCATTAGTCGAAAATAAACCAGTAGTTTTTTCTAAAACTGAAAGTCCTAATGCTGAGGGAGTAAAAATGATGTCTCTGTTTGAAACAAAATCATTGAAGGAACTGGCGATACGAGTGCTATTGATCGCCGCGATTTCGTTCATGGGCTTCATGGTTGGCCCGCTGGGGGCAGCACCGGCCGATTCGGTCCAGGTAATTGCCAAGCACGCCGAGGCGGATGCCAATTCGATCTATCAAATTCGATTCAGCGTGGCTAAACCGATTCCACCCCGGGCGATTATTCAGGTCACTTTCCCGGCCGAATTCGACCTGTCGGAAGTGATTATTGCCGGATCGACCACCATCAACGGCGGATTCGAGTTGAAAGTCGACAAGCAGGTGGTAACTCTGAAACGATCCGGTCTGGGGCGCACAATTCCAGCCAACGAACCCGTGGATGTGAAATTTGCCATTGTCAAAAATCCCCGGCGAGTTGCCGATGATTATCGAATCACGGTGGAAATCCTGGACGAAGCCGAACAAACGATCATCAAAACCGAAAAGCAGCAGCGAATCCTGCCGCAACAGCAATGACCTTTCGCTCTAATTACAGCAGCTTTGAACCGACAACACGAGCCAAATTTTGAAAGAGCAAGCAATGAGAATTCAACACCTGTGGGTCGTCAGCGTAGCAGCCATTATTCTCATTTCAGCGGGAACGTTAGCATTAGCCGGCGATTTATCAACTGTGAGTGTGACCCTGAGTGACGATCAGGCCGGCGCTGAAGCAATTTATACCATAACGTTTACAACTTCAGCTACCGGGAATGGCTCCATAGCAGGCCTTCCCGATAATGGCAAAATCGAATTCGTCTTCCCCGCCGGTTTTGTGGTGACCGACGTGGACGTGGCACAATCGAAAAACAGCAATATGAATGGTGGATTTTCTGGCATAACAATCATTGGGCAGTCGGTACTCCTGACGCGTGATGGTTCCGGCAACGATGTACCTGGCTCGACCGAAGTGAGTGTCGCCGTTGGCGTGGTGGTCAATCATCAAACGGTTGGCAGTTACGATATTCAAATTTCAACCATGGCCAATAGCGGTACGCTCATCGATAGCGGTTCAACGCCCAATTTTTCCATAGTTGCCGGGGCTTTGGACCATTTTCAGGTATCTGCTGGCGCCAGTGCCACCGCGGGCAGCAATTTCCCCATCACCATTACGGCTAAAGACGCGTACAATAATACCGTGACGAGTTTTGCCAGCGTTGCCACCCTAACGGACAAAACCGGTACCATGACGCCCACGGTTACTGGTAGTTTCGCAAGCGGCGTGTGGTCGGGAAATTTGGTGTTTACTAAAAGCTATGCCAATAATCAAGTCACCGTCACCTATGATAACAAGAGCGGGCTCTCGGCACTGTTCAATGTCCAGCCTGCGGCGCTGGATCATTTCACCTTTGATACCATCAATGGTCCCAAGACCGCCGGAACCGCCTTTAGCATTAGCGTCACTGCGTTAGACCAATACGGTAATACGCGCACCGATTTTACCGATAAAGTAACGCTCACTGACCAGTCGGGCTCGTTAAATAGCACTTCTAATAATTTTGTAGCGGGCGTTCTGAATCAGAATGTGACGATCACCAAGAGTCTGGTTGATAATTATATTACCGCCAATCATAGTAGCAGCGGCAAAAGCGGTGCTTCCAATTTATTCAACGTCAATCCGGCCAGCCTATCCAAATTTTACATCAATCCCATTTCGTCGCCCCAAACCGCAGGCGAATGGTTCTCGATCACGGCATCGGCCCAGGATGCCTACAATAATACTGTCACCAGCTTCAATACCACCGTTGATATTTCCGATCTGAGTGCTTCCATCAGCCCGAATCAGAGCGGGAACTTCAGCAATGGGCAATGGACTGGTTCTGTCAAAATTGGTACGCCCTATACCAACAATAGCATTACTATTAAAAAAACCGGTGGTAGCGAGCAGGGGGCATCTAATAGTTTCAATGTCAATGCCGGCAGCCTGGATCATTTTGCAATTTCGGCGATCGCAAACCAAACTGCCGGAGTTGCTTTTTCGATCACCATCAGCGCAAAGGACAAAGAGAATAATACGATTACCTCGTTTGCTGGTCCGGTAGCCCTTAGCGATATCACTGGTTCGATTAGCCCTACGACATCGGGCACTTTCACCAACGGCGTCTGGACGGGCGCTGTTAGCATTACCATTGCCCGAGCGAGCAACCAGATTTTTGTTTCCTACAGCGGTAAAAGCAGCGCCTCGAACTCCTTCAATGTCAATCCAAATTCATTGGACCATTTCACCTTCACCAACATCAGCAGTCCACGCACTGCTGGTCAGAGCTTTTCGATTACCATCGAAGCCAGGGATCAATACGAAAATCGGGTCACCACATTTTTGGGCACTGCCAGTCTGTCGGATCAGAGTGGTACGCTGACACCGACCGTCACCACTAATTTTTCTGGCGGTTCCTGGTCCGGAAATGTTACCATTACTAAAAAATATACCGACGACCAGATCACCGCCACCGGTGGCGGCAAAAGTGGCCAGTCCAATGCGTTCAATATTAGTCCCGGCGCCATGCATCATCTGGTAATTCGCGATAATCCCGGCGGCCTGGGGAATGAGGTTTCAAACCTGATTTTGAACTTGGATGATCAGACAAAGTTTTATGCGGCTGGCTATGATCAATGGAATAACTATATTCGAGATGTATCGGCCGATTGGGGACGAACCGGTAGTCTGGATCTGCCTTCACCGTTGCAAGGAACCAGCACGATCCTCACTGCCCTGACGCCTTCGACCAGTGGCCAAATTTATGCGGATAGCATTAGCGTGAGCTCGGACTCTACCGGCACGATCTCGGTAGCCACGATTCATCATATTGTGATTCGGGATGCTGCCGACGGCCAGGGGAATATCGCCGCCGGGATTGCCCTGACGGCTGATGATTCGATACGACTCCATGCCGCAGCGTATGACGCCGGAAATAATTATCTGGGACCGGCACAAGTCAATTGGTCGAATACCGGAAATTTACAGCCGGCAATTTCGGCCACCAGCATGAGCAGCATCCTCTTTGCCCCGACGCTGGCACCGGCATCGGGAAAAATCATTGCCAATCACACCACTGCGATTGATGATACCACAGGCACGGTTACGGTTACGCCAGGAGCTCCGGTTGGTAACATCGTCCTGCATCCCAATCCTCGGAGCATCGCCGCGCGATTGGATTCGTCCTCGGTGGTCGCCTCGAACATCATTTATGACGGCGATGGGAATGTCATCGCCAGTGATGAATTATTCACTGTCTCGACCAGTCTGGGCCAGATCGCTTCGCCGGCGGATCAGGCACCAACGATTTTCGGCCACCAGGTGAAATCGAACTGGAATGGTCAGATATCATTTACGGTTCGAGGCGACAGTGTTGGCGGCGCTGCTTTGATCCATGCCAGCAGTACCGGCAGGGGGACGGCTATTGGCGACACCACGCTGCTGATGACGAACGTCGAGATCATAGCGGTCACTTCGGCGTTGACGAGCATCAGTCAGGGACAGACGAATATTCCGTTGCAGATGACGGTGAAAAATCGCGGTGCGGGCAACGTCAAAATCGCCACCGGCAGTGCTGGGCTCTCATTTCGAGATTCCTTTCATCTGAATCGCTCGGGTGAATATACGGTTAGCCGGACGGACACGATAACGGTGATCCCTGGCCAGGGCGGCCAGCGAACCCTGGCGTTTCTGGTAGGGGTCACAGCTTCGGCCACGAGCGATTCCATTGTTGTCGATGGTTATGTTCAGGGGGTGGTGAACGGGAAAATAGTGAGCGATACCGCGGCGACGCGACCACATCGCTGGCTGGTTCAAACTCGACCTGTGCTACGAATTGAACGGGTGCAGGCCAGTGTCGACTCCATCATGCAGGGGGCCAGTACGACCGTGACCGTCACCATTCGCAATGACGGCGATGCCCCGCTGGTTTTGAGCTCAGATAGTTTAACCTTCTGGGCGAATATTCAGTCGCCACTGAATGTTACCCATGAATATCATCAGACCAGATTTCCAACCAATCCCGATACCATTCCGGGCCATCAATCGCGCACCTTATCCTATACGGTGCAAGTGGCGGCTTCGGCCACTGTGGATACAATCGTTATCAATGCCAAGGCCTCGGGCTATGACGCCAATTCGCTGGGGGTCTGCTCGGATAGCAATGCCGATTACGTCGATGGCTGGCGGGTGAAACAGACCTCCTACGTAGCCATAACGAGATTTTCACCCAGCCAGGTCACGGTCACCAGTAAGCAGGATCGGCCCTGGTTTCTGAACTTAAGTTTAACCAACAGCGGTGTTAAGTTGAAGTTGGACAGTGTGCGGGTCTATTTTACCATTGGTGGCTCGGATATCTCCAGCCAGTATCAAGTCACGTATCCTGACACTTTTGTGGTGGGGCGAACTGATACTCTGGCCGCCCAGACGACCGACACTTTGAAAATAACAGTGTCGAAAACGGGAACCCTGTTGGGTACAATTACCATTGCTGGCGTGGTTTATTTGAATGATATGATCAGCGGCCAAATCCTTAAAACCGCGTTCACGGGCGTAGTGGTGCAATCGCCGGCTCAATTGAAAATCGAATCCATCCGTACCTCGCAATCAGAGGCGACGGTGGGGCAGACCGCTCCCTGGCAAACCATCGTAGCGCTCACCAATAGCGGCGGCAGTGATCTGGTCATCGACTCCACTCAGGCATCGAGCTTGATCCAATTTGTGGGAGATACCACTTATGTGTTCGCTGTGCCAACAGGTTTTCAGGGCAGTGGCAATTGGCAGCTTCTGGCCGGCACCAGCGATAGCCTGGTATTTGTGGTCTCGAAGACCGGTACGCTGGCCGGGACGCGACAACTTCATGCCAGAGTTTTGGCCGCAGAAATAAACAGCTCCCGCGGCCTAACGGCTGAAAAGTACGCCAGCATCAAAATCGAGCAGCCGGCCCAGATTCGGATGGTGAAATGCCAGAATCTGGCGCCCAATGCGCCCTATGTGGATACCAATCAGTTATTTCCACTGGGGGTCATTATTCAGAACACGGGGCAGGATGCTGCTCGAGATATCCTGGTCTCGTTGCGCAGTGATAGCGCATCCACGATTGAGAACTCTCCCGCTGCGCTGGATTATCTCGGAGGGGGCCAGTCCGATACGGTGCAATTCAATATTACCGCGCATAGCAATTGGATTATCAGCGAAGTATTTCGCGCTCGAATCGATACCGCTGTGGCGGAAAATACGCCCGAGCCGGATAAGATGCTGATCAGTGCCGCCCTGGACTCGGCCGATACCGTGGTGGTCCAGCGGCCGGCACGCATGAAAATACTCTCGGTGACGCCATCACAGGATACGGTGCGAGCACTTAGCCGGGACGTTTGGCAGGTAGCCGTGGTGGTTCAAGACAGTGGTGCCGGATTTATTCAGCTAAATCAGCCAATGTCGGCCAATATTGCCATCGCGGTCGATGATACCGTGCAGAACGATTATGCAATTGTTCCGCCAGCGGCGTTTCAGCATTCAAAGAGTTTAACCCTTTCGTGGTGGGCAACCGACACGCTCATCTATCGGGTAACCAATACCGGTATTGTTGGCGGCCTGGGCCGAATCAGAGTCAGCCTTTCCGGAGTGTATCTAAATACCAATACTACTTTTCTGGTGAACGACTCGGCAGCGATTTATATCCGGCCTTCCGCCGATGTGTATATTGATGTCACTGAAGTGAATTGCCCCAATGTCAACCAGTATGGGATCGGGCAGGTGAACACAGATCAGTCATTCACGATTCGTTCGAAAATCAGGAATGCCGGTGGCGAACGAGTGGACCAGGTGATTGTGCAATTGAGCGCCTCAGGCTACGCGACCCTTGCAGATACCATCGATTACCTGCCGCCTTCTGGCACTGCCTGGGCAGCCTTTGCGGTTCGGGCGCAGCGCCAGCCGGCCGAGCGAGTCGATTTCAGTGCCAGGATCGTCGCCGCGGCATCTCATGAAAGTGGTTTGCCAGCGATCATTGGCGCGGCCTCGGACTCTATTGCGGCCGTTCGTATCCACAAGCCGGCAATGCTGCGGCTGTCCATTAACTCTGCCGATACGATCTTTACTTCAGGGCAAACCAAACCGATCCAGGTGCTGGTGGAAAATTTGGGCACCAGCGAAGTGGATTCTAGCGGTGAACTGTATATCAAGATGCCATGGGAATATTTTGTGCTGGTAGAGAATCAAACCAAATCCATTGATACCACCCGTTTCATCGTGGGGCAGCCGATTAGCTATCAGATACAGCCACCATCGCATCTTTCCACGGGCGATGAAATTGTCGTGGCCATCAGCAAACCACCGCTGGATCGAAATACGAAGCTATTTGCAGCGATTGAAAATACCGATCCATTTGACACGCTGATCGTTCGGACCATTCCCTCGCGCATCACCATCGAGTCGGTCAACATCACGGCCCCAGCGGGCGCCACCGATGATACATTATCGACGTTTCAGGATTTCTGGCTGGAAGTTAGCGTCAGTTATTCTGAAAATATTAGCAATGTCCGCGCGTCATTGCTGCTACCCGATGGCTATGGTTTTGGAGTGGGTGTAGATTCGCTGCAACAGGTGCAAAATCGGAAAGCAAGCTGGAAACTGAAAGCAGCCACTATTCCGCATGCGACTAAAAAGTGGATCAAAGTTAGGGTAACCGGCGATGCTGCGGGCAACAAGCTGATGGTGGCAGATAGCGTTGGTGTGGTAACTCATAGTCAGGCGCATGTGTTGATCGATCGGATGATGATCTCCTGGCCGCCGGAAGCCAAAGACGACAGCACGCTTTCCATGGGGCAGGAGTTTGATTTGAGCATCAATATCATAAATTCGGGGCAGGCCCGCGCCATTGGTCCGGCGTATGTTCGGATCCATTTTGGCGCCACTGGAATCACCTCGGCCGGTGATACGCTAAAACCGTTTGTGTTCAATTCGCCGGTGATTTTTCGATTGAAAGCGCCGCAGCAGCCAACGGCCTGGGCCCCGCTAACTGTTTTTTTGGACTCGATTCCTGTGGATGAAAACACCAATCAAACTGCGTACGCGCCGATTTTGTTCAAAAATTTTTATGTCGAGACGCAGGCATCGGCCCTGGCCAGCATCGATTCGTTGTGGATCAGTTCCCCCACCGGGGCGGTGGATGGCATCCTGTCGACGTTCCAGACCTTCAAGGTCGAATCGGACGTGAACTGGCGAAATTGCCGCGACAACACCGTTTCCCTATCGTTGCAGTTGGCTGGCGGTTTTACCACAGCCGAGTCGAATCCCAAGACGCTAACGAATCCCACCGGGCAGGGGCGAGTCAGTTGGAGCATCAAAGCACCGGAGGTGCCGCTGAGCCGGCAACCGATCTGGCTGCGATTGACCGCGTACGATGCCAACAGCGGAGAGCAATTCACGGTTCGATCGGAAACGTTAATGGTAAATATTGTAAACCGGGCTGAGGTCAAACTCAATGCCAAAATTATATCGCCTGCCAGTGCGCAGGATGGCATTGTTTCCACGGGGCAGGAGTTTGTCATTGCTGCCTTTTTGTCGAATGACGGTGACGCAAGCTTAACCGGTCAGTTCAGCGCGATGTTGACGTTACCCGAGGGCCAGGGCTATACTTCCCCGCAGGTGGCGACGTTGACTGCCAGTCATGATGACTCGGTGGTGTGGATCATTCAAGCACCGCTCTATGAGCGGCCCGCGAAGTCGGTTCAGGTCCAATTGGTTCGCAGCTATCCCAAAGACGAAAATAGCAGCATGGAACTGATTGCGGACGCTATCTTGCAGGGCACGGTCTCTTTTCCCATTCAGACCGAAGAGAAAAGTGTGACCATTATCCCATTTGCGACCCGGGAGAAAAATACAATTGCTCGTGGCGATACGGCGATTTCCATGCTGGGGCTGGAGCTGATCTGTTCCGGTACTGCGAATTCGAACAATGTCCTTTTGTCAGGCGTTAAAATAAAGCTTAAAGATCGTCTTAATTTCAACATCAGTCCCAATAGCACCATCTCTCGGATTCGCGTGGTGAAGTATCATGACAATGGCATTGTTTATGGCGATGTCACGGCGATCCCAGCGACCAATCCCATCGAGATTGCATTTTATCGCAGCGATACATTGCGACCGGAAATATCCAATCGGATCGAATTTTTGGTGAACGTTTTGACCACTGCCACGGCGACGGATTTCCGGCTCGCCATCGATTCGCTGGATGCACTGACCTTGACCGACGAGGGTTCCGGTGTGATGCCTAAACTCAAAAATGAAAGCGGTCAGAATTATGATATTTTGAATTTTCAATCAGAGCCATCGGTTCTGATCGAAGCCGATTTTGAACGCGCGTATCGAAATTTTCCCAATCCGTTTGGTATTCCCGAGCGACCGCAGACGTTCTTTATTTATTACCTTGATCAAGATACCGAAGTGAAGCTTCAAATATATACGTTAATCGGTGAATTGGTATGGTCTCGTTCGTATGGGGCTAATGAACCGCAGGGCAGAAAAGGCTATCATGAAGGCGATATTTTCTGGGATGGCCGTAATGAGCATGGGCATCGGGTGTTGAACGGGGTTTACATCGCCCGCATTTCAACCGGATATGGTAAAAGTGCCCTGACCAAAATTGCAGTTATCAAATAAGCAGGTAAAAATTATGAAAAACGCAAAGCTATTATTGTCGTGGCTCAATTTACTACTCGCACTGCAACTGCTGTTAAAGAGCGCCCAGGCGCAAAACGATGGTTTCGCTGGCACCCACAGCAACTTTCGGCTGGGGGTTGGCGCCCGCGCCCTGGCTCTGGGCAATGCCTATGTCGCTGAACCAGCCGATGCAACGACCATTTATTGGAACCCGGCCGGCCTGGATTATATTCAACGCAAAAATATCAGCCTGTTTTACACCAATTTGATTGCTGGCAGCCAATACTACTATTTGGGCTATGTTCATCCCACCATTGCTTTTGGCACGCTGGGAATTGGGATCATTAATATCGGCGTGGGTGGTATCGAAGAGACCGATGAAGATGCGGTTTCCGGAGGTATTGCCACCTACTCCAATTACCAGTTGCTGTTCTCGTACGGCAAACAGTTGCCCTGGGATGTGGCGGTGGGATTGAACCTGAAAATTGATCATCAAGATTTCTCGAACTTTATTCTGACCGACGTGGGCACCTCCGCAACCGGCATTGGTGCCGATGTAGGAATTCTCTATCGTCCCTCGGCGACGAGCTTTCTCCTGCGCGGCCTGTCATTGGGATTGACGGTGCAAAATTTAATTGGCTCGCGATTGAAAATGAATACCGAGACCGATGCCTATCCGATCAATGTCCGCTTTGGCGTGGCCAAGCCGATTCTCATCAACGAATGGGGGAATCAGTGGGCGGTGTTTATGGATCTGGAGCAGGGCGCTAATGAGCCCTTCCGCTTTCATCTCGGAACGGAATATGTCTTTCAGAATATGGCCATGCTGCGATTGGGGCTGAATAACAGTCAATTGGCCTTTGGAGCTGGAGCAGCGTTTAGCATGTTTCAGTTGGATTATTCGTTTGGCAAATTTGCGCCACATGAGCTCAATTCCAGTCATCGCCTATCGGTGACGCTGCGGTTTGGCAAAACCAAGGACGAATTGATCAAATTGGCAGAGGACCGGCGGTTCCAGGAAGCTCGGTTGATGGCCGAACAGCAGGTGATTTTCGAGCGGAACAACATGATTGCGGAGAGCATGGATCGTGGCAAAGCCTATCTCAAAGACGGTGCGTATGAAAAAGCATTGCCCGAGTTCAGTTTTATTTTGAAACACGAGGCCGAAATGCCGGATGCGGATGTGATTCGTGAAGCCAAGAAGCTGTATGAGGAGGCGGAGAAAAAACGCGATGAAATAATTGCCGAAAAGCTGAGCAAGATTCAAGCTCAAAATGCTGCCGAGGCCAAGCGAAAGCAGGATGAAATTGAGTTGAATAAATTGTTTGAGCAAGGCTACGCCTATTTTCAGGTGGAAGATTATGAGCGAGCCATCGAAGAGTGGAATAAAATGTTAGCGATCGATCCGCAGCATAAGCTGGCCCAGGAATACCTCAACAAAGCCAAAGCCGATCGCGAGAAAAAGATACTCTCGCTATTTACTCAGGCCGATAGCTACGCTCGAAATGGTAAACTTATCGAAGCCATCCGGGAATTGAACAAAGCCCGCGCCATGAATCCAGAAGAGCGCCAGATTAAATTTATCGAGCAGCGGATCAACCAATATGAAAACCAGATGGACTTTCTGGAACTGATTCAACAGGGCTTCAACTATTACCTGCGTAAAGAATATCAAAGTGCGATGGTGGCCTTTAAAAAGGCGTTGGTATATGCTCCCAACGATGAAACGGTGAAAGAATATTTTGCCGATGCCGAGGCCAGAGCCAATGCCCGCAAAGAACCGATGACCGAAGAAGTCAAAACCAAATACTACGAAGGGGTCAAGATGTTTACGGCTGGCAAATATGAAGAGGCATTGAAAATCTGGAAGGCCATTCAAAAGAAACAGCCATACAACAAGCAAATTTTGGATGCCATCGATTCCGCTCGCGACAAGCTTGACTTCCAAAAGAAAGGATCGAAGAAGCAACCGTAATTCAGGAAGAGAGGAAAAAAGAGTGTTTCAAGCCGCCATAAATGAAGAAATCAAGGTTCCGGCGCGAGTCGAGTATCTGGGAGATCTGCGAAATTTTATCGTTAAGGCAGGACGAAAGCACAATTTCGACAGCAACTTTGTCTATGCCTTTAAACTGTGTGTCGATGAAGCCGCGACCAATATCATTAAGCATGCCTATCGTGATCAAGAAGGCATGATTACGCTGCGCGTCATCATCAAGAAAAATAGCATGACCGTGGCGCTCATCGATCAGGGCAAGTACTTCGATCCCCATCAGGTGGCTGATCCCGACCTGCAGCGCTATGTGGCCATAGGCAAAAAGGGGGGATTGGGCATCCACATCATGCGGAAACTCATTGATGAGATCGATTACCACCGCACCGAAGAGGGCAATGAGTTACGCATGACCAAGTACCGTCGCCGCGTGATCACGCCCAAACAGGAAAAAATGAAAGCCCCTGCTGCGCCGTATCTATCGCGTGCGCTCAAAACGAAATATTCGATCTACACCATGGCCAGTTTGACCGCGATTGTCCTGATTGTGTACCTATATTACTTCTTTATCCATGGACGTTCGTTGTTCAATACCTTTGCAATAACGCAAAGCACCAACTGCGAAAACATGTCGCGCCTGGTTTGGGGCGAAGATGACACGGATTTCAATCATATTACGATCGGTACCAAGATCACGCAATTTATCGAGGGCCGACCGGAAATCTATAAAATCATTGTCACCAGCCTCAGTGATTTTGTCGAATATAGCACCGACCCGGTATTGGCATTTACTGAATTCAAAATTCCACCGCAGGCGGAACAACTGCGCCCAGGGATGATGTCATTCAAAGATGAGAACCAGGAGGCGGTTTATGCGTTTGTAAACGATGTTTATAGCAGCCAGATCGAAAAGACCAAGGTAGGATCCATTTATTTACTGGTCAAAAAAAGCTATATCGACCATCAGATTGCACGCCAGCGATTAAGAGATTTGCAGATTGCTTTGTTGGTGCTGCTGGCCAGTTATGCAGGAGTTGCGGTTCTGATCTACTTTGTCCTCAATCCATTCCGCAAATTGGCCAATTGGGTGAAAGAGTTGGGTAGTGGAAATGTGCAGGATGAGATCGATTTTGATTCCAGCTCAGAGGCCGGTCAAATCGCCAAGGCCTTTAGTGAAATCACCGATAAATTTCGGGAATCCCAAAAAAATCTGGCCGAACAGGAGCGCATCAAAAAGGAGATGCAGGTCGCCCAGGAAATCCAGCAAACGTTATTGCCGTCAGAAATCCCGAAGCTCGAAGGTTATGAAATTGGCTCGCATTATGAAGCGGCCTCGATGGTGGGGGGCGACTATTATGATTTTGTCGATGTCGATAAGGATATGCTGGGTATTGTGGTGGCCGATGTTTCCGGCAAGGGCTTGCCGGGGGCCATGGTTATGACCATGATTCGCACCCTGCTCCGAACCGAGGCCCGCGCCATTCGATCGTCATCCGAGGTGCTGGCGCGGCTGAATAGCATCGTGGTGAACGATATGAAAAAGGGAATGTTTGTCACCCTTTTTTATGTAATCGTGGATTCTAAAAAGCGACGCGTCAACTACGCCAGTGCGGGCCATAATCCGATGATCCTATATCGCCGGAGCACGCAAAAAACTTACTATTTGAATCCGCGCGGGTTTCCAGTTGGGATCTCTCTGCCCGACCGCGAGCTATTCAAAAATTCCATCGAATCGGATACCATCCAGCTCGGGGAAGATGATCTGTTAATTATCTACACCGACGGTATTACTGAAGCGATGAATCATCGCCGGGAAATGTTTGGCGAAGAACGGATGCTGGACGTTATTCGAAAATACGGCGATTTGACGGCTACCGAATTTGCGAAAAAACTTGCCAGCGAAATCCGTTCGTTTACCGAAGGCTATCCTCAAAACGATGACATCACTTTTGTGGTGGTAAAAGAAAAGAGCACCCCCGAGAAAATCGAATTGACTCGGGCGCAAAAGGCGCATCAAATGGTGCTCCAGGGGAAAAGCATTCGCGATGCCTGCGAAGAAGCCGGGATCACTACTTATGCCTATTACAATAAATATAAAAAGATCTTTGAAGAAGGTGGCCTGGATGCCTATTCCATTGACGAGACGGTCTCTGTCGAAGCCAAACATCTGAGCATCGAAGAAAAAACGAAGATCTATGACATCATCAGAAAGCATCCCGAATATGGTGCCAAGCGCATCAGTGAGGAACTGAACACCGAAACTTATGGTTACATGCAAATCAACGAGAGTCGTATCTACGACGAGTTGGTTCGCAGCCGGCTGAATACGAAACAACTGCGGGAGGCGTTTATTGCTCGGGCGGGACGACAGAAGCGTTTGAAACCAGCGGGAACGCCCATGCTAATGATGGATGGGAGTATTATTTTGGAGGATCGTATTCGTAGCATGATGCCGGAGCCGGCGGCTCCGCAACGTCCCGTTGCGCTCAGCAGCACTCCTACTGAAGTCGAAAAAACGGCACCCAGCCCCAGCCCGCGCAAGATCGTAGCCATCCCGAAAGAACCGGACGACAGCTTTTATCTTGAAAGCATGATGACCATGCCGCTGGAGGACCTGCTGAAGAAAAAACGCCATCCTTCCGCGCCGGACGAAGTAACCGCAGAGGCCGAAGAGCTGTCCCTGGAAGAAAATGCTAATCAAGCTGAGGCCGCGGAAACAACGGCTGCCGCTGCTCCATCAGCACCAGAGGAGGAATTGGTCGAGGATCTGTTGCCAGAACCCCAGACACCGGTACCAGCAACGCCGGAGGAAGAAGAGCTGCCACCGACCGAAGAGCCCCTACTGCCGGAAATTGAGTTTCTGGATGAAACACCTCCCGTCGACCAGGAACCTCCACCTGAGGAGATCGGGCTGGAGCATGATTTTAGCTTCCGCGATATTTGGGATGAGCCAGCGACGGTGCCGGACCTCGAATCGGAATTGGAAATAGAAGAACCAGCAGCATCGGCAGCACCATCGCCAGATGCGACGGCTGCAGATGACCAGGCCGAATCGCCGGTCGCCACGCCGGATGCTGTGGAACTGCCCGAGGCTGCCGCCGATAAGGCTGATATCGGGTTCGAAATGCTGGCGGAAGGCACAAGTTTTCGGGAGGAAATTTTTAAAAATCAAACAGAAGATACCGATCAGGTGGACATTGAAGCGGATGAAAGCAGCGCTGCCGATAGCGGGGTTGGAGCGCGCCCGGCTGAAGCGTCTGCATCTCGGGGAGAGGAGCCCCCGGAAGATAATATCTTAAGTGAAGTTCCGGATGACGCCGCCAGAGCTGCAAACATTATTACGGTGGATGCGGAGGCCATTCTGGCGAAGGAACTGACGCCAGAGGTCGATTTTTCGTTTGATGACCTTCTCAATGAGATCGAAAAGGATGTTACTTTTTTGAGCCATCATGCTGCCGATGACGCGGACACCGAATTGGTTTATGAGGAGCAGGATCGGAAAGGAATTGCTGCCGATGGTCAGTCGCGACCCTATTATGGTACTGCGCCCAGTTCTGTGTCCGATACCGCCCCAAAATCGGAGCCCAATATCAAAACAGTGCATCCATCTCGGGAAAAGAACTTTCTCCTGGGTGTTCAATCTTATCATGAAAAGGAATTTCAGCGGGCAATCGAGCATTTTAAAATCGTGACGCTTAAGCATCCGCATTTTAAAGAAGCTTTTAGTCTGCTGGGCAATGCCTATTATCGCAGCGGTCAACCTGATCTGGCAATTCAATCCTATCAACGAGTCAAAGAGCTGGACCCCTTTGATGTCGTGGCTTATGAAAACATCGGAGTGATCTATGCCAATCGGGGGGATTATGAGGATGCGGTGAAGGAATGGCAAACCTTGCTGGAGATCAAGCCGCAGCGACAGGATATTGTAATGAAAATCAAGCGTGCCCAGGGAATGATTCGGCAACGCTGATTGCCGGTGAATACAATAAGATATTAAAAAAACAAAAGATTTTGACCAGATTTTTCTATTGACTTTTAGCTATTTTTCTCTTATATTTCGCCTCAAATGATTAACAGATATTATTTGCTCGGAGTCAACAATGGAAGGAATTCAATTGTCTGTCAAACAAGCTGGTGTGGATAACAACATTTCCGTCATTAAGGTAGGCGGTTATATTGATACAACGACCTCTGCGGAATTGGAACACTCGCTGGAATCATTGCTAAAGCAGAATTGCTATAATATTATCATCGATCTGGCCAATGTCGACTATATCAGTAGCGCAGGCTGGGGTATCTTTATCAGCGAAATCAAGGGCATTCGTGAAAAGGGCGGTGATCTGAAATTGGTCAGCATGGTTCCCGATGTCTATGAGGTGTTTGAATTGCTTGAGTTCCACTATATTTTGAAAGCCTTCGATACGCTGCAAGAAGCTATTGCCGATTTTGATAAGTCGTTGCCTCGAGGCGAAGCCACGCGACGGATGACGCCGGCCGACGAAGGGCTTGCGCCAGCCGATCGGGAGCGACCCGCTCCGCGCGAACGAGAAGTGGTCAGCAAACAAGAGGATTACCTGGCTCAGATGACAGATGGTGAAACCAGGGATGAGAGCATCGAGGAAAAAATAAAGCAGTTGGTCATCCAGAATCCCGACAATGGAAGCATTAAAATTATGAAAGAGTTGAATACACCTGCCTATGGCAACATCAAATTGAGCTGGTTCCAGGTAATGAGATATCTCAAGCAGCTCAACCTCAACTCGAAAAAACGACGGATCGAATTTTTCAAGAAATATACTATCCAGAAAAATTAATCGTTGGTTCAATTTTCAGTAACTTGGTTTAGCAAAATGGGAGTTTGTTGATCGTTGTCAAACTCCTTTTTTATTTTTGATTCCAGAAGATGGTTCTTTGTGGAGATGACAGTATGACTTTCAAGGAGCGACTTCACCAGGGAGTGATCCTTTTCGATGGCGCCATGGGCACCCAAATTCAGGCGCTAAAGCCAACCACCTCCGAATGGGATGGCAAAATGGGTTGCAGCGAAGTGTTGAATTTGACCGCACCGGAAAAAATTCGCGCCATCCACGAATCCTACTTGGCTGCTGGTGCGGATGTCATTGAAACCAATACTTTTGGCGCCAATGCCCTGGTGCTGGCAGAATATGGGCTGCAGGCGCAAGTAGAAGAGATCAATCGCATCGCAGCCCGGATCGCTCGCCAGGCTATAGAAAATCACAGCACCATCAAGCCGCGTTTTGTTGCCGGGTCGATGGGACCGGGGACGAAACTGATCACGCTGGGCCAGACTGATTTTGAAACAATGTATCGATCCTACTATCGGCAGGCGCAGGGCCTTATTCAGGGCGGCGTTGACCTGGTCATCATCGAAACCTGCCAGGATCTGCTGCAGATCAAGGTCGCGTTGCTGGGGGTGGGTGATGCGATGAGGTCGCTGGCTGTCGAATTGCCGATTATTGTCTCGGTAACGGTGGAAACTACCGGTTCTTTGTTGGTAGGCAGCGAAATTGGTGCAGTACTGGCAACGCTGGAGCCGTATCCAATTGCGGCGCTGGGATTGAATTGCGCCACCGGTCCTGAAGCCATGCGGCCATACATCAAACAGATCTGCCAGCAGTTTCCGGGGCCAGTGATCTGCCAGCCAAACGCCGGATTGCCGGAAAATGTCAATGGCGAAATGGTTTATACCCTGCCAGTCGAGGAATTCGTCTCGGTCCTGGCGTCGTTTGTTGAAGACGAAGGCGTCCAACTCATTGGCGGCTGTTGTGGTACGAATCCGCAGTTCATTCGGGCATTGGCGGAACGGATACCCCAATTAAAAATCGGTCATCGACAACCGGAGGCAGCTCCGGCAGTGGCCTCGCTATTCAGTGCCCAACGGCTGCAACAGGTGCCGGCACCGTTCTTCGTTGGAGAACGCGCCAACACCAATGGCAGCAAGCAATTTCGCGAATATCTTCTGGCCAATGACTGGGATGGAGTGGTCGACGTAGCCCGACAGCAGCAAACTACCGGGGCCCACGGCCTGGATCTGTGCGTGGCCTATACCGGTCGTCAGGAACTGGCCGATATGATCGAGGCGGTCACCCGGATTGCTCGCCAGATCAATCTGCCCTTGTTCATTGACTCCACCGATGCGCAGGTTATTGAAGCTGCGCTGCAGCGCTACGGCGGTCGCGCCACCATCAATTCAATTAATCTGGAAGATGGCGAGCAGCGAGTTCATACCATTTGTCATCTGGCGAAACGTTATGGCGCGGCACTGATCGCGCTAACCATTGATGAGCAGGGCATGGCACTGGACGTCGACCGGAAGTTAGCCATTGCCCGCCGGATTTACGACATTGCGGTCAACCAGCACGGCCTGCGGCCGCAAGACCTGATTTTTGATGCGCTCACATTCACGCTGGGCAGCGGCGACGAGTCGCTAAAAACAGCCGCCCAGCAGACGATTCAGGGCATTTCAGCCATTAAAAAGGCCCTGCCGGGAGTGTTTACCATTCTGGGCGTGAGCAATGTTTCCTTTGGCCTGGCGCCAGCCGCGCGCGAGATTCTGAACTCGGTGTTCCTGGCTGAAGCTATTAAAGCCGGCCTGGACTTAGCGATTGTGAATGTGAAGAAGATCATCCCACTTTATCAAATCGATGAGGCCGATCGGGGGATCTGTCTGAACTTGATTTATAATCACGGGGCTGAAAATCCTCTATTTGATTTTATCAAGCATTTCCAAGCAAAATTTGCTTTGCAGCCAACCAGGGAGGTCAGCGAGTCGCAGCTCACACTGGCTGAAAAGATACAACGGCGCGTGCTGGAGGGGAATCGCTCCGGTCTGGAAAATCTGTTGCTGGCTGAATTGAAGGAAATGAAAGCAATCGAGATCATCAATCATCTGTTGATTCCGGCCATGAAAAAAGTGGGCGATCTTTTTGGTGCTGGTGAGATGCAATTGCCGTTTGTCCTCCAATCGGCGGAGGTCATGAAGTTCGCGGTGGACAAGCTGCAGCCGTTTATGGAAAAGAGTGAGCACCAGTCTCAAACCAGCATCGTGTTGGCAACCGTGCGGGGCGATGTGCATGATATTGGCAAGAATTTGGTCGATATCATTTTGACCAATAATGGCTTCCGGGTATACAATTTGGGTATCAAATGCGAGATTGAAACCATCCTCCAGAAGGCGCAGGAAGTCCACGCCGATGCCATTGGCATGAGCGGATTGTTGGTGAAATCAACCGCGGTTATGAAAGAGAATTTACAGGTCATGAAAAGTCGCAATATCCAGATCCCGGTGCTGCTCGGGGGTGCCGCCCTGACCAAAAAATATGTAGAGGAGGTTTGCCAGCCAATCCTCGATGCGCCGGTGTTCTATTGCGCCGATGCGTTTGAAGGTCTGGCGACTATGGAACGGATCAAAAAAGGGGAATACGAGCGCAACTTGTCTGCATCGACCATGGAGAAACCTGCTGCCGTGATTGCTCCCAAAGTCTTGCCGCCGCAACCAGCGCCTCCAAATCGTATTCAGCACAATTTTCCGATACCCGAGCCGCCCTTTTGGGGAGACCGCATCGTTTCGGACATCGATTTGGCGACGGTATTTTCATATATTCATGAAACGGTCTTGTTCCGCGGTCGCTGGGGGTATCGTCGTGGAAATATGAGCCAGGAGGAGTTCGAGCGTCAATTGAATCATGAAGTGCGGCCGGCATTCGAAGAATGGAAACAGCGCTGCCAAAAAGAACGCTTGCTGGAGCCACAATTGGTCTATGGCTACTATCGCTGCAATAGCCTGGGCGATGAAGTCATTGTCTATTATCCCGAAAGCGATCGGGAATGGCTTCGGTTTCATTTTCCGCGACAACCACAGCCGCCGTATCGCTGCATTGCCGATTTCTTCTTGCCGGTCGATTCGTGGCGACGAGATTTGATCGCGCTGCAGGTGGTCACCGTAGGTTCGCAAGCGACGCAGGAGTCCCCACGCCTCTTCGAAGCTGGCCGTTACAAGGATTATTGGATGTTTCATGGATTAAGCGTGGAAACGGCGGAGGCTCTGGCCGAATATTGGCATCAGCAGATTCGGCAGGAACTAAAGATTACCGAGGAAGATGGTGAACGAATCGAGGATTTTGTCGTTCAAAAGTATCGCGGCGCTCGTTATTCGTTTGGCTATCCGGCCTGTCCCGATCTGGCGGAAAATCGGAAGATATTTGAAATACTGCGACCAGAAAGAATCGGTGTAACATTGACCGAGGAAGATCAGATGATTCCCGAGCAGACGACGGCTGCGTTGATTGTGCACCATCCTCAGGCTAAATATTTCACTATCAAATAGTAGCTCAACTTTTTATTATGCAGTTTAATTTCCGGAAGGATAACGGCGATGAAAAAGTACATTTGCACCAACTGCGGCTACATTTATGATCCAGCCAAGGGCGATCCCGAAAATGGCATTCCACCTGGAACTCCCTTTGATGAACTGCCCGAAGACTGGACCTGTCCCATTTGTTATGTTGGCAAAGACAGGTTTGATCTGTTATAGATCGGAACGGCATCGATGGATGAAAGAACGAAAACCATCGGTAGCGCCTAAAACGCAAATTAGCAAACGGTTTCTGGCACCGACAACCGAACGCCGACTTACCCGCGTGGCGGCGACGAGATTGCAGGATGCCAGACCGATGCATTGAGCACATGGCAATAGGGTATTATATGATTTCCCAACATCAATCAGACAGGAATCTTACGATCATTATTCATTACAGCGAAATTGGACTCAAGAAAGGGAATCGTGGATTTTTCGAAAGTCGATTGCGAGACAATATCCTGAAAGTCCTGGCCGATTGCGGTCGACCAAAGATAAAAATGGATTTTGGCCGATTTATCCTTCAAATTGCGGCGACAGTTCCGCCGGAGGAAATTATCGATCGATTGAAACAGGTAATTGGGATTGCCCATTTCAGTCTTGCGCATCAGGGCGATCCAGATGTTCATGTTTTGAAAGAGCAAGTATTCCAGCAATTAAAAAATCAGTCGTTTCATACCTTCAAGATTGCCACTCGTCGGGCGGACAAGCAATACCCCTATACTTCGGTACAGGTGAATCAGATTGTCGGGGAAAAGATTTTTACCGATTTGAAAAGAGCTGTGGATCTGCAGGACCCAGAACTTATCTGCAATATTGAAATTTTTAATCAGAAAGTTTTCTTCCATTTTGAGCGACAGTCGGGTATTCGTGGCCTGCCAGTGGGTAGTAGTGGCAAAGTGGTCTCGCTCCTTTCCTCGGGCATCGATTCGCCAGTGGCTTCATTTCGGATGATGACCCGAGGCTGTCGGATTATCTTTGTACATTTCCATAGCTTTCCTTTTACCGACAAGTCCTCCTATCACAATGCCATTAAGTTAGCCCAGCAATTGACCCGGTACCAGTATCATAGCCGGCTTTATTTGGTACCGTTAGCCAAAATTCAAGAGGCCATCATCATGCAGGCGCCAACCAAATTGCGGTTGATTTTGTATCGCCGCATGATGTTCCGGCTGGCCGAATTGGTTGCGCGTCGGGAACAGGCCAAAGCCCTGGTAACCGGTGAGAGTCTGGGACAGGTGGCCTCCCAGACACTGGAAAACATTGCGGCAATTTCCGAAGTAGTATCCCTGCCGGTCCTGCGACCATTGATCGGTGTGGATAAGGAATGGATCGTCCAACAGGCGAAAGAAATAAGCACCTTTGCGATCTCCACCGAGCCATACGATGATTGTTGCAGCTACCTGGTTCCCAAAAGTCCGGAGACGCATGCCAAACTGGATGAGGTGCATGCCGCCGAAGACCAGATCGAAAATTGGCAGGAATTGATCAATGATGCCTTGAAGGAAGCGGAGATGAAAAAAATAGAGTTTCCCGTGGTGGAGCATAGGGCATAGTGCAGCGCGCATGGTTGGGCGATGCGCCACACTTTCCCCATGCTCCAACCTCCACGCGTCACGCCCCAGCCTATATTCCTTCCTCTGCTAACACAAAAGCCAGAATCGCCATCGCCGCAGCACCGAGCTCCAACTCGCGTTCATTCACGGCATCAAAGACATCATTAGCTGAATGATGATAATCAAAGTAGCGATGATAATCGACCATCAAGCCAATTGTTACCGTACCCAGCTCATTCAATGGGGAAATATCCGGTCCCCCGCCGCCTTGAAAAATGTTAGCGGCGTCCAGCTCTTTGAATAAATATTCCCATTGTTTGATTTTTTCCACAATTGCAAAATCGGCGCTGACGCCAAAGCCCCGGGGAGTGAATCCACCCCGATCCGCTTCGATGGCGGCGATATGCTTGGGTCCATTTTTTCGGAGGCTATCGGCATAAGCGGGACCGCCGTAAATCCCAAATTCTTCGCACATGAACATCACGGCTCGAATCGTCCGCTTCGGTTTTAATCCTAAAATTTTGATCAATCGTAACGCTTCGATCGCTTGAACGCAGCCCGCGCCGTCATCATGGGCGCCATGGCCGACATCCCAGCTATCCAGATGACCACCGATGAGGATAACCTCATCTGGAATTTCTGTCCCAACAATTTCTCCGATCACATTAAAAGATTCAATCTGGGGATAGCTCTTACAATCGAGGTGGAGTCGCACCCGAACATTTTTTTCTTGCTGGATCAGGCGGCTCAATAGGTCGGCATCAACGGTGCTGATTGCGGCAGCAGGAATTTTGGGCACGGTTTCATCGTAATGCATCAATCCGGTGTGAGGGACTTTGTCCAATCTCGTAGTCACCGAACGAACCAGAACAGCTACGGCACCAACTTTGGCGGCTTCGATAGCGCCGAGGGTTCGCTGGTCCACGGCCCCGCCATACGCCGCGAAAGTGTTCATGGTTTTGGGATTCATGGGGCGATTGAAAAAGATAATTTTTCCCTGTGCCTTTTTTCCCAGGCTGGCCGCTTCCTTTAAACTCTGGACTTCGATCACGTCGGCTATAATTCCCATCCCGGGCGTGGCCACGCTGCCACCCAGCGCCGAGATGGACATCGGCACTGTTCCCACGAGTGACGAATTGGTAATGGCGGCTTCGGCAATTTTTCCACGCTCCCAGTGCGGTACCATAACGGGCTGAAGCTGGACATTTTCCAGTCCCAATTTCATCATGGTTTGTCTACTCCATTCGACGGCAGCGGCAGCTTGCGGCGAGCCACACAATCGTGGACCAATATCGTAACATAGTTCTTTGAGCATGGTGTAGGCCTGGGCATCGGCTAAGGCGGTGTCGGTGATAGCCTGGGCGATATCGAGAAAAGATTTCTGGAGTCTTTGTTTTGCTTGTGCAGGCAGGTTGTCATAAGAGATCAAATTAACTGCAAGTAGAAAAACAATTAGAAAAAAATGGATGCCAATTTTCTTCATTAGTTTTACTTTCGTACCCTTATTAAATTATCTTCCACCTGTGATTAGTTTCCCGGCGTTTTCTTCAAACGATGCCCCGAATAGAAATTTCTTTAGGATTACATAACGCATTTCTTTCGATTTTTTGTTATGATTATAATGTTTCCCTTGGGAGAATAGAGAGGATAATCAAAAATATTGCCAAATCCCGTGTCTTCAGTGATGAGTATTTTGTCTCGTTCGTTGGCCAAAGATAACACGTCAGCATCAGCCAATTTATGTTTATCAAGTTCTCAAAGCGTGGTAATCGAAAATTTTGCTGCTTTCAAATAGTTAATAGTACGAAGAGAAAGGCAGTGATCAGCTAAAAGTTTCACACCAGCTCTAATTCACTATTTTCATAGAAAATTATTTTTTCATCGCGCACGAATTGGTTGGCGAACATAAAGCAGACCTTGATGTCTTCCAGGCTCAGATCCGGAAAATCCTCTCCGATAATTTCTGTCGCGGTAGCGCCAGCAGCTAACAAATCCAAGATTTGTTGCACCATGATTCCGGTGCCTCGAATAAGTGGTCCTCCATGGCAAACATTTTTGTCGATTGAAATTCTGTTTATTAAATTTTCCAAATTGCAGCCCTTGATATGAATTTCAAAAATAACATAATAAAAATATTTAAAAAAAGCAAGAGGTAGAAAACGTTTAGTGAAGCTGTAGTCCACTTTTAAAGTGGACTACAGCTTTCTCTGTTTTACATCCCATCAATAATCGCATTGAAAGTAGGGCTGGGGCGCATCACTTGAGTCGCCTTTTCGGGATCAGGGAGGTAGTATCCGCCAATATCCGCAGGCTTGCCTTGAGCCGCAAGAAGTTCGGCTACAATTTTCGCTTCATTTTCCTGAAGTTGCTTCGCGACCTTGACAAACCGAGCCTTTATTTCCGCATCCTTATCCTGTGCTGCCAGTGCTTCAGCCCAGTACAAAGCGAGATAAAACGTGCTGCCTCGATTGTCGATCTCATTTACCTTGCGGGAGGGATACCTCGCATTCTCCAGATATTTTCCAATGGCCTGATCGAGCGTCTCCGCAAAAAGCGCGGCTTTCGCATTGTTCGTCTTTTCGGCGATCAGCTCCAGCGATGGCACCAATGCGCAATACTCGCCCAGGGAATCCCATCTTAAATGTCCCTCTTTTAAAAGCTGCTGCACATGCTTGGGAGCAGAGCCGCCGGCGCCCGTCTCGAACAATCCACCGCCATTTAGCAGCGGAACGATCGAAAGCATTCTGGCGCTGGTGCCCAACTCGAGGATGGGGAACAGATCGGTCAGATAATCACGAAGCACATTGCCCGTCACAGAAATGGTATTTTCGCCGCGGCGAATCCGTTCCAGGCTGAATCGCATCGCATCCACGGGTTTCATGATACGAATATCAAGACCGGTGGTATCGTGTTCGGGCAGATATTTTTTCACCTTTTTGATAATTTCTCGATCATGCGCTCGGCCTTCGTCCAACCAAAAAATTGCCGGCGAACCGGTAGCGCGTGCTCGGGTCACGGCCAGCTTCACCCAGTCCCGAATCGCGGCGTCTTTGGCCTGGCACATTCGGAAAATATCGCCCTTTTCTACGGTCTGTTCAAGAAGGGTCGTGCCTGAAAAATCGACCACACGAATTGTGCCATTGGCCGGGGCCATGAAGGTTTTGTCATGAGAGCCGTATTCCTCCGCCTTTTGGGCCATTAGTCCCACGTTGGATACGTTGCCCATGGTGGCGGGATCGAATTGCCCATATTTTTTGGCATTTTCAAGAATCTCGGCATACATGGTGGCATAGCAACGATCGGGCACCATGGCGATGCAGTCCTGAAGCTCATCGTTTTTGTTCCACATCTTGCCACCGTCGCGGATCACATTGGGCATGGAGGCATCGACGATGATGTCATTGGGAAAATGCAGGTTGGTGATGCCCCGTCGTGAGTCCACCATGGCCAGAGCCGGTTGCTTTTCATAAACTGCGTTGATGTCGGCTTCGATCTCGGCCTTTTTGTCGGCTGGCAATCGGTCTAATTTTTGCAGGATATCGCCCAGACCATTGTTGACATTGGCGCCGATTTTTTCGAGCGTCGCTGCATGTTTTTCGAGCGCATCTTTGAAGTAAACCGAAACGCAGTGGCCGAACATGATGGGGTCTGAGACTTTCATCATGGTGGCTTTCAAGTGCAAAGACAATAGAACGTCATCTTTTTTAGCAGCTTCGATCTGCTCGGCATAGAATTTCCGCAACGCTGCGACGTTCATTACCGCGGTATCGATGACTTCGCCCGCCAATAAAGACAATTTTTCCTTCAATATGGTGATTTTGCCCGATTCATCCACAAATTCGATCCGCACATCACAAGGCTTGTCCATGGTGGTGGACGTTTCGCTTCCATAAAAATCTTTTTCTTTCATGTGGGCGACCCGGGCTTTGGAACCAGATGGGGGCCAGGGTTTCATCATTTTGTGAGGGAATTTCTGGGCAAACTTCTTGACTGAGGGCGAAGGTCGGCGATCCGAATTGCCCTCACGCAGCACCGGATTGACGGCCGATCCCAATACTTTGGCGAATCGGGCTTGCAGAGCTTTTTCAGCATCATTCTTGGGCTCCTCCGGGTAGTTTGGGATGTCGTATCCTTTCTGCTGCAACTCCTTGATTGCCGCTTGCAATTGCGGCACTGTGGCGCTGATATTGGGGAGTTTGATGATATTGGCGTCTGGCGATTGCGTGAGGTCGCCCAATTCTGCCAGATGATCGGGAATTTTTTGTTCGGCAGTGAGACGGTCGGGAAAATTCGCGATGATCCTGCCGGCTAACGAGATATCTCTGGTTTCGATTTCGATGCCGGAATTTTTGATATAGGCACGAATGATGGGAAGTAGCGCATAGCTTGCCAGTGCTGGCGCTTCATCGGTGTGTGTCCAGATAATTTTTGATTTTGCCATAGCCATCCTTTTATAAAATTAAAATGTCCGGTTAATAATTTGATAGTATTGTAAAAGGTAAGAATGATTTAAGGGTTCATACACATCTCCTCTTGATTTTTGAGATAGTGATGGTTACCGCTGGGGCAATATTTTCGACCTGACAATATAATTAAATATTCATGGTTTGTCAAGCAAAAAATCAGCCTTTCTAAACCTCACTGGTTTAGAATGTTTGGATCTGATAAGAATTTTTCCTTGCTTAATTGATAAATTTATCGTATAATAACCGCACTCTATTTTTCAAAGGAAACGGAACCATTATGTTTATTGATCAGGCCAAAATTGTGGTCATTGCCGGCAATGGGGGCAATGGTGTGGTGAGCTTTCGGCGGGAGAAATATATCCCCAAAGGCGGGCCGGATGGCGGTGATGGCGGCAAAGGCGGTGATGTGGTTCTTCGAGCCGATCCCAATTTGCACACGCTGCTCGATTTTCATTTTAAAAATAAATTCAAGGCGCAATCGGGCAAGCATGGGCAGGGCGCGAAAAAGACCGGGCGCAGCGGCCAGGATGTGGTGATTCGAGTTCCGCCAGGTACCGTGGTTCGAGATCTTGAAAGCAATGAAGTGGTCGCCGATCTCATTGCTGCCGATCAACAGGTAGTGGTTGCCAGAGGCGGTCGCGGTGGCCGCGGCAATGCTCATTTCGCCACGCCGACCAAACAAGCCCCGCGGCAGGCAGAGCCAGGCGAAGCCGGAGAATGTCGACAGTTGCGGCTGGAGCTCAAATTGATTGCCGATGTTGGACTGGTGGGATTGCCCAATGCCGGCAAGTCCACGTTATTATCGCGACTGACGGCTGCTCGTCCCAAAATTGCCGATTACCCGTTTACAACGCTGGCGCCCAACCTGGGCATCGTTCATTACCAGGAGGGGCATAGTTTCGTCATGGCCGATATTCCGGGATTGATCGAAGGGGCACATCAGGGGAAAGGATTGGGGCTGGATTTTTTGCGACATATCGAGCGCACCAAAGTGCTGGCATTTGTAATCGATCACACTTCAGAAAATGTTGCGCAAGAATATGAGGTCTTAAGAAATGAGCTGCATTCTTTCAATCCGGAGTTATTAAAAAAGCCTGGCCTGGTTGTTTTAACCAAAATGGATTTGCCAGGAAATGAACATGACACTGCGATGGAAATGTTTAGCCATTTAGCGCTTCCAATTCTAAAAATTTCAGCCTTGACCGGCGAAGGATTGATTGAATTGAAGAATAAATTGTGGGAACTTTTGAATGATGTTCATCGATAAAGAACAGCTTATCGCTCTTTCTATGATACCGGGGGTTGGCCCCACCCGCCTGCGAGCGTTGGTGGCGCACTTCAAATGCACCGATGCGATCTTCCAGGCGCCGCTCAAAGAGCTCTGCTCAATCGATGGTATCGACACGAAGACAGCGAAAAACATTCGTGATTTTGCAGATTTCGATGTTGGAAAACAGCAACTCGATAAGGCTGCTCGGGCTGGAGTCGAGATCGTTCATTTCTGGGATGAAAACTATCCTGAGCATCTTAAAAAAATATATGATCCACCCGCTTTTTTATTTGTGAAGGGCAATTTGCGCAGGGAAGATAAATACAGCCTCGGTATGGTTGGAACGCGACTGCCCAGCTCCTATGGCAAATTGGTTGCAGAGAAATTGGCCACTGATCTGGCGCAGTTGGGCCTGGTGGTAGTCAGCGGGTTGGCGCGCGGCATCGATACGATCAGCCATTGGGCCGCGCTGCGTGCGGGTAGCCGGACCCTGGCGGTGATGGGATCGGGGTTGGATTGCATTTATCCGGCCGAAAACGAGAAACTGGCGGATAAAATTGTGCAGCAGGGCGCGCTGATTTCTGAATTTCCTATGGGCACCGAGCCTGATGCGATGAATTTTCCGCGGCGCAATCGGATTATCTCCGGGATTACATTGGGCACGATTGTCGTGGAGGCTGGCATTAAAAGCGGTGCGTTGCTGACGGCCAATTATGCCCTGGAACAGAATCGCGAAGTGTTTGCGGTGCCGGGCAATATCAACAGTCCCAAAAGCGCAGGCACCAATCAGCTTATCAAAAACGGCGCAAAATTGGTTACCAGCGTGTCCGATATTTTGATCGAATTGGAACCGCAATTGAAACGATTTTTAGCAGGCGAACGGGAGACAAAAAGCAGCGAATTGGACCATTTAACCGATCTCGAAAAGCAAATTATCAATTGCCTGTCCCACGAGCCAATTCATATTGATAAGCTATCCGGTATGATTCAAAAATCGACTGCGGAGACCCTGTCGCTATTATTGCCCCTGGAATTCAAGGATCTGGTGAAACAGTTGCCTGGAAAACTGTTTGTTCGAATCTCATGAAAAAAAGTATCAATGGCGATGGCTTCAGAGGAAATTCAGATTGCAAATACAAAAACACCGAGTATTATTTCGGTAGTGGCTTGTGAGAATTATCATCAGGCAGTGGTGGATCATGCGGTTGGACAATTGTTTCAGCAAATCGGCGGACTGGGGCAATGGGTGCGGCCGGGATACCGGGTCCACATCAAGCCCAATTTATTGGCGGCGAAAGCGCCGGATCGAGCGGTGACGACTCATCCGTCAATTGTCAGGGCGATTGTGCGCGCGGTACAAGCGATCGGTGCACAGGTGACTATTGGGGATAGTCCGGCCGGGATTTCGCGACCGATCGAAGATTATTGGCAGGCCACTGGCATGCAGCAGGTAGCGGATGAAACCGGCGCCGAGTTGGTGCAATTCGAAAAAAAAGGCGTGGTGGAGCGAGTCGTCAATGGCAAGAGCTATTTCATTGCGGCGGCCGTGGCGAAGGCGGATGTAGTGATCAATGTCTGCAAGCTGAAGACACATAATCTGATGCTGTACACTGGCGCCATCAAGAACATGTTTGGGACCGTGCCTGGTTTCCGGAAAAGCGAATATCACAAGCAAGCCCCACGGGTCGATGAATTTGCTAAAATAATTGTTGACGTCTTTGCGGCTACGCGGCCGCAGTTGAGCATCATGGATGCGGTCGAGATCATGGATGGCAGCGGACCTTCGGCTGGCCGGGTTAATCAGCTCGGGTTGTTGATCGCCAGCGAGGATGCCGTCGCCATCGATGCTTTGGGTGCTCAATTGCTGGGATTTGAGGATGGCGAGATTTTAACCACTGAAGAGGCATATTCCCGTGGTTTGGGAGAAAAGCAGCTCGAGAAAATTATTGTTCATGGCGCGGCGCTGGCACCCTATCAGCACCGGCCGTTTGATTTGCCCTCCAATCGATTTCAGCGGTACATTCCGGCGTCATTGGTGCGGTTTTTGGGCAGGCTGGTCTGGGTCCGGCCCTATCCGGATGAAGATCGCTGCAAGCGGTGCGGCGCCTGCATTGCCAATTGTCCCACCCAGGCCATGACGCCAAAAGCTGGTTTTCCGGTTATCGATTATCAAAAGTGTATCAGTTGCTTCTGCTGTGACGAGGTTTGTCCGCACAACGCCATTGATCAACGCATGAGCTGGCTGGCAAAAATGTTTCGTTAATAACTGACAATTACCAAAAAATTTATTGACTCAGAGAATAAAAATTTGTATATTTCGGCTTCGGGAGGACTAGACCTAATTGGTAAGGCAGCGGTCTTGAAAACCGCCGTCCCTAACGGGACATGGGGGTTCGAGTCCCTCGTCCTCCGCCAATGAACTATTGATGCCTTTATTAGTTAGCTCTTGCCCCATGGGCAAACATATTCCAGTGTCTGCCGATCGGCCAGCGTCGACAACCCATATTATATTGGCCACAACGGCACAACGATGCGAAGTATCTGGTACCAATTATTATAGACGACGAAGCTAAAGTAAAAAAATTTGATGAGAAATTTATGCGTTTAAGGCATATCTTCGAAGAGAGGATCTAATTTTTTTGTGCCTTCACGTCGTTTGGGTATTAACAATAAGAGAGTCGACGCCAAAAGCTGATCGGGGCAGCGATTGCTCGAATGGTGCGAATCAACGCACCGGCAAGCTGTTGATTGCCATCGCCGGTTGGTAGCCAGATCGCATAATGGAAGGCCGGGCTTTTGGGAGCCGGCGAGTTCAGTTTCGATAGACAATTTCGGAGAGGTGCCGGAGTGGTCGAACGGGGCGGCCTGCTAAGCCGTTGTAGGTCGTAAGGCTTACCGAGGGTTCGAATCCCTCCCTCTCCGCAAATCTGAATGTGGTTGCGCAGGCAAATTGCTTTGGTTTTCCGCACAGACAATGATGGTCGCCAGGTTCGGGCTTAAGCATTGGATTGCAGTTGGTTGATGGTTGGCGAAAAGTTAGAAAATATTCGTGTTCGTTTTGCACCCAGTCCTACCGGCTATTTACATATCGGTGGCGCCAGAACCGCGATTTTTAACTGGTTATTTGCACGACATTGTGGCGGCAAGTTTCTGCTGCGGATCGAGGACACCGATGTAGCACGTTCAGAAGCGAAAATGGTTCAGGCGATTTATGATGGCTTGCAATGGCTGGGCCTGGACTGGGATGAGCCGCCTGTTTTTCAATCGCAGCGGCTGGAACGATATCGTCAGATAGCCGGGCAGATGATCCAGAATGGCCAGGCTTATTATTGTTATTGCGATCAACAACGGCTGGCGCTGCGAAAAGAGTTGGGCGAAACCGATGAACGCGCCTACCGGTATGACGGTCATTGCCGCCACCTGAGCGAGGCCGAACGGCAGCAGTTAGCAAGGGAACAAGTACCTGGTGTTATTCGTTTGAAAGTCGACCCTGGCAAAACCAACTTTGTCGATGAAGTGCATGGTTCTTTGACAATTGATCATGATACGTTAGATGATTTTATCATGCTTCGTTCCGATGGCGTGCCGACCTACAATTTTGCGGTGGTAGTGGATGATCATGACATGGCCATCAGTCATGTCATTCGTGGCGATGATCATCTTTCCAATACACCCAAGCAGATTCTAATTTATCAGGCGCTGGGTTGGCCAATCCCCAAATTTGCCCATGTTCCTTTGATTCTCGGACCCGATAAGAAACGGCTGAGCAAACGGCATGGCGCCACTTCGATTTCCGAGTATAAAGTGGCTGGCTATTTACCCGAAGCGATGGTTAATTTTTTAGCGCTGTTGGGCTGGTCGCCGGGGAATGATCGGGAGATCATGAGCACTCAGGAATTGGCGCAATATTTTAGTTTAGATGGAATTTCCAAAAAGAGCGCGGTTTTTGATGAAACCAAACTCATCTGGATGAATGGCGAATATATTGGGCGCCTAAATGAACATGAATTGATGCGACGAGTGCTGCCTATTTTAAAAGAGCAACAGCTTGTGGCTGAGAATGAACCGAACCTGGGTTATATTCAGCGCGCGCTGTTGTTGCTGCAGCCAAAAATCAAGAAGCTGACGGATTTTGCCGCATTAGGCTATTACTTTTTCAAAGATCCACAGGAATACGAAGCAGAGGCCATTAAGAAATATTGGCAAGATGACAATGTTGCTACGCGACTGCGGCAGATTGCGGAGCGCCTGGCGGGATTGGATGAATTTTCCGCAGCCAAAATTGAGGTAGCGATGAGGAATTTGGCCGAGGAAGCGGGGCTTAGCGCAGCCAAATTTATTCATCCGACACGACTGGCACTGACCGGTTTTGGAGTGAGTCCCGGCTTATTTGAATTGATGGCGGTGCTGGGCCAGGATGTCGTTCTCAGAAGAATCAACAACGCTCTGAATTGGATGGCTGAACGCAAAATAAATTCTAAAATCTAAAATCGTAAATCTAAAATAAACTCTGGGGAGTCGTTCAACGGCAGGACACGTGGCTCTGGACTACGGAATCGGGGTTCGAATCCCTGCTCCCCAGCAATGTTGGGTCATTAGGAAATTAGGTAATTGGGCAATGAAGCAATTGACAACTTTTATTATCGATCCAATCACCCAATTACCCAAATAGGCGCCCGTAGCTCAATTGGATAGAGCATCTGACTTCGGATCAGAGGGTTGGGGGTTCAAGTCCCTCCGGGCGTACCATTTCCGATTTTAAAATTATTTTTGAAGTAATATTTGGCGTGCTCGTCTCTTGGCTCAGGATGTCCTGATGTACATCGGGAGAACCAGGCTTGTTTCGAGTGAGCCAAGAAAACAACATCTTTAAAAAACCTGGCGCGTTCGTCTAGTGGCCCAGGACGCCGGCCTCTCACGTCGGTAACACGGGTTCGACTCCCGTACGCGCTACTCTGTTGAGTAATTAGGTAATTGGTTCAATAGGTAGTTAGGCATAACAGTCGTTAATGTGTTGCTGAAAGGATCGTTTATTATAATGCCAAGCTACCCGGTCCCCTAATTACCCAATTACCAAACAACCTAATTACCCAAACAAGCGCCCGTAGCTCAATTGGATAGAGCGTCTGACTACGGATCAGAAGGTTGGGGGTTCAATTCCCTCCGGGCGTACCACTTGCATTCCGCCAGGGGCGAATTTTCGGGTGGCGATTTGCGTTGTTTATTTAGAATGTTAGAATGGTGTTTTTTTATCCTGATTCGATAGATGAATTAGATAGTGATACCTCAATCAAGTTGACTTGACGATTGCTTTGACAGATTAGCTTGTGGTTATGGTCGAACACGAAAAGTGGATGGAGCAGGCCTTTAGCGAAGCTGAAAAGGCCTATCTTAAGAAGGAAGTACCTGTCGGAGCAGTCGTGGTTTATGAGGGTCGCATCATAGGTCGGGGGCATAATTTAATTGAGACACTCCAGGATCCCACGGCGCATGCTGAAATATTAGCCATTACTGCGGCGGCCACTTATTTAGCTTCATGGCGATTAGATGATACGACACTCTATGTAACGCTTGAACCCTGTGCCATGTGTGCTGGTGCCATCATCAATGCCAGAATCGGAGCGGTGGTTTTCGGCGCTGCGGATGCCAGGTTAGGTGCCTGCGGTTCAGTGGTCAACCTGTTGCAGAATGATCGGTTGCATGCTTCGATTGCCGTAATTCCGGGAATTTTGCAAGCCAGGTGTGAGTCAATTTTGAAAGATTTTTTTATCAAACTGCGACGCAACCAATTGGATGTTGGCGTGAATTAGGAAGCAGTTTTTAGAAATCAAGTTGATAAGTGACTTGATCTTTGACGGTGGTTACTAACGAAATTGGAGAGGTGCCGGAGTGGTTGATCGGGGCGGTCTCGAAAACCGTTTCCGCCGTATGGTGGACGGGGGTTCGAATCCCTCCCTCTCCGCAAGCAACAGGATTGCCATCCGGAGAGATGCCGGAGCTGGTCGAACGGGCACGATTGGAAATCGTGTGAGGGGTCAAAAGCTTCTCCGAGGGTTCGAATCCCTCTCTCTCCGCTACCTATCTGAAGTGACGATTGGCCGAGTTATTCAATTCTGAAAATCAAAATCAATATTGGGGCAGTAGCTCAGTTGGGAGAGCGCCAGAATCGCACTCTGGAGGCCGAGGGTTCAACTCCCTTCTGCTCCACCAGGCTGTGCTAGACGGGGAGCTAGCGGTGCCCTGTAACCTGCAATCCGCTATAGCAGGGTCGAAGTCCGCGTTGAGGTTTGCTCGCTGGCTATCAGGTTCTGAAAAGTGATGTTGATAATCAAGTCTTGCGCAATGGAGTACTGCCGAACCCCGCCAGGATCGGAAGGTAGCAACGGTAAGCAGGATGCTCTATGTGCCGCAAGGGCGCTTGGTTGGAGTCGGCTGCCAGAAAATGATAGCGGGAAGGAGGAATCGATGCGAGGTGCACAGCCTGATATCTTATGTCCAAATTCAGAGCGCCTACGAAATGACGGCAACCCAAATATCAGCCATTCCCTCAACTGTGAACAGCGTGGTCGTTAGGTTTGCAGTGGTTGTTTTGGGTGGTAATGGAAATTAGCTGATGGGACAATGATTATTGTCCCTTTGTTTTGTTTGGAGTGGCGCATGGGCTTGGCTGGTTTAGGCAGGAGATGCAGCACAGATGTCCTATTTGGTATTAGCACGAAAATGGCGACCTCAGACTTTTGAAGATGTGGTCAATCAAAAGCATGTGGTGTTGACGCTTCAGAATGCGCTGAAGACCAATCGTCTGGCGAATGCCTATTTATTTGCAGGGCCACGCGGCATCGGCAAAACGACCATCGCTCGTATTTTAGCCAAGGCGATCAATTGTCAGCAGGGGCCGGCAGTAAATCCATGCAACCAGTGCGACAGTTGCAATGATATTACCGAAGGACGAAGTCTGGATGTCCTGGAAATCGACGGTGCTTCCAATCGTGGGATTGATGAGGTGCGAAATCTTCGGGAAAGTTTGAAGTATGCGCCCAATGCCGGGAAATATAAAATCTACATCATCGATGAAGTGCACATGCTCACCACCGAGGCATTCAATGCCCTCCTGAAAACATTGGAAGAGCCGCCCTCGCGAGTGATGTTTATGTTTGCCACGACCGAGCCTCACAAAGTGCCCGCAACTATTATTTCTCGCTGCCAGCGCTTCGATTTTAAGCGGCTGTCGATTGGCGAAATTATCGAGCAACTCAAGCATATTTGCGCCGAGGAAAAAATTGACATCGACGATGAGTCGTTGCATCTGATCGCGCGTAAAGCGGAAGGTAGCATGCGCGATAGCCAGAGTCTGCTGGACCAGGCAATCTCTTTCTGCGGCAACCAGATTCAGGTGCGGGCCATATTGGAAATTTTGGGCGTTATCGATTGGGATATCTTTTTTGAACTGACTGACGACATTGCGCGGCAGGACGTGAAGAGTGGTTTCCAGTTGGTTGAAACCATTTTTTATAACGGATATGATATCATCGAATTTCTCAATGGTGTGACGGAGCATCTCCGTAATATTTTGATTGTCAAAGCCACCAATTCCGTCGATCTGATCGAGGTGTCCGACAATTATAAGCAGCGGTACCTGAGCCTGGCGGCGGGTTTTGAGGAGCAGGATCTGTTGCGCCTCATTCAACTGGTCGCCGATGGCCAGGCCAATATCAAGCGCAGCACCAATCCCCGGGTTTTTCTGGAAGTACTGATCACGAAAATGATTCAACTTCATCGCATCCAGAAGATCGAGACACTCATTCAGGGCATCGATGCATTGAAAGCGACGCTGCTTCAAAGCCACGTAACCACCAATCGCCGTCCCAATCCTGACGTCCAGGGGGCACCGTCAAAGCCGATTTCGGCGGTTCCTGTACGGCCGCAGCCAGCCGCTTCGCAGTCCATCAGCACGGCTACGCCCTCGATTCGGGAGCAGGAAGTGGTACCGGTAGCTCCAGCCATCGCGGGGGTGTCACCATCGCCTCCGGCAACCCTTGCGGCGAGCACGCCTGCGGCGATTACACTATCGATGGTTACCGAGCGCTGGGAGCAAATTATCGAAGAGATCAAAAAGCAGAAGATTGCGTTGGGTTCTTTTTTGAATGAAGGTTGGCCGGAAAGCGTGGCCGATAACGAATTGGTTGTCGCTTTTGGCCTGGAAAATGGCTTTCATATCAGCTCCATCAATCGGAATCGAAAAGAAATCGAAGCCATTATTCAGCAGGTGTTGGGGGTGCCACTCCGAATCAAATGTATTCAATCATCCGTTACGGCTGAGCCGCGTAGCAACGGTGCCAATGGCAATAGTTATGTGGAGAAGTTGGGCCAAAAAATACCCTTAATCAAAACCATCATCGAGGAATTCGATGGTGAATTGGTAAAATGATGGGGAACTTTCCAATTCAGGCACAGTAACATTGGTCTAAGATTTTGGAATGAGTTTTTGTTTGAAGGAGAGGAGCAAGCATGGTTCAGAATCCAGGCATTGGATTCCTGGTTAAGCAATTCCAGAAAATGCAGGATGAAATTGCCAAGATCAAGCAAGAATTGGTCAAGATGAAGGTAACGGGTTCGGCAGGTGGCGGGATGCTGGTGGCAACGGCAAATGGCCGTCAACAAATTGTTGATATCAAGATTGATCCGGAGTTGATTCGATCCCAGGATATCGAAATGTTGGAAGAACTCATTGTCGTTGCAGTAAATCAAGCATTGGAACGATCGCATGAGTTGGAAAGTGAGCATCTGAGCAAAGCCACAGGTAGTATGTTGAATGCTTTGCCCGGCGGGTTAAAAATTCCTGGCATAGACATCTAAACCCATTGGGGAAAAAAGCAGCATGTGGTAAATCACATAGGCAAAGCAATAGCGATGTCGATTGCTTCGCCGGATAAAAGTTAATATTATTTTTTCATGTCCTCAGCATTTCTGTCACAATCACTGCAACATGCAGTGGATGAATTGTCCAAACTGCCCGGTATTGGCAAAAAGTCTGCCCAGCGCTTGGTATTCTATTTATTAAAATTGCCCCGAGCTGAGGTGATTGCGCTGGCACAAGCGCTGATGAATGTCAAGGAAAAAGCTATTTACTGCTCCACTTGCTTCAATATCACCGATACCGATCCCTGCGCAATATGTAGTGATCCCCGACGAGATCGCAGTGTTCTCTGCGTCGTGGAGGAAGCTAATGATGTGTTGGCGCTGGAAAAAACCGGCCAATTTCGGGGATTGTATCATGTATTAGGCGGGGCGTTGTCACCGCTGGACGATATTGGCCCGGACGATTTGCGAATTAAAGAGTTGCTGGCTCGGGTGACAGCCGAAACCAAGGAAATTATTTTAGCCAACAACCCGAATGCTGAGGGGGAGGCCACCGCGATTTATCTATCGCGATTGCTGAAGCCTCGAGGGATCAAAATTAGCCGTATTGCGCGGGGGATCCCCATGGGAACAGATCTTGAATATGCCGATGAAATCACCTTGACCAGAGCCCTGGAAGGTCGAATGAATTTTTGATGATAGCAATTTTTAAGCAAACTATTTTGGAGGATCAGATTGTGGCAAATTTAATTGAAGTGCGATGGCACGGACGCGGTGGTCAGGGCGCCAAAACCGCCGCCTTGCTATTAGCCGAGGCGGCGATTGAAGAGGGCAAATATGGCCAGGCGTTCCCGGAATATGGTCCTGAACGCACCGGTGCACCGGTTCGGGGTTTTACCCGGATTTCGGATGCGCCGATTCGAATTCACAGCGCCATCCAGAACCCCGATGTGGTGATTGTGTTGGATCAAACGCTGCTGGATACCATCGATGTTGCGGAAGGAACCACGGCCAATAGCGTTTTTATTTTCAATACGACCATGTCTCTGGCTGAAATCAGAGGCAAGCTAAAGTTGACGGATCGCAAGGTTTATGTGTTGAATGCCAATCAGATTGCGCAGGAGGAGATCGGACGGCCGATTCCCAATACCGTCATGTTGGGAGCGTTGATGAAAGCGACCCAGCTAATGCAAATGGAGACGCTGGTCAATGGATTGACCAAAAAATTTCAGCACAAGTTTAGCAAACAGGTGATTGATAAAAATATTCGCGCGGTCAAGCGTGCGTATGAGGAGGTTATGACAGAATGAGTGAGAAATCCTGGAAGGAAATTCCGATTGGTGGCCTGATTATAGAGCCAGGCACCTCACGTAAATATAAAACGGGTAGCTGGCGTTCGTTCAAACCGATCTGGTATGAGGACCGCTGCATTCAATGTCTCGCCTGTTGGAATAGCTGTCCCGAGCCATCCATTTTTGTTAAAGATGGCAAAGTCACGGGTATCGACTATGATTATTGTAAGGGCTGCGGCCTGTGCGCAAAAGTATGCCCGGAGAAGGCCCATGCCATTGAAATGGTGCCTGAGTTTTAATTCATGAATTTAGCAATCGCTTGAAATGATGAGAAAGCTGTTGATTCTTGGAGGAAAATAAATTATGTCAAAAATAATGGGTTTATCCGGCAACGAAGCTGTGGCCCATGCCATGCGGCAAATCAATCCGGATGTCGTTGCCGCGTATCCTATCACCCCGCAGACGGAACTGATGCATCAATTTGCGGAGTTCCATGCGGATGGTCTGGTGAAAACCGAATTGGTGCTGACCGAGTCGGAACATAGTGCGATGAGCGCCACGGTTGGCGCCGCGGCCGCAGGAGCACGGGCTATGACCGCCACCAGTGCCAATGGCTTGGCGTTGATGTGGGAAATTGTGTATATAACGGCGTCGTTGCGCCTGCCAGTCGTCATGCCCGTAGTGAATCGTGCCTTGAGTGGTCCGATCAATATCCATTGCGATCATAGTGACACCATGGGCGCCCGCGATTCGGGCTGGCTGCAAATTTTTTCCGAAAATTGCCAGGAAGCGTATGACAATGCCATTATGGCGGTTAAAATATCGGAAAACAAAGAGGTATTGTTGCCCACGATGATCACACTGGATGGTTTTATTTTGAGCCATACCCTGGAACGAGTCGAATTGTTAGACGATGAGCAAGTGGCAAAATTTATCGGGGATTATACGGCGCAGAATGCCCTGCTAAATACGGATCAGCCGGCTACTTTTGGGCCGTTGGATTTACAAGATTATTATTTTGAGCATCGACGCCAGCAGATGGAAGGCATGAGCAATGCCATGGCCGTGATCGAACAGGTGTCCAGGGAATATGCTCAATTATCGGGACGCGAATACGGTTTGATTGAGCCATACCATCTGGACGATGCGGAACGAGCAATTATTCTGATGGGCTCCGCTGTGGGCACGGCCAAAGACGTAGTCGACGACCTGCGGGCGCAGGGCGAGAAGGTTGGCTTGATTAAGATCCGGGTGTACCGGCCATTTCCTTATGAGGCTTTGCGTCAGGCCCTGAAACACCTCAAAGCAGTGGCTGTGTTAGATCGTGCGGTTTCATTTGGCACCTTCGGCGGTCCGGTTTATACCGATGTTCGGGCTACTCTTTATGGCAACGGCATTGCATTGCCGGTGATGAATTTTATCTATGGCCTGGGCGGCCGGGATGTGGATAAGGCCCAAATTAAACAAGCCTTCGATGCGTTGAAACCAATTGCTGCGACGGGTAAAATTAAACAGGAACTGGATTTTCTTGGTTTGCGAAACTAATGGTGACGTTATTTTTGGAGGTTTAAATATATGGCAAGTTTAAAAGAGTTAGCCGCACGTGAGAATAAATTGGCTCCAGGCCATCGGGCGTGCGCGGGTTGTATCCCGGCATTGACGTTTCAACAGGTGTTGCGATCCGCGCCAGGCGCCGTAGTGGCCGGTTGTGCGACTGGTTGTATGGAAGTGGTGACCACAATTTACCCCTATACTGCCTGGAATATTCCGTTTATACATAATGCGTTCGAGAACGTTGCGGCCACTGTTAGCGGAGTGGAAGCCGCTTATCAATCATTCAAAAAACAGGGCAAAATAAATAAGGACATCAAATTCATTGCCTTTGGTGGTGATGGTGGCACTTATGACATTGGATTGCAGTCGCTATCGGGTGCCATGGAGCGAGGACATAGCATGCTCTATGTGTGCTACGATAATGAAGCCTATATGAATACTGGCATCCAGCGATCCAGTGCCACGCCCTTTGCCGCGGATACCAAAACGGCGCCAGTCGGTCGGGTGAACAAAGGAAAAAAGCAATTTCCCAAGAATTTGACGGAAATTATCATCGCCCATGATGTGCCCTATGCGGCGCAGGCTTCGCCCAGCCATTGGCGCGATCTGAATCGCAAGGTCGAGAAGGCGCTGAGTATTGATGGACCAACATTTATTAATGTGTTATCTCCCTGCCCGCCAGGATGGCGCTTTGCCAGCGATATGGGATTGGAAATGGCGCGGCTGGCAGTGGAAACTTGTTTCTGGCCGCTGTACGAATGCGAAAATGGCAAGCGAAAATTGACCTATAAGCCGAAGGAGAAGCTGCCTTTGTCGGAATGGACCAAGCATCAAGGACGCTTCCGACATCTGCATCAGGAAGAGAATGGGCATCTGTTAGAACTGGCACAAGAAGAGCTCGACCGACGCTGGCAGCGCCTGCTGGATTTATGCGGCGAAACCGCATAACCCTGGTCATGAGACATGGTGGCTGGTTGGGCTTGCTGAATAAATCCGATTAGATGGTCTTCGCGCTGGAGCCAGGCTGGCATAATGATCGCCGCCGAGGCTCCAGCTATTCTGAACCATCCAGCGAGGCAGAGGTCGGCAATCCTATTTTGCAGATAAGATAACGCGACAATTCTGACGGGCAACATTTGGGGAGAACCAATGAGTTTACCCACGCAATTGACCGTGCTACGAATTATTTTGACCCCGGTCTTTCTATTACTGATTTTTTACCACGGCTTCCATTATAAACTAATGGCATTTATCGTTTACACCATTGCCAGTCTCACCGACTGGTACGATGGTTATTTTGCCAGAAAGCTGGATAGAATTTCCACCTGGGGCAAATTTTTAGATCCGCTGGCTGATAAAATTCTGGTCTCCTCAGCACTTATTGCTTTTCATGTTTTGGGCTATGTGCAATTATGGATGATCGTGGTGATCATCGTTCGCGATTTTTTAATTACTGGCTTGCGTTCGTATGCCTTATTTAAAAAGAAACCCGTCATAACCAGTGGCCTGGCCCGGGCCAAAACCTTTTTGCAAATGACCACGGTTTATGTTATATTTATCTTTTTTCTATTTGATCATCTGGCCATCGTTCGAGGAAAGCAATTTGCGATGATCGATTTTTTGCGCCAGATCTATTTTATCGACAAATTAATGCTCTTCGTGGTTCTGCTGACCATCTATACCGGCGTTCAGTACTTTCGGGAAAATCGCGAGCACATTATTTCCCTCGTTAAGGCGTTCTATCGTGTATTTGTGCCATCTGATCTGTAATCGGCTATACCAATTGTAATTGGATGCTTTTTCTTCAACCTGGGCGACTGAAACTATCGCCCTGGTTTTTTTATTTGTAGAATCAATTATTTTGACTTGGGTGAAGATGATGTTTTGGGCGCGCGCAATTGCAACAGGACTGGGAATTGGCTACTCCCCGATTGCCCCGGGCACTATGGGAGCATTGGCCATTGCCATCCTCTATTGGTTTGCTCCTCCGCTAAGTTGGCCAACGTTGTTGGTCATCAGTTTGAGTCTCACTGTGTTGGGCATCCCCTGTGCCACAATTACCGAACGCGAAATGACGCGACGTTTCGGCACTGAACAAGGACGGGATCCCGGCATTGTTATCATCGATGAAATCATTGGCATGTTGGTCGCATTAATTGCTATCCCCAAAACAGCCAACTTTCTGCTGCTGGCCTTTTTGCTATTCCGCTTTTTTGACATTGTCAAGCCTTTTCCAATTCGCAAACTCGAAAAATTACCCGCAGGCTGGGGCATTGTCTTCGATGATGTGCTGGCAGGCATCTATGCCAATCTGCTGTTGCAAGTGGTGCGTGCCTTCTTTTAACTGGGAAGATAACAATGCTGGTTGAAATCATTGCTATTGGCGATGAATTGCTCCTGGGGCAGATAGTGAATACCAATGCCACATTCATCGCTCACAATCTAACCAGACTGGGGCTGGAAGTGCACTGGATGACCGTTGTTGGCGATCATCGTGAGCGGCTGCTGGAAGCACTGCGCATCGCTGCCCAACGTGCCGACGTGATTATTGCCACTGGCGGGTTAGGCCCGACTCATGATGATATTACCAAACAGGTCTTTGCAGAATATTTTCAATCCCAGCTTGTTCTTGACGACCGCCTGTTAGAAAAGCTGCAGGAGCGCTTTCGTCGTCAGGGTCGGTCGCTAACGCCGTCCAATCGAAGCCAGGCGATTATCCCCCATAATGCCACCGTTTTGGAAAACGAAGTCGGAACTGCACCCGGCCTGCTTTTCTACCGGGGCGCTAAAATTTTCCTGGTACTCCCGGGCGTGCCTGCGGAAATGAAGTGGTTGATGGAAAATAAAGTTCAGCCCGTGTTAGAATCCAAAGCGCAAAAGGTGATCCGCTACCGTGTCCTGCACACAACCGGCATTGCCGAATCGAGCATTTATGAAGAATTGGATCAGATTGATGCACTGGAGCAACATGCCAGGATTGCCTTTCTGCCGACGTATTCGGGGGTCAATATTCGCCTCACCGCCAGGGGCGCGACGGCGGAGTTCTGTGATGCCAATATTCGGCGGGTAGAGGCAGTGTTTCGGGAGAAATTTGGTCGCTATATTTGGGGAGTGGACGATGAAACGCTGGCCGATGTGGTTGCTGCAATGCTAATTGAACAGCATAAAAAGTGCGCTGTGATCGAGTTCGGTTGCCACGGATCGGTAGCTGCTGAATTCTCAAAAGCCAAATCAAGCGACCAATTTTTCGTATTGGGGATCAACTGTACCGATTGGGCAGCTTGCCAGAAATTGCTGGGATTAGCGCCCGGAGCCAGCCAGCCCGATACTATTGTGGGGGCAGAAAATTGTCGTCAATTGGCCGAGGCATTACCACGGATCGCCTCGGTGGATATCTCCCTGGCGGTTATGCACGATGAAGGGTTGGCGGTGACGAGCTACATCGCGCTCAATCACCGCGGTCAGATCGTGGTTCGCGAGTATATTCTTAAATTCCAGCCTGCTACCAGCGTTCAACGCCTCGCTGCTTTGGCGCTCATGTTGCTTTATCAATACCTTCGAAGCCAAAAATCTTCTTGATTAATTTATTTGATTATCGTATATTGGGCACAGAATGCACGGGTGGGTGGAAGTCACAGCCTGCCCTGGCCAGGTTCTTGCCGATCGGAAGAATATTTCCAATAGTATTAACAATTAGGCCAGAAAGAAGGGGGAGATTTGCCATGGCCAGGCAATTACCACCTGCGGCAGTCCTGGTAGTTACTAAAGGGACTTCATCCTGATTTTGGTTGATTGGGCCGCTGGTTGTGAGGTCTCAAAATTGAACTTAGGTCTTGAAGCGGGCACGATTCATGGCTATAATTCGAACTTTTATTGCAGTGACGGTTCCTGCCGACGTCCAGCGCCAGATTGCCGACTTGCAAACGAAACTCAAAGCGGCTGGCGGAAAGGTCGCCTGGCCTAAGCCGGAGAATATCCACCTGACGCTCAAATTTTTAGGCGATACTGATGACCGGCGACTGGACGAGATTGCCAGCGGTTTGACTCAGGCTGCGGCATCTGTCCGTCCCTTTAAGTTGCAAATTTGCGGCGTGGGAGCTTTTCCCAATCTCAAATATCCGCGGGTGATTTGGGTCGGCGCGGAGAGCGAAGGCAACCAATTGGCGCTTTTGGTTCATAACATCGAAGAACGAATGAGCGCGGTGGGGTTTCCAAAGGAGCGCCGCCCCTTTTCGGCTCATTTGACGTTGGGGCGAGTCAAGGATGTGCACGGCATTCAACCAACGATCGAAAAAATGCAGCAATATGAAAAATTCGATGGTGGTTCGTTCGAGGTCGACGCCATTCATCTAATCAAAAGTGAGTTGCATCCAGCAGGTTCGATTTACACGTCGCTTCGATCAATTGAAATTAAACAGGCATAAATCATGGCACGCAGGCCATTGTGATGGCATTAGAATGTGTACGGCAAACTCTGGAGATAATATATGGCAAATGAAAAAGATGAGAAGGCGAAGGCGCTGGAACTGGCTTTAACGCAGATTGACCGTCAATTTGGCAAGGGCTCAATCATGCGACTGGGGGATAATCGCTTGCAGGAGCGGATCAAGGTGATCCCCACGGGTTCGATTTCGTTGGATGCGGCGTTGGGGATCGGTGGCATTCCTCGGGGCCGAATCATCGAAATCTTTGGTCCCGAATCCTCTGGCAAGACGACGCTGGCGCTGCATGTGATTGCCGAAGCACAAAAGACGGGCGGTCTCGCCGCATTCATCGATGCGGAACACGCGCTGGACGCTTACTATGCCAAAAACCTGGGGGTGGATACCGATAATCTGTTGATTTCTCAGCCGGACACCGGCGAACAAGCGCTGGAGATCACCGAAACCCTGGTCCGCAGCGGTGCGCTGGATGTCATCGTAATTGATTCAGTGGCGGCACTGGTGCCGCGGGCTGAGATCGAAGGTGAAATGGGCGATGCCCAGATGGGTTTGCAGGCCCGCTTGATGTCGCAGGCAATGCGCAAGCTGGCCGGCGCTATCAGCAAATCCAACACCAGCGTGATTTTTATCAATCAAATTCGCGAGAAAATTGGCGTCATGTTTGGCAGCCCGGAGACGACTACCGGCGGGCGGGCACTCAAATTCTACGCGTCGGTTCGCATCGACATCCGGCGTACGGCCTCGATCAAAGATGGCGAGAATGTGATTGGCAGCCGAACCAAAGCCAAGGTTGTCAAAAACAAAGTAGCTCCACCGTTTCGGGAAGCGGATTTCGACATCATGTACGGTACCGGCATTTCCCGGGAGGGCGATGTAATTGATGTTGCCGTGGACCACGGCATCATCGAAAAAAGTGGCACCTGGTTCTCCTATGGTACGGAACGATTGGGCCAGGGCCGGGAAAATGTGAAGCGATTCCTGCTCGAAAATCCGGACATGTACCAGGAGATCGAGTTGAAAGTGCGGAAGGCATTGGGCATCTTGCAGGAGAAACCCGCGGTTGAGGAGAAGAAAGAGGGGAAGGCGAGTTAGGTTGGGCTTGATGCAGTGAAATAAACCGCCTGTTGCTAAATTCGAAGATGCCTGTTTCTCAACCCAATAATTTTTCCCCCGCCGATGGAAACAACTCAACGGATTTTTATCTTTCTCCGCTGGTTTGTTTCCAGGCGTTGAAGGTTGTATCTTTTTGGGGGGAACGAAATTTGTAGTTGAATTCAATAAGATCACTATGTCAAAAACCATCACCCAGATTGCAGTTCAGCAGAGACGCAAAAATCGCTGTTCAATTTTCCTTGATGATGAATTTGCCTTTGGCCTGGATCAGGAGGTGGTGCTGCAGTTCGGTTTGAAAAAGGGCGATCTATTGACCGAGCAGCAGATTCATGATATTTTATTTGTTGAAGAAAGAAAGCGGGCTAAAGATCGGGCCTTGCGGTTCCTGTCCTATCGCGATCGCAGCGAAAAAGAAATCCGAACCAAGCTGCAGCAGGTCGGCTACGAAGCCAGCATCATTGATTGGGTGATTGGTGAATTGAAGCGACTGAGGTTTCTGGATGACCAGCGTTTTGCTCAGAGTTATGCCCAGACGCAGATGATCACCCGGCCGGTGGGTGAGTTTTTTTTGCGACGAGAGCTGAAACAAAAAGGGCTGGAGGAGCCGCTAATTGAGCAGGCGATCCATCAGGTTTATCAGGAGAAAGATCAATCGGCGGTAGCGCTGGAATTGGCCGCGCAACGAAAAAAGCGGTATGCGAATCTGGATGAGATCAAGGCGAAGAAACGAGTGAGCGACTTTCTGCTGCGTCGCGGGTTTGATTGGGAGGTGGTAGCGGAGGTAATGGAGCGGTGGGATGAACTGGAATCAGTGCAAGCTCTTTAAGCAATAAATTGATTGGCAAATACTGGGATGAAGTGCGGCAAGGCAGGGTGAGAAGATTTTTCTAAAAGATGGTAGCTCGATAAAATGCACCAGGTCAGTTTAGCAATTAACGAATTGCGTCCTCGGGATAAAACCAAAATTCCGATTTCTGCCCGTACATTCAATGAACGATTTGGCAGCAAGGGCGATTTTTATTTTAAAGCTAAACTGAGGTTAGGAGATCTATTTTCAAGGGCCCAATTTGATCCTATTGCGAAATCCACATTAGATGGTTGGTCAGAAGATTTTGAAAAGATATATGGCTCTCATGCTGAGGTTAAGCTGTTTATCGATCATGTTTACTTGATCCTTTTAGCGAAGATCCTGATTTATTATCAACTGTGTTCCGAGGAAATTATTGAATTTGAAATTCGACAAATTATTAGTGGGCATTTTTTCAAAAAGAAAGGAATCAAAAATTTCCATGACGGTTTTACGAATTGGCTGTTGATTCCAGAGATTCAGAATGAAGCTGTTCATTTGATTTGTGAATTATCAAGCGAGCTGGCCGCTTATGATTTCTCTCAGCTAACCGAAGATTTGTTCAGCATGCTCTATCAAGAAATGGTGGAACGGCAGGAGCGTCATAAAGCGGGTGAATATTATACGCCAAATTGGTTGGTTGAATTGATTTTAAATGAAGCGCTATCTAACTGGGAACAGCAGAATAATGGAAAGATCCCGAAAATCTTAGATCCAGCCTGTGGCTCGGGTAGCTTCATTTTTCATGCAATCAAAATTTTTAGAGAAAAACAGTTCTCTTTAAAAGAAATTCTTGCCAATATTCAGGGAATTGATATTCATCCGATAGCTGGATTCATTGCCCGTGCCAATTACATTTTGGCGATCGGGGATTTAATTGACGCGGACAGCGAAATTGAGATCCCCATTTTCATTAAAGATAGCCTCAAATCCGCCGATCTGTTTGAGGATGGCATGAAATTGGAAAACAATGATATTCTGGTCGGGAATCCACCCTGGGTGGTGATGCGTTCTTTGAGAAATAAAGGATACCAGCAGTTTTTAAAGCGAGAAGTTTTGAACTACGGTCTGCTTCAGAAGGGGGATGTTCATCTGTTCACGCAAATGGAACTGGCAACGATATTGTTCTGCAAGAGTGCGGATTTGTATTTAATGAATGGCGGAATCATTGCGTTTGTGATGCCCAGGAGTGTTCTGGCAGGAACAAAACATCACATAAATTTTAGAAAATTTAGGACGCCTCCAATCAGGTTACTGAAAATAATCGATCTGGAAGAAGTGAATCCGCTTTTTAATGCGCCCGCTTGCGTTTTGATTGGGTTAAAAGGAGCAGCTACCCACTACCCCGTGCCGATTGAAATGTACCGCGGAAAATTAAATGATCCAGAAAATATAAGTTCTAAAATGTCAAAACTATTATCGGTTAGGGTCAGTGAATATACGCCGCCGAATTTCTCGGTCAAACATAGCTATTACTACGATAAATTTAGAGTCGGCGCCAGCATATTTCCAAGATCACTATATTTTGTGGATATTGTTTCCGTTGTATCTGGTTCAAATAGGATTAGAGTAACGACTTCAGATGACATTTTCCAGATTGTCAGGCATCCCTGGCAAGTGAGTTTAAATGGAGAGATTGATCAAAAATATCTGTTTGCGACATTATTAGCCTGGGAGATTTTTCCATTCGGTTTTCTTAAGTTACGACCTGTTGTCTTGCCGATTAGAGAAAATTCAGCCTGCTATGAAATCATTAATATAGGCGAAGTTGAAGAAAGTGGTGATCGTAACTCTGCACAGTGGTTTCTTCAGGCTCAAACGATCTGGAATGAAAATAGAACCAAAAATTCAGCGCAGAGATTCCCCAAATTATCTGATCGATTGAATTACAACGGACTGTTAACGATTCAGAATATCCAAAAGAGATATATCGTGATGTACAATGCCACAGGCACGAATCTGGTTTCATGTGTTATTGATAGAGCTAATTTACCATCATTTGAAGCAAATAAAGAAACAGTAATTCCCCAGGGATTTGTCCTGGATGTCAAAACATGGTTCCTGGAGACGACTAATGAGCTGGAAGCATATTATCTGGCTTCGCTATTGAATTCAGATACCATAAATAAACTGATCAAACCCTTGCAACCAAAAGGTCTTTTTGGAGCTCGGGCTATTCACCGAAGGCCATTTTTATTAACGATCCCGAAGTTTGATGAAAAAGATGATGATCATATCAAGATTGCTGAAATCGGTCTAAAATGTGAGCATCAATTAAAAGCTATTGAATTCATCCAATCCAATCGAATGAGGGCAGAGGCAAGACGATTATTAAAAAATGAGATTGCTGAAATTGATTGCATGGTATCTACCATTCTGAAAAACAGGCCAGCGGAGGAATGAGATGCCTTCCAGTAAGGAGCTTTTAGTAAGCAAACTTAGCCAGATGAAAACTGTTTATGAACAGGCAATTTGTGAAGGAAAATATACCAGCCTGATCAGATCAAAAAATCTGATTAATCTGCTTCATGAATTTGTGATTGAAGAGCTGAAAACGCGAGTGGAACCGAGCTGGGTTGTGACCGATAAAAAAGTTTATGGATTTCCCAAGACGAAGCAGCAGGATATTCTGGTTCGTCCGCCGCAGAATGGAAATAATGTATCAGTTGGACCTATCATGGCGATTAATGTCAGAAGTCAATTGAGTTCTATTGACAAGAATTATGACACTTTGTTTGAAAGAATTTTTGCTGAGGCTTTAAATTTACACAATAGATTTCCATATATGGTTTTGGGATACTTATATTTGCTGCCTAAAATTGGATATGATTCGAAAGCTGCCGATAAAAAGCAGGTTTTGTTTTCTGAACAGTATAATCTTGAAAAATATATTTTGAGTTTTTCGGCCATCGCGAATCGAACAGGCTCTACCGATGTGCCCTGGAAATATGAGCGAGTTTGTTTATTGATCGTCGATTTTGAAAGCAATCCACCGGAAGTAATTGACGACATGAGCAGATTTTTAGATGAAGGTCTGATCGATGAGAAATTTGCAACTTTATATTCATTTGAGAAATTGAGCATAAAAAATTTCTTCGATGATCTATACAAAACAATGATTGAGAGGTACTATTTATTGGGTTTTGAACAAGGGGTGTAAGGATGACATCAAACCAAATCCGAGAATCATTTATCAAATTTTTTGAACAACACGGTCACAAATTTGTTCGCAGCTCATCGGTTGTGCCGTATGATGATCCCACATTGCTGTTTACCAATGCGGGCATGAATCAATTTAAAAATATCTTTTTGGGATTAGAGCAGCGGGACTATAAAAGAGCGGCCAATACCCAGAAATGTATTCGGGTCAGCGGCAAGCATAACGATCTGGAAGAAGTTGGCAAGGACACCTACCACCATACTTTTTTCGAGATGCTGGGGAATTGGTCGTTCGGCGATTATTATAAAAAAGAAGCCATTGCCTGGGCCTGGGAGCTGCTCACCGAAGTGTGGAAGCTGCCGAAAGATAAGCTGTATGCCACGGTATTCCGAGAGGATGATGAAGCAGAAAAGTTGTGGAAACAGGTGACCGATATTCGGAAAAATCAGGTGCTCCGCTTTGATGAAAAAGATAATTTTTGGGAGATGGGCGAGGTCGGTCCCTGCGGGCCCTGTTCCGAAATTCATATCGATTTGGGTCCCGAACGGTGCGATAAAAAACACATTAAAGGTCACCAGTGTCAGGTGAATGGCGGCTGTGCCCGATTCATCGAGTTGTGGAATCTGGTTTTCATTCAATATAATCGAGAGGATGATGGCTCGCTGAAAGAATTGCCCGCCAAACATGTGGATACGGGCATGGGATTTGAACGAACCGTAGCGGTTCTGCAAGGCGTTGGTTCTAACTACGATACTGACCTGTTTCGCCCCATTATTAACCATATTTCCGAAATTTCTGGCAAGGCTTATGGAAAGAATAATGACGGTGTGGCGCACCGAGTCATTGCCGATCATGTTCGGGCGTTGACCTTTGCCATCGCCGATGGTGCGCTGCCTTCCAATGAAGGACGAGGTTATGTGTTGCGGCGAATTTTGAGACGAGCGGCGCGGTTCGCCAGAAAGCTGGATTTGCATGAACCAATCATCTATAAATTGGTGCCCACAGTGGTTGACGTCATGGGTGATGCGTTTCCAGAAATCAAAGAAAAGCATCAATACATTGCTTCGGTGATCAAGTCTGAAGAAGAACGTTTCAATGTGACGCTGGATCGAGGGATCGAGCTGTTTGAAAAAATGGCTGCTGAGTTGATCTCACGAAAAATAAGTAAAATACCTGGCACCGAGGCGTTTCGCTTATATGATACCTATGGCTTTCCGCTGGATCTGACCCGATTGATGGCTGAGGAGAAAAATTTGACCATCGACGAACATGGTTTTCAGACTGAAATGGAACAACAGCGGGAACGTTCTCGGTCAGCGGGCAAATTTGATTATGAGATCGACATTAATTTTGAGGAATGGGAAAAAACATCCACTGGTGCTGATTCCAGGTTTTTGGGCTATGAAATGCTGGAAGCCGACGCCACTATCAGGTTGCTGAAACGCAAAGAGGATTATATTTATCTGGTGTTGGATCAAACACCGTTTTATGGCGAGGCTGGCGGTCAGGTGGGCGATCAGGGCGAAATCGAGCTGACTGGCTTGGTGCTGAATGTCGAAAATACAATTCGATTCGCTGACAAAATTATCCATATTGCCAGAGGATTCCTGCCCGATCCACTGCCGACCAGGTCGGTCAAAACCAGAGTGAAGCGGGATCAACGGATGAGCACGGCTCGCAATCACACTGCGACACATTTGTTACAGGCTGCGTTGCGACAGGTATTGGGCAAACATGTGCAACAGTCGGGTTCGCTGGTGACACCATTCCGCTTGCGGTTTGACCTGACCCATTTTGAGCGAATTTCAGCCGATCAATTAACAAAGATCGAACGAATGGTGAATGAAAAAATTTGGGAGAATATTCCGCTGCAAATTTTTCATTCTTCTTTTGATGAAGCCAGGAAGTTGGGTGCGATGGCGCTGTTCGGTGAGAAATATGGCGATCGAGTGCGGGTGATCAAAATCGATGATTTCAGCCTGGAGCTTTGTGGCGGCACCCATGTTTCGGCCACGGGACAAATTGGCATGTTCCGCATCGTGTCCGAATCCAGCGTGGCAGCAGGAATCAGGCGAATCGAAGCGGTTACTGGCGAGGAAGCCTATCGCCGCTCGCTGGAAGATCGAGCGATCATTGACTCCCTGACAGATGAGCTTAACTCACCAGCTTCAGAGCTGACTGATCGAGTGAAGACTTTGATGGAGCACAATAAAGCGCTTGAAAAAGAACTCCAGCAAATGCGTGTTCAATCAGCGCACCTGGAAATAGATCAATGGATCAAGCAGGCCAAACAACTGGATGGCTTCAATCTGGTAGTGAAGCAGGTCAAATCGAATTCCGTTGATGAATTAAAGCAGCTTGGTGACGCATTACGAGAGCGGCTCGAAACTGGTGTGGGCGTGCTGGGAATGATTCTGGATGGCAAAATCAATTTTCTCTGTGTGATCACCGATGATCTGATCAAGCAGAAAAATTTGAAAGCGGGCGACATTGTGAAAGAGATAGCAGCGATGGCAGGCGGCAGCGGCGGTGGCAAGCCGCACATGGCTTTGGCTGGTGCCAAAGAGCTGGATAAGTTTGAATCATCATTATCTGAAGTAGAGACAATAGTCAGAAAAAAAATACAAACTTCAAATCCCAAATGACAAATAATATCGAATATTCAATCTCCAAATTTCAAACATTTTGTCGTCAATGGAAGAAGTTTGACGTTTTGAAAATTGAGTTTTGAAATTTATTTGAAATTTGTTTTTTGTCATTTGGAATTTTTTGAAAATTTATGACCAAACAAAGGATCCGAATGCAAACCTGGCAAAAGTTACTGGACATCCGAAAACAGCGTGGCGCTGGCTACATCGTTCTGATTGATCCTGATAAACTTTCGTTGGAAGACAGCAGCAAATTGGCGATACAGGCTGAGCAGGAGCAAGCTGATGTCATTTTCATCGGCGGTAGCCTGTTGAGCACCCCGATCTTTGATGAACTGGTCAAGCAGATCAAAGCCGCGGTGACAATTCCTGTTATTATTTTCCCTGGCGGCGTGCAGCAGATTTCCCGCCATGCCGATGCGATTCTGTTCATGTCCGTCATCAGCGGTCGGAATCCTGATCTGCTGATCGGCCAGCATGTCATGGGGGCACCAATAGTCAAAATGTTGAACCTGGAAGCTATTTCCATGGGGTACATGCTGATCGAATCGGGCAGAGTGACTTCGGCGGAGTTTATGAGCAACACCAAGCCGATCCCACGGGATAAGCCCGATATCGCCGTGGCCCACGCGTTGGCCGCGGAATATCTGGGGATGAAATTGATCTATCTCGAAGCAGGAAGTGGGGCATTGCATCCTGTGCCTGATGAGATGATTCAGGCGATTGCCCGAATGTGTTCGTTGCCGATCATCGTGGGTGGCGGGATTAGAACTCCCGCTATAGCGAAACAAAAAGTCGCGGCAGGAGCTGCTTTCATTGTAACTGGCAACGTCCTGGAGGATAAGAAAAAGGATGGATTAATTCAAGACTTTGCTAATGCCATACATAAATAATAATTATTTTATTGGTGAAATCCCAAGTATCAAAAACCAAAATTCAACTAAAAGACAATTTTTAAGTTACGAAATTCCAAACAAACCGTGCTCTGGTTCGGTCATTGAGTATTTGAATTTGAGATGTATCACGCCAAAAGGCGGACAAGTTTGTGATTTGTAATTTAGGATTTGAAATTTCATCCGTTGGGTTGTTTCTATCCGTTGGAAAAATGAATAATAAATCATCACATCAGAGATCGACATCATGACGCAAAGATTCATCGATATTCATTCACATATTTTGCCATACATTGACGACGGTGCGGATGATTGGGACGATGCGTTGACAATGTTATCGCGTGCCGAGCACGAGGGGATTGTTGCCATTGTCGCCACGCCCCATGTCCTCAGTGAAAACAGCTTTAAAACGGAAGATAACGTCATCGCAACTCACAAAGAATTATGCCAGCGCGCCAGGCAGGCCGGTTTAAAAATCAAAATATATCTTGGTTGTGAAATTTATGCCAGTGCCGAGACTTCAATTGATCATCGAATCGCTACGCTAAATTCCAATGGCAAATATTTTCTCATCGAATTCCCGATGAACAGCATTCCCCGATTTGTTCCTGATAAGTTTTTTCAATTCATTGTTAACGATCAAATTCCCATCGTGGCCCATCCTGAACGAAATCTTGTTTTCCAGAATCGTCCGTATCTGGTTTATGAATATGTCCAGCGCGGGGCATTGATGCAGATCAACGAGGGAAGTCTCCGGGGGCGCTACGGCGAAATGGCGAAGCTGCTGGCTTTCAAAATGATCGAAAACAACCTGGCGCACTTTGTGGCGTCGGATGGGCACAAGCCGAACAGTCGCACCGTAACCCTGGCCGAGACGTATGCCATCATTACCGAAAAATATGGCCAGGCGCTGGCAAGTCAATTGTTTTACTCCAATCCAATCAGAGCCATCAAAGGCGAGCCGATTCATTCGAACAATGCGACTCCGATCGAAGGAGATTTAAAACCAGGATTCTGGCAAAAGTTGAAATTTTTTAAACGGGGATCATAAATAGATAGAACAAAAAATAGCGCCGAGCGAATTATCCATAACAGGAACGATTGCTAAGATGAAACTGATGTTAGTCGTATTTTTTATCTTTCTTTTTCTGCCGACCATCCAGTTCTGTCATGCCGCTGACCCAACCAAAAATTATGAATTGCTTTCCATCTGGGAAAAATCAGCGTTATCTATCGTTCCTATGGACGTGAATGGGCAAACTCCGGGCGAGGAACTCATTGCGATTTACCCCAACCAATTGGATGTTTTGACGAGCACTTCACAGGCCCATCAAAAAAGCATTATCATTCCGGCCGATAAACCTTATGGCATTACGCCGTTTCCTGGCGATTCGCCGGATTCACTCCGAATGCTGTTCAGATATCAAACGCCAACCACCGCTGCCTTTGATTTATACCTTTATGATGGCAGCGACATTTTGCTTATCAGGGAGAAATGTCTTTTTTTTAGCGGCCAGGATCGCGATCTGGATGGAAAATTTCATCAATCAATCATTCCTGTTGGTCTCTTTAATGATCGAAACAATAATAGGAATATTTTGTTAAGGGTCGATAGCGGCGGCGATGCAGGCACCCGTGGCTTATTTGCTATGAATCCCTACACGGGCAAAGAGGTCTGGCGCTACTTAACAGGACCCCAGATTTGGTATTATATGATTGTTGACTTAGAAAATGACGGATTGCAAGAGATAGTGTTTGGCAGCTATGCACCCAATAATGGGGTAAAGCTCAATGGCACCAGTGACGATAGCTGCTATGTTTTTGTGCTTGACGATCTGGGCCGCGAACGCTGGCGCAAGACAATTGGGCCTTTTTGGACCGGGGCCTTTCCTATCGTGGGAGACGTGACTGGCGATGGAAAAAAGGAGTTGGTGGTCTATCGTTTTGGCACCAATCCTAATTTCAAGGATTATGATGAATTGATCCAACTGGATATTCGCACTGGCGAACCGATCCCCCGTACAAAACTCGGTAGTCATTTTACGGCAGTGCCAAATAGTTTGCCAACAGGAATCTGCCATGATTTTGATGGTGATGGCATTGAGGAGTTCGTCATCGGCAGCAAGGACGGGTTCGTCAGAATGTATCGCGGCGATTTTTCCGTGAAGTATTCTTCAGAACCTTATCGCCGGCTGATCACGGTTCATGGCGCGGCAGATCTGGATGGGGATGGGATTTTAGAAGTGATTGCAGCGACCTCGGACCGAAAAATTGTTATTTTAAATCACCAGTTGAAGCAATTGTTGATCGAACCATTTCCCAAAAATTTCGATCGGTTCCAACTGGTTCGGCTTCCCCACAAACATCAGCTTTTGTTTTTATCGAAACCGATCAATAACTTCACAGATTATCAATTGTTCGATTTCCACGTCGTGGGTTTGGCTGGCGAAATTAAAAAGCAGGGACAAAATTATTTAATTATCATCCTGTTCCTTGCTGCGTCCACCCTGGCTTTAATCTCTCTGCGAAATCATTTATATGGGAAACGTGCTTTGCAATTGTTGTTTCAAATATTAGAACAGACGCAATCTCTGGATAAAACGCTGATTCTGGATCGCTATCACAGAATTCGCTATTGGGGAAAAGACTGGTCAAATCTGCTGCAAATTTTGCCCCATCAGATTGAAGGCAAAAAAATTCAAGAAATTTTTAGCAACAACCATCTTCAGCCAATCGGCGAAGTGCTGCAAAAGATGCTCACCGAAAAACTATCAAATCATCAGTGTCTTTGCCCCGTTGGCACAATGAGTCACGTGCCGTTACAGTTCAAATTGCTATACATCTCCTGGATCAAAGCCCACTGCTTCATTATCTTCGACCTGAGAGAACAGGAACACATCCGCCAGGTCATGCACTGGGCCCAGGTGGCACAGCGATTGGCCCATGGCATCAAAAATCCGCTTACCACGGTCAAATTGAATGCCGAGGAATTGCTTCACAAAGTCAAAACCAAAGATCAGATTCAGCCACATGAGGTCGAAGAATTTATCACGCCGATTATCAACCAGGTCACCAAATTGAAGAAAATGAGCGACGGCTTCATGCGCTTTGTCGAGTTCGAGCAGCCTGATTTGAAACCCAGCGACATAAATTTCGAGATCAAAGAGCTGATTCTTCAATGGCAGCCGGAAAAAACCAGCAAAATCCAGATTGACTGGGAGCTGGAAGAAAATTTGCCCCAGGCGATGATCGACCAAAAGCAATTTGAAGCTGCCGTAAAAAACGTTTTTTACAACGCCCTGGAAAGCATTCGTGATGAAGGAAGAATCCTGATCGCTACCCGCAAAGTGCAGCTATTTGCCGATAATCCCGATGGAACGGTAGTGATGAATTTTATTGAATTGGAAATTCGGGATACCGGCTGCGGAATTCCACCAGAGTACCTCGATCGGATTAAGCAGCCCTATTTTTCATTCAACAAACCAGATGGCACCGGACTGGGACTGAGCATTGTCCAGAAAATTATGGATTCCCATGGCGGACAGTTCGAAGTCGAGAGTGAAGTGAATGTTGGGACAACGGTGTCGCTTCGGTTCAAACAGGCGAACAATAGTTAGCCACCGAATCTGTGGCACACGGATTGCAGAAGACTGATTCCATGCTCTAATCAGTGCATGGAATCAGTCTTTAATAATTGAATTATTCAGGCTAAATAATTCGTGTAATTGGTTTAATTCGCGAAATTAGCGGTCCTGACGTTTAGATCTGGCTTAGCCAGGTTGGATTTTAAAACTAACAAATAATGGTGGTCATAGATTAATAGATTAGAGAGAGCCCAGGAAAATGTCTTGCCCAAAGTGCAGCATTCTGATTATCGATGATGACGTTTCGATCTGTCAAATTCTGCGACGGATCTTAGAAAACGAAAACTACCAGGTTAAAGAAGCGCACTCCGGCAACGAGGCGCTTTCTCTGTTTTTAGAAAATGAGTTCGACCTGGTGCTG
>CAZYNP010000011.1:0-50976 GCA_964647995.1 uncultured Cytophagia bacterium
TCAAAGCGAGAAGGAATTAAATTCACCATTACCAAAGTTCGGTTTAATGGACCAAATCCATTAGACCTTATTAACCTTGTCAGCATAAGATGATCCAGCGATGCTAAACCTTTTTCGCTTATTTTTATTTTAACCAACTTTCCCGATAAGGTAATAAGGTTCGGGCGATCCTGGGTCGATCTGGTTACTAAGGTTAATCAGTTTTTTTTTCAGCCAGGGGAATGGATCAAATCATATCGACCCTGTTGAATTTGGTACACCATTTCATAATTTCATTCGAGAGCAGTTAAAAGTTACCACTCTCACTCCATCCCATGAAGTAGAAATAGTCAAAGCCAGCAAGAATTGATCCTGCTAAGCGGGATGTTATTTTTAATAGTCGGACGTTTTTGAATCCTACACGGATTTTTGAAATCATGCACTTGGTGCCTTCGTGGCCAAAACATCAATGGTTCCACCCATCGATCCTGGCCACCGGAGCAACAACTAATCCGGACAGCAACCAAAAAAACTTCGTGCCTTGGTGCTTTCGTGGCAGATGAACTAAATTTACTTTACAGGTTGGGTAGCCACCATAAATCGCTCGGCACCGGCCAGCTTGGCGATGTCCACTATTGCAATCACTTTTTCTAAAGTCAAATCCTTATCGGCCTGGATGACCACGAGCTTCTCGGTTTTATTAAAAAAGATCGTTCTTAATTTCGATTCCAGTTCGCTTTTCAGCACTCGTTGATTATTGAGATAGATGAGATCCTTGCTGGTCATGGTAATATAAATCCGATCCCGGATATCCACCTGTCCGGTGATGGCTTTGGGCAAGGTGACCCGAATCCCCGGCTGCACGAAAAACGATGAGGACAGCAGAAAGAAGATCAGCAGCAGCAGGACAATATCGGTCAGCGAAATGGTCGAAAAGGTTACCATCTTCTTTCGATTAAGCTGAAACTTCATCGCGGCTTTCCTCGGTTTGGATGAGCATATCCAGCAGGGTGGTCGAGTTTTCTTCCATTTCGAAGACAAAATATTCGACCTTGCTTTGCAGCCAATTATAACAAATCAACGCCGGGATGCCAACGAACAATCCCGCAGCGGTGGTTACCAGCGCCTCCCAGATGCCGCCGGCCAGCACATTGGCATCGACGTTGCCACCGAGATGCTGCACCTGAATGAAGGCACGAATCATGCCGGTAACGGTGCCCAAAAAGCCCAGCAGCGGAGCCACCGCACTGATGGTGGCCAGAATGCCCAGGTTGCGCTCCAACTGAAAAATTTCAACTCTGGCCGCGGTCTCGATCGCCTCTTTGATCTCTTCCCGCGGCCGCCGAATGCGCTCGACCCCTGCTTTGGTAATTTTGGCGATGGGCGCCGTGGTGCGTTTGCACAATAGCACTGCATCCGGCACCATGTTGCGCAGGATCAACGATTTCACCTGCAACATGAAGCTGCGCGCATTGATCCGCACCTTTCTCAAAAATAGCCAGCGTTCGATCACCACAGCCAGCGCAATCAATGAACACAAGAAAATAGGGATCATCATGACCCCGCCCTTGAACATCATTCCCAATAAACTCATCTAACCTCCCCATGGCTCGAAACAATCAGTTCTTCAATTTTGCGGTACTTCAAATTCATCCTGGTAAAGTGGCCTGCCGCCCCCGATAGTGACCTTGACACCGCTGCGCCTAACAGCAGCTCGCTCGCTGCGGCAACAGAAATCAAAACTCGTGTTCCAATTTCATTCATAAAGCAATGACAGGAGCACGCGGCCAATGTTGCCCAGACTGCGTGGGCTACATTTGTCAGGCGTATCGGCAAGGGTATGCCAATAGGGATAATCAAAATCAATAATATCGATGCAAGGAATACCCACTTCCAGCAGGCTCAAATGGTCGTCATACACTTCTGGCCCAACTTGCGAAATGAACTCGGCAATTCCCAGGTTCTGAGCTGTGGACCACACTTTTTTCACTACCTGGGGCGCGTATTTTGAAGAGTGTTGTTCAATGTAAATCTGCTGATCGGCATCGCCAATCATGTCGATCAAAATCCCCATTTCGGGATGATAGCTGCGCACCAGATTGCGGGCAAATTGCCGCGAACCCAGCGCCCAGGTATCGTTCTGGCCATAGCTGCCCATATCTTCGGCATCGAACAATACGATATCAACGCCCAATTGGGGCGCCGATAGGCTGATCGTTCGGGCAATTTCTAATAATACGGCCACCCCGGAGGCACCGTCGTTGGCCCCCGGCACCGGCAGTTTATGATTGGCAACCTGCGGATCGCGATCGGCCCAGGGACGGCAATCCCAGTGGGCACAAAGCAGCAACCGCCGCTTTTTTTCGGGATGAAAGTTGGCGATGATATTGTAAGCCGTCACTACTGGCGATGCTGGTGTTAGGGTTACCTGAAAGGATTGGAGCGTCACCTGGGAAGTATATTTTTTAAGCGCTGCCACCAGGTAGTCGCGGCATTGCAGGTGACTGGTGGTGCCTGGCACCCGCGCGCCAAAGGCACACTGTTTTTCCAGATGGCGAAATGCAGCGGCCTCGTCGAACACCGGAACCCCCTGGCCACTGCACGACGCTGCGAGCAGGACATAAATCAGATTGATGTTAAGAAAGCATCTGAACTTCATGATATTCTTTCGCAGTAACGTTAATCCCATACCAAAAATAATTACCAGAGCTGCGGCCACCTAATTTCCACGGATAGCAATGCTCACATTCAGCCCAAATTCCTGTATCGAAGTATCGCCGATGGTTGCGTTTTTATTCTTCCCAATTTTGAAATTCATCCCTCCCCGCACATTCTGGCTGAACGAATAGGTCATTTTGGGTTCAAAATTCCAAGCTTCGGTGAAGCGGGTGCGCACCCAATCCTGTCCCTGATAGTTCTGGAAGCTGGAATTGCTATTCATACTAAAAGTAACCTGGAGGTCGATGTTGTTCTTCAGCTCTTTATTTTTAAACGGCCAAACCGGGATGGGAATGCGGAAGCCACCGCTGCGCGCGTACGACGCGGTGACCGACAAATCTGACGTTACATTTTTCTGGCCGCCAGAGCCACCCGAAACGGTTTCGCTGATATCTTCCGACCAATTGTAACGGATATTCACGTTGATGTTTTTCTTGAGCGAAATATTGAATCCCGCCAGAGGCCGGAATGCCTTGTTGTAATTTTTGCGGGTGATTTGATCACTGGTATTTTGCCAAGATTCCTGTTTTTTGCCGCTGAACGCGTGGTCGAAGCTAACCCGTTGCGTGAATCGCTTGAGAAATTTGATCTGTTCCAACCCGGACCACCGAATGGACCATTCGGGCAGACGGAAGCCACCGGTTTTGGAATCGTAAAACCACGACTCCGAATATTCGCCGGTGGTCGTGGTGGTAGCATTCTTACTGCGACTTTGATCATAGCGCAGGGTGATGTCCACCTGCTTCATTACATTGATGCCGGATTGGAGCCCAATGGTGGTAGCATGATTTAGCGAGCCTTTGTTCGTGCCCACGCTTTCCACGCTTTCCATGCCCGGATCCGTGGTTTGGCCGAACATATAGGCCGTGGACGGCATGCCACCGGTCGGATCGAGGCCGTAGTTGTTGACCCCTTTGCGATTCGAGATATTGATCGAAATTGGCTGAATGCGACCGGTGATAAACTGCACCCCGCGCAGCAGACCCTTCAGGGGATTGATGCCGCCCCCCTTTTCTGCGGATTTTTCTTTTTTATCGTCCTTCGAGGTCTCTTTGGACTGATCTTTGGGCTCTTCACGGCCGGAGGCTTTGCCCGCAGGCGGTCGCGGAGGGATTGCCGTACGTCCGCCGCGCGGTGGTGGTGTCTGCTTGAAAATCGATTTGAGCAATCGATCGGGATCAAAATTAAAGGAAGCGGTGACGTTGGTGTTGTTGCCCGCACTCCGCCCTCGATCTTTCAATTGCAAATTATTGGTGAATTTGAAATTCGTCGTATAAGACAGATTGGTTTTCAACCAGCTAACCAGTTGGGGATTGTATTTGGTGCTGAACGATTGATCCATATCCGTCAACTCGCCAAATTTAAAATCGGCCAGTTCTTGCATGGGATCAGGCGAATTAACAAAATCATTTTTATAGGATCGGGAAAAATCGAATGTCAGGCTCCTGAACGGCTGGATGCCGGTCTGGAAATCACGCGAGATAATAAACTGCTGATTGTTTATTTTCACACCGGAGCGGGTTTCGGATTGGGACAGGCTCCGATTGCCGGAAGCGCGCACACTGAAGGCAGTGGGCCAATAGAAAAAATGCATTTCGGCCAGTTTCTTGATGATGGGGGCTTTCCCCAACCAACTGAAGGGACGAATGTATTTGTCCCGCGGAAAAGGAATGCTATAGCCGATATTCGCCGTGTAGGTGGTACGATCAGAATAGAGCTGGGTGGAACTGGTGCTGTGCGATTCACCGGCATTGAAACCGAAGGAAAGCTGATCGATGGTGTGTTTGATAAAAAAATTCTCCGAGCGGGTATTCTTCTTAAAAGAAAAGCCGAAGCCCCGGCTCTCACTAACCGAGCGGATCTTTTGCATTTCCTCGGGTGGCATATCGTCCGAGACCATAATATCGCTGCCGGGAAGATATTTTGGTGTCCGCTCGCTGTTGGAATAATTGAAATTAATTGGAATGGACAGGCCCCAGGATTTGGGCAAAAACTTATTGAGGGATAAATTGCCCGAAAGATTGCCGCTCCATTCGTTATCGCCACTACCAAATTGCTGACTCACGTTGTGGAAATCAGCATCTTTTTGATTGATTTCCCCATTGATCGAAAACACATCGGCCAGTTGCAAATCCACCCGCGCGCGCAAGGCCACGCCCCGATCTTTTTTGACCTCGGACAATCGCAGCTCATTCAACCAGACCTCGCCGGTGAACGGCAAATAGGTCTGACTGCTATAAGGGATTTCCTGATTAGAAATGTTTTTCACTCCCAATACCAACTGTCGGATATTGGTTAGCGATGGTTCGCCTTTGATACGATACTGGCGTCCGTTCCCCAGGTCCTGGACGCGGTAACCGATAAGGGAATCGACATCGGTCAGCTTCAGCATGGCCAGATCGTTCAGGTCAATTTCGATATTGTTATCTTCCCAGCCTTCAAAAACCGGCAGTCGATATTCGTAGAAATTATTGTCATCCGAGCCAAAGCGCAGGAAGAGCTCGATACTGGTTTTGTCCTTGGAAAAATTGGTACCCAGGGCATCTCCGCCATGAACGAACATCTTCATCTTTTTGTAATTGACATAATTCTCTGCCTGGAAAAAGGTCTTGCGCAAAATGCCGCTGGCGCCGGGAGCTAAATTGTTGATCTTCATGACCAGGGATTGTTCTTTGGCCTCAATCCGGTAGATGCGGTCGATAACTCCACGCACACCGGGAGGTTGAATATAGTCATCGTTGTCGTGCGTATTGGTTACGGCGGCGACCACGGTGGAGTCATTTTTCGGATCATAGGGGCTCTGGTCATTCATGGCCACGCCCATCTCCTTCCAGTCATTGCCCACCAGATTGATTTCGGCAATCGACAAATACGTGGTGCTGGAGCAACTGTCGATCCAGATGCGAGCGTATTCGATGCGTGACATATCCGGCTCGCCGACACGTTTGGTGTATTCATTCAATGGAATCCGGTACATGCGCCAGCCATATTCATTATCCTGGCCGCCGGCGATGAACGCCGTATCCGGATGATTTTTCTCCAGGGAAAATGTGTACTCGAAATAGTCGTTACGCATATCCAGCGAGCCATTGGCATTCATATCCTCGGTATCGGGCAAACGGCCACTGGGATCGCGCTCGTTATTTTCCGTGCCATTGATGCGATCATAGCTTTCGCTGCCGGTGGAATATTCCCAGTCATCATAGCTCGGCGGCTCGCCATCATCACGAACGCCATTCTTGTTGATGTCCCACCAGTCGTTCGGATCGGCGCCGGCCATGCCATCGATACCAATATCTTCACCAGGATCGAGCAATTGATTACGGATCAGATTCACCATTTTGTCTTCAGTGTCCAGATTGCCGTTAGGAATCACATCTTCGGAAATCTGCCCCAGATCGATATGCAAACGACCGAAATCGCCTTTCACCCAGATTTCCAGAAACTTGCTATCCGATTGATCGGCATAGCCGGTGGACAACCAGCGCATAATGCCGCCCCAGGACTGTTCTTTGCGATAGCCAGGCTCAGTGCTTTCCGCCGGTTTGAACTTAATATTAAGTACGTGAACCCGTTGCGGCGTATTGGGGTTGTGGATATCCCGATTGGGCCAGATTTCTTTGATGGAAACCTGGGAATAGGGGTTATACCAGAAGAGGCGGCCCATTTTGCGATAGACGCTGAATGTTGTCTGCCAATTGTTCGTCGGATCGGGAATCCGGCCGACTTCCAACGGCGACGAGCTCAGCCGCCAGCCATTATAGATCACCGGTAGCGGGGTAACGCGCTTGGCCGCTTCGAAATCATCTACGTAAGCCACGCCATCATCATCGCCGGTTTTTTCATTATTGAGCGTATTGGGATTGGGGAGGATTTGGGCAATTTCGCCTTCAAAATTGAAGCGAGACGGCGCGCTGGTTTCGATCAATGGAAATGCATCGATCGCTTTGGTCAAAAAGTTCGGCTCGAATTTGATGGAAGTATTGACGTCCCAGATCAAATTGCGCATGGGGCCTTTGTCCGGTCGCACCTTTTGATCCAGCGTGCTCTGATTCAAATAGAGAAAAGTGCCCCCAATGAAGGAATTGTCCCAGAATTTGTATTGGCCGTTCATGCCCAGCAAGGTCTTTTTTTCGGTCTGGAACATCTCATTGCGCTGATAATTGACCTCGACGTTGGCCGCGGGATTGGTGGCTTCCTCTCGCAAAATGGTCAATTTGCCGGAATAATAATCGATAATGTAATCGGTATCTTTGCTGAGCCGGCGGCCGTTCAACATGACCTCTTCAGACCCCTCGATCACATTGAAACCCAGATCATAATTAGCGCTGCGATTTTTGGATTTCACCTGAATATAGAATTTGCTGGCGTTGGCAATGTAGGATTGCGACGTGGTGTCGTACATGGCGCTGACATATTTGTCTCGTGGCAACAGCGCATTGGTGGTATCGGCAAACGGCCGGAGACTGGGAAACTCCAGCTCGCCATCCCCCAGTCGAAGAAAGTTGTAATTGTCGTCAATGATATTATCCGGTGTCGGATTGCCGCTCTGATTGACGCGATCCAGGCCAAAGATATTGAGATAAGAGGTCGCCCCATACGATTCCTGATCATCCCCGGAAGGCACATCAAAAAAGATCTTGACCTCAAATCCCTCTTTGTCGATATTCCGCGAACCGAGATAATAGACATTCCGCAGCATCAAGTTCCAGGTTTTGTCGGAAGGCCGGGGATTTTGCGGCTTGAGCATTTTCAAAAAGATCGTATTCTGACTGAACGGATTGAAAAAGACATCACCGATCGTATGGCCGCTGGTGTCACGATAGGCGATGGCCAGCATTTCATTATCACCAACCGGCACATACAATTTGATCTTGCCAATGTCCGTCGACAGGAAATAATCCTTTTGCGGCTCCATCCGAATCCAGTAACCGAACGCGTTTTCCTGATCGATGCGAGAAGTATCTTTGGTCGTGGGATCGAGTAAAGCCCAGCCACGAATGCGACCTTGCTTCAATTCATACCCTGGACCGGATTTGTACAGTTCAAAATGGGTGATGATTTTATCGGCATCGTAGAGGCGGTTGCCGTTTTCGTCGTAGCGGGTATAATTTCGCTGGTACACATCATCCAGGAAAAAATAAACGCCCTTCATGTAATTATAATCTTTGATCACATATTCGCCCTCTTCGGCGCCACCTTTGATGCTCAGCGTCCTGTTTTCCCCTTTTTCTTGACTGGCGATGGTGGTCAAATAGAAATTTCCGATCTGCGCTTCCGATTTGATGCCAAATAGGCCGCTATTTTGAGCGCTGAAGGAGACGAAGCGGGTGGCTGGCAGCGACAACGAGATATTTCCGGCCTGAATGCTCTGGATAATTTCATCATCATAGCCTTTGTAATTCAAGCGCACGGTATTTTCAAAGTCGAACGGTCGTTCGCTATCCTGGTCCACGCTGACCGTCACCTTGTCGCCGACGTTGCCCTGAACTTTGAACTGCTGGGTTTGCTCCATTTTGAAGTTATAATCCGAACCGCGGTTGTAGGCCGTTTTCACCTGACTGCGTTTTTCGTGGCGAAAGCCCCCATTGATGTTGATCTGTCCGGTAACCGATAATGAAACCCGATCGCCACCAAAAATGGTTTGAAACGCGCGGTTTTTGATACGAACCGGGATGGCAATTTCCAGACCCGAATGACCCTCTTCTCCGGGGCGCTCGCCGGTGAGCTGTCGGAGCGTATGCGTGTGCCAGAGCAATTTCATATTTTCTTGCTGGGAATAGGCCAGATAGTCACGCAGCCGATACCGCGCTGGAGTATAGAATGGCAGGCCGAAAAAGTTTTCCTCGATCGCTATCGTCTGGCCGGTGCTATCGATAATTACGTTGCGGCGATACTGGCTCAGCCCCAACTGCGAAAGTGGCACGGGCTGATTCGCCGTGGCCAGCCCCTTTTCTAATTGCTTGTCGAATAGGGGAATGCCATAATCGGCCCTGGAGGGAAGCTGTAAACCGATGCCATTATCATTTGCGGCTTGGGTTTCTCCAGAAAGCAATAGGGCTGAGGAAAAAAAAATCGAAATCAAAAAGTGAATATTGAGATTAGATTTCGATCGAATGTAGCTGAACAAAATCATGAATGTCGTCGTTGGCTTGTTTCAGATATTCAGATCAATTAGTTGGTTAAACTGGCAACGATGATAATAGTTCTCACCCGAGCCGATTATTTTTTGGTAAAATTGGCTGACCTAAGCGATCCGTTCGCAGCCGGCAATCATTAGCCGCATCAGGCGGTGACAGAATGGGGTTGGCCGGAGACATCTCATCCGGCTAACCAGTGCCATCGGGGCCATCTTCTCGCACAGCCACCCGAATGGGCATACGGCTCAACACGTCTCCTTTTTGGGGTCAGAGAACTGCCATCATCGTTAGGAATCAATAACAAGTTGACCTGGCTACCTCCTTCATTCATGGTTAAAGGTCGCTGCTGCGTGGGGTTTTATGTTGGGATCAAGAAAATCCCTTGCTAATCAACTGGTAATTGTTTATATTTGTAACTGCTACCGGTAGAATTGAGTTCCCAACAAAATCAAACGATGTTTATTTTATCAAAACATATATTGCGGCAGCATGTCGGCCCGTTCCTGTTTGGCTTTTTTATCATCACGCTGCTGTTTCTGCTGAACCTCGTGTTCAAAGAGCTGGGACATATCCTGAGCAAGGGTCTGGGCTTCTGGGTGGTGCTGGAATTTTTCGCATTGAACCTATCCTGGATCATTGCGCTGGCAGTGCCCATGGCCGTGCTCATGGCCTGTTTGATGGCCTTTGGTCAGCTTTCCGCCGACAATGAGATCACCGCCATCAAGGCCAGTGGTGTGAGCCTTTATCGCGTGATCCTGCCGGTGATGATGGTTGCTGGCGGATTGAGTCTGTTCCTCATCTGGTTCAACAACCAGGTGTTGCCAGATTCGAACCATCGGCTGCGGTTGCTGGCGCGCGACATCACGGTCAAAAAGCCAACGGTGAATCTCGAGCCAGGCTATGTTTATCAGGATATTCCCAACCTGGCCCTTCGCGTAGGGCATCTGGAAGAACGCCAGAATGTATCTCAAGTGCAGGAGGTGTTCATTCAAGATAAAAGCGATGCCAATATCTATCGCACCATCGTCGCTGAGCGGGGAGAAATTTTTGTCAACGAGCAGACCGGCTTATTCCAGATTACCCTGTATGACGGGGAGATTCATGAGATTAAAAATGACAAATTGGAGCAGTACAATCGGATTCAATTTCCCCAGCATACCATCACCATCCCTATTCCCAATATGGTCCTGGAGCGCAGTGATTCGGAATATCGCGGCGATCGCGAGCAAAGCAGCAGTATGATGCGCCGCGAGGTGAACGCCAACACGAGCCTGATCCAGAAGCGAAACGAGAGCTTGCAAAATTTTATTCGTGACCAGATTCAGCGCTATTTTTCCAGCACGCCGGCCAACGACGCGGGACTGGGGGAAGTGGGAAGTCAACGTCCCCTCGCTCCGTCAACGGCGGGCCACAATCTGGCGGCCGCGCCAGCCAACCCGAGACCCATTCTGCCGGTCTCGCTCAAAAACTCGGAGCGCAGCCAATTGAATTTAGCCAAGCAAATTCGCATCCATCATAACATACTTAATCGTATCCGATCCGATCTGGACATTAATCGCGGGTTCGAATTGGTTAACAACAAGCTGTTAGTGGAAATTTACAAGAAATATTCCATCCCCTTCGCCTGCCTGGTTTTTGTTCTAATCGGCGCGCCGCTGGGAATTTTGGCCCGACGCGGCAATATGGCCATGGGCGGCGGGATCAGCCTGGTGTTTTTCATCATTTACTGGATTTTCCTGATCGGGGGTGAGGAATTGGCGGATCGGGATATGCTGTCACCATTTCTTTCCATGTGGCTGGCCAATTTCGTTGTCGGCCTGCTGGGCATCTATCTGCTGGTTCGAACGGTGAAAGAGGTTTCATTTATTAATTTTAATTTTTTGACGCGACTGGTACCGCGGCAACTGCGATCCTATTTCGGGATCACGAAATAACCTGGCGGCCGGGCAGGCGACGCCGGACGCGTGGTCTGCCGCTTCGGGTTCGTTTCCCCTGGTTCGGCTGAAGGCAAGTTAACGACATTTTTTCATCGCTATTATGAAGTTGCTCGATCAATACATCCTAAAACGATTTCTGGGCACCCAGGTCTTTGCGCTCGTGGCCTTTTCCGTGATCTTCATTGTCATCGATCTGGTTGGCTTTCTGGATAAATTCATCGACCAGCGAGTCAGTACCGTGGTGGTGCTCAAATACTATTTTTTCTACTTACCCTATATTATCGTGTTAACGCTACCCGTCGCCACGCTGCTGGCCAGCCTCTTCAGCGTAGGACAATTGGCCCGATACAATGAACTCGTCGCAATGCAGGCCTCAGGGCTATCGAACTATCGCATATTGGCGCCGCTGTTCATTTTGGGGATGATCACCAGCTTGCTGGCCGCTTATGCCGGAGAGCGCCTTGTCCCCTACACCAATCAGCAAAAAAAAGAGATTTACGAAACGTATGTCAACAAAGCACGGCGCAAAACCGTGGCCCAAACCAAAGATATCACGCTGCAGATCGGACAGAATCGCTGGCTGCTGGTCGGCTTTTTTGATCCCAACACCAATACTGCCTTCAAAGTAAGCATTCATCAATACGGCCAAAATCGACTGCTAACGCGGCAGGATGCCCCACAGATGATTTGGGACAATGGGCGCTGGATCATGACCCATGGCCTGGAACGAAATTTCCGCGATGGCCAGGAACACGCGCAATATTTCGACAGTCTGGACGTTTCCGATATTCGGCTGAAGCCACAGGATATCGCTCGAGTGCAGAAGAAAGCCGAGGAGATGAGCTATTGGGAACTGCAACGATTCATTCGCGAGGTGCGGCGAACAGGCGGCAATCCCAATCGCTGGTTAGTGGATTTATATCTAAAACTGTCCTTTCCCTTTGCCAATCTTATCATCATTCTTTTTGGTGCGCCGTTGGCGTCGCGCAAGACGCGCAGTGGTACAGCCTTGAGCTTTGGCATCAGCCTCTTTGTCTGTTTTCTTTATTTTGGCATCATCAAAGTGGGCCAAACACTGGGGCACAACGAAGCCCTGCCCCCATTGCTGGCCGCCTGGATGGGCAACATCCTGTTTGGCCTGGGCGCGGTTTATATTTTGATCCGTTCGAATCATTAATCCACGCCTGTTTCGGCCATCGATTGCCGCAACCAGGTTCAGACTTTTGGAACCATTATTTGCTCTGATGCTGGACAGGGATACCCAACGCCAGCGATGGGCAACTGCTTCGAGCTACCCATGACCACCACCGAACGATGGCAATATCAGCCACGAGATTTTCGCAGCGACAATAAATCTTTGGCCTGCTACAAAAAAATATTGACTTTGTGCTGAATTTCTATTACATTTTTTTTGAAGATGCCGTAAGTCAGTTGTACCTGACTATCTCTGGGAACGAGCGAGGCAAACAGGATTATTAGTTGACAATGTGTTGGGATTAGATTTTTAGCACCAATCGTAAGGGTAGCGGGACTCATTTGTTTTGGCCGATAGGGTCATAACCAATGGTCCTACTGAATGATGGAGCAATCGCTTTGAATTCGGCTGCCCCATTCAAATTAACTTAAACTGCTGATCTTGTGAGGGGAGGTATTTGAATTATGGAGACCGTTTTTCCGGAGTGTCTGAAGTGTTCTACGGGTGTGTTGATTCCCTTATCTGATTACGGCCGCGAGGGTTCGTCTATCATGTACAAAGCATGGGTTTGCACCAATCCCGACTGCGGATTCAATATTCGAATAGACAACGGCGAGCTGAGCATAGGCAAAGTGATTGGGCAATCGCATAAATAGCGTGGTGGGTCACTCGCTCAATTTTCTCGAAATTCCCGGAGACGCCGAGAGAGGGTAGCAGGGCCATGATCCTGATACCCTCTTTCAATTTGATGCAATTTCCATGGCTGTGCCTTGAAAACCAGCGGCTGGCTGGTTGTCGCCAACCGACCGTTATCACCAATTGTGACGGGCACCACTGGATTGCAATCAGAAAACTGGGCAAGCATTGATAAGAGTAATTCATAAAATGGGCCATTTCATTTTAAACAATTTCAAAATCAAAGCGGTGGCTTTTTTCATGGCGGTGCTGGTGTGGCTGTTTGTGAAAACCGAAGACAATTATACCTATTCGATCGACATTCCGCTGCAGATCAGCAATCAGGAGCAAAATCGGGTGATCGAGACCGATCTGCCCAAAACGATCAAGGTCATTGCCTGGGGCAAAGGTCGCGATCTGTTGTCGCTCCGGCTCCGAAATGATATTTTTTATAATCTGGATGTGAGTGCCCTGCCAAACTCGGCCAAAATCATGCTCAATCGGAATCAAATTAAATTTCGCCATGCCAACAACATCGACATTCTAAACATCGTTGATCCTGAATCATTGCAGGTGACCATGGCCGAGTTGATCACCAAAAAGGTGCCCATTGTGGCTGATGTCAGTGTCCAAACGGTACCCGGATACACAATCGTCAACGATCTAAAACTGACGCCAGATTCGGTGGTGATTCAAGGCCGGAGATCGGTCCTCAAACAAATCGACTCCATTGCCACTAAAAAGCGGGCATTCAAAGACATTAGGCGAGATTTAAAAAAAACCATTCCCCTGGCTCTGCCCCCAGCAAAGGACGTTCGGTTGTTTAGTTCCGAAGTAACGCTGTTCGCAGATGTTCAAAAGCTGATGGAAAAACCCATCGCCGAGATCCCGGTACAGGTGATCAATCAGCCGCCAGGGCTAAAAATAATCGTCATCCCCTCCACTCTATCGCTCGTGCTGGAAGGTGGGGTGGATTTATTATTAAACGTCTCCAAAGCGAACGTGCGGGCCTATCTCGATTATCGAAAAATTCAGACATCGCAGGAGAAAAACCACCTGGCCTACATTGAAACGCCGCCCGGCACCCGCTATCGGGACGTGAAACCCAAGCGCTTTAGCATCATTGTCGAAAAAATTAATGATGCCGCACCAAAAAGGCCCTGACCATCCGTCAACTGAATTGGTCATCTGGCCCAGTCCAGGTTCTATGCTCGCTGGCAGATTGGTGGTGGATGGAGTGGTGTCTGAAAATGAAATTCATTTGATGCAATTTGCATGAATATATTAGCCATTGAAACCTCGTGTGATGAAACGGCCGCTGCGGTTTATAATCCGCAGGGCCTGCAATCCAATATTATTGCCTCGCAAACTATCCATCAGCCTTTTGGTGGCGTGGTACCGGAGCTGGCGTCGCGCGAGCACATTCGGACAATTCTCCCCATAATCCGTGAAGCGCTGAATCAAGCGCGGTTGTCGCTGGACCAAATTCAGGGTCTTGCGGTGACTTATGGACCGGGATTGGCCGGCTCCTTGCTGATCGGTCTCAATACCGCCAAAGCACTGGCCTATGCCCAACGTATTCCCTGGATCGGCGTCAACCATGTGGAGGGGCACGTGTTTTCGATCTTTCTAACCCATCCCGAGATCGAACTTCCGTTCCTGGCACTGGTGGTCTCCGGCGGTCATACGCAATTGGTGCTGGTGAAGAAGTTGGGTGATTACCAGGTTTTGGGTCGAACCCTGGACGATGCCGCGGGCGAAGCATTTGATAAGGTTGCCAAGATGCTGGAGTTGGGCTATCCTGGTGGTCCGATCATCGACCGATTGGCCGCCCAGGGCGACGAAACTCGGATCGCGTTTCCGCGCTCGTTGTTGAAAGAGCCGGGCTATAATTTTAGTTTCAGCGGCCTGAAAACCGCGGTGTTATATTATCTCAAACAATTGAGCGAAACGGAGCGGAGGGAGCAGACAGCGGATATCGTCGCCAGTTTCCAGGCGGCGCTGGTGGAAGTGTTGGTGGAAAAAACGATTATGGCCGCCAGAGAGTGGCAGCGCCGGCAAATTATCGTAGCCGGCGGCGTGGCGCGCAACAGTTGTCTCCGCCGTCGATTTCAACAGCGGGGCAGCGAAGAGGGAGTACAAATATTCATTCCCGATCCAATTTTTTGCACGGATAATGCGGCGATGATTGCCTGGGTCGGCTATCAGAAGCTGCAACAGGGGCAACGCTCGGATTTTCACCTGGCGCCGGTACCGGGGCTGCAATTGAGTGCAACGCTAACTGCTCAACCGACTTCGTAACCAGCGGTCAGCCCATCATTGAGAAACATAAGATTCGGGAAACTCCTTTTTCAGGGCTCGCAGCAACTTTTGCGTGCTGGCCAGTGCCCGCAGCAATTGATCGGCCTCATACTCGTTTTCCTGATCCCTCAAATCCCAGGCTTTTTTCAGGCTATCGAAAATGGTGGTGGTCTTTTTGATGAGCATCTCGCCTAGCTCTTTGCGGGTGGGCCGGCGACTTTTGAGCATGACGCGGGGGCCTTCATAGAAACCGATTTCCTCCAGTTGCTCCACTTCATCCGCCAGATCCTGTTGTTCCAGATTTTCGAAGACCTCAAAACGATCGTCTTCCTGAAGCATGATCATAAAATTCTCAAAATGAAGATCATCCAGTTTTCCCATCAAACTCAATTTTAACCAGACCTTTTTTACAGGCACAATAAAATCGGCCTCCTCCATTAATATTTGCTCGGCTAAATTGGTGAGTTGAGCATCCATTCCTTTACCTCCTGATTCGTTAAATCATGGCCCCGATGTGATGCCAAAATCTGTTCTGATTTTAATATAACATAATATTTTTAATTTCCAAATATTTTTTTAAATAATTTTAATATGCATTGAAACCGGTAGCTTGGGTACTTCCAAAATTGAATTGCACCTTAACCGATAGCAACAGTCTCGATCTCCTATTCAAACCGGCCCCAAACGGGGCACGCCATCCCCTGCTGGGCAGCAGCGTCGGCGGGCATGAGTCGCTCATCGTCCACCAAAGACTCTTGAATGATAACTACAGGTACAATTTTGGGCTCATAAACTCAACCGATCAATAGCACATTTTAAACTATCAAAAAATTGCTTGCTTTTTATTCAAATTCTGTTAATTTACATTTTAGTAATTCATCCATTGCCTGCGCCGACGGAGCAGCAATGGGCTTCAGTTCTCAAACTCAGAGGAACGAATGCGCCGATCGGTGATATTGCCCATGGCGATCTTTCTTCTGGGTGGTTGGGGCTCGCTACTGGCCCAGGAGAGCCGCCAGGGCAAGTCAAATCTGATGGATAGCACCCGGTGGCTGCCGCTGCAAGAGCATGTATCGAACCATTTCCCATCATCGTCAGTAGATCAGGCCCACCCCCAAGGGTCGTCAGCAACGGCTCCAAACGAAACCCGGTTGCAATGGCCACGCCTGTTCGTCGCGAGCCTGACTCTGGCGGCTGCCAATTACGCGGCCTATCAGCCATTCAAAGATGCCTGGTGGCGGGAAGAACGAACCCATTTTCACCTGTACCAGGGCTGGCGGCGGTCCTATGGATACCTGGATTTCGGCTGGCACGATACGCTCTACGGGCACATGGATAAATTGGGGCATTTCTATTCCAGTCGGCTGCTATCGGAGCAACTGTTCGCGATCGCTCGCTGGATTGGATTCGGTGAACATGCGAGCCGGCTGATCGGTCCAACTGTGAGCTCGTTACTCATGCTGGAGATCGAAATTTACGATGGCTTTTTCAAGGAGTGGGGGTTCAGTCTGGCCGATTTCTCGGCCAATGAACTGGGCGCATTTTACCCATTGCTCGAACATCAGTTTCCGGTCCTGCAGAATTTCCAGTTCAAGTTCAGCTATCACCCCTCGCGTCAACCGCAGCGCGAGCAGACGTTCATCAAAGATTATGCCGGCATGACGTTCTGGCTTTCGGCCAATGTGCACGCCGCGCTGCCACGACAAGTGGCAGCGGTCTATCCCGAATGGCTCAATCTGGCATTGGGCTATAGTGTTTCTAAGCCCACGCGAGGTCGGATCGAGCTCTATCTGGCACCGGATATCAACTGGCTCAAAATACCCTGGGGTGGGAGTTCCAACACCATGCGCTTCATCAAGCGAACACTCAACTATTTTCATTTCCCTTGTTTTGCCTGGCAGTTGCGGCCGAAACAACGATTCTTGCCGATCTATTTTTAGCAAGATGATAGCAGTGACAAACCAATGGGTGCTCGCGCTGAGCCGCCCAGTTTGCGTCCCGGTCGGGGCGGCGGCTGTCTGATAAAAAAATAAAAATTAGCCGGAATTCGTCCGCCAGGCGACCATCGCCGTAAATTTTAACTCCGATGGATCACCGAGACACGAAGTTCATACCAGGTTGGCAAAAGAAATTGATAACGAGTGAATGGGCCGCGCTAAAAAACGCCAATCACCCTATCCGCGAGGCAGTCGCCGGTCAGATTCGCTAATCTGCCAGTTGGCCCTGGTTGGAGTGCAGTCGTTACTGCTTTTGGGGCCTGTTGTCCCAATTTCGATTTAATATCCGGATGCCTTCGAGCATTTGTGGCATCAACCAGCGTTCAGTCCCGCCGAAGGTTAGTCGGCGAACGGTCACGAGTCTCTTAAAGTGAACTTAGAACCAATTCTGGTACTGAAATATGAACCAGTTTGAACCCGTGCAATTGGCGACCACGGCACATCGGTTCCAGGAACGCCAAATTTGTCCTATTTGGTCAAGCAAATAAATAAAAGGAAATCACAATGCAAATGAAATTTAGTCATCTGTTAATCTTCGGCCTCCTGTCCTGCGTATGGCTCACTCAAGTGATAGCCGCCGATAGCAGTCACCCAGCCAGCGGTTATCATGACTATGCGGCGCTCACGGCAGCGCTAAAAAAAATAGCCCAGCAGAATCCGGGAATTGCCCAATTCAGTTCCATTGGTAAAACCATGGGTGGTAGAGATCTGTGGCTGCTCCAGCTTTCCGGAAGCAAAGGCCGATCTGCCACCGAGCGGCCGGCGCTGCTCATTTGTGGCAACGTGGAAGGCGATCATGTAATCGGCAGTGAAGTCGCCCTGGGGATCGCCGAATATCTGGTAGCCGGCTATGGCAAAGACAAAGAGATCACGGAGATCATGGATCGGCGAACTTTTTACATCATCCCGCGGCTGAACCCGGATGGCGCTGAGTTGTTTTTCCAGAAAACCCTGGAGGAACATTCGGGCAACCTCCGTCCTTTCGATGATGACTTTGATTGGAAAATCGATGAGGACCCGGCGGAGGATTTGAACCATGACGGCTGGATCACGCTCATGCGCAAGGCTGATAAGAACGGCGGCTGGAAAATCGACCCCCAAAATCCGCGGCTGATGGTTCGCAAGGAACAAGATACCCCGCTCGACAGCCTGTACCAGGTGTGGGCCGAAGGGATCGACAACGATGGGGACGAGAGATATAACGAGGACGGTGTGGGCGGCATCAATATCAATCGCAATTTCCCCCACAATTTTGGCTATGATGTAAAGGGCATTGGGCTGTACCCGGCTTCCGAGGTCGAGACCCGAGCACTCATCGATTTTATCAATCGTTATGATCCGGAGCAACAAACCCAACCGCATGGCAATATTTGTGCGATGTTGCTGTTTTCGAAATATGACAACCTGGCGGCTGAAGCAGGTATCGAATGTGGCAAAGCGGAATTTCCAGCGCTGGCAGCCGAAGATGAAGAAGCCCGGCAAACGATGATGTTTCAATTCCGCCGTCGTGGTGAGCCCCAGCCGCCAGCCAGTGCGCCGCCCAAGGATCCGCAACCACAAAAGACGGATGAGCACGACTTGCCCCTATTCAAAAAGGTGAGCGAACGTTACAAAAAAATCACTGGTATCGAAAGTGCTGTCTCGGACAAGCCGGTGGGCTCGTTGTTAGAGTGGGCCTATTTCCAGTATGGCGTGCCCAGCTTTTCGGCCAACTTGTGGTCGCTTCGGCAGGAAAAAGCGGCTGCCGATTCAACGGTTTCCAAAAGCAATGCACCAACGCCGCCAGAGTCCGCGCGCGATCGCCGCAGTGTCATGCGCATGGCTGCAGGTGATCGCAGCCGTGGCGGCTTCGGTGAAATTAAAAAAGAAGCCAATCGCGACGCCCAATGGCTCAAATGGATCGAGCGCGAGAACCAGAAGCGCGGATTTCTGGACTGGCAAAAATTCAATCACTCGCAACTGGGAGAAGTGGAAATCGGTGGCTTTCAACCCTATCTGCGGATCAATCCAGCGAGTGACCAGATTCCATCCTTGAGCGAAGGGCACGCGAAATTTGCCATTTACCTGGCCTCCCAATTGGCCGAAATTCAGATCACCGAATCACAGGTCGAAAAAGTCGCTACCAATCTATTCCGTTTGAAAGTAAAAGTCCAGAATAACGGCCAATTTCCTTACGCCACTGCCATGGGACAGCAGACTCGCAACATCAATCCCATCATGTTGCAATTAAAATTCGACGATGACCAAAACATGAAGCTGTTTGGAGGCACCAAACGCGAAACCTTACGCACCCTGGAAGCCAGGGGAGAGAAGGAATTCAAATGGATGATCATCTCGCCGCCAAACAAGAAGGTCGCAATTACCCTCTGGGCGCGCCATGGCGGCGGGAGAACCCAACAGACCGTAGTGCTCAAATGAACTGCCAGGCGGCGTTGGTGCAGCCAGAACCATTGGCGCAGTAGAAACGGCGGCGCGACGGCAGGTCGTTCTTTACAAGCTACCCCGAACATCATGAGGTTGGATAATTATGGGAGAATTCGAAATGCATCTCAATAGAATAGAAATTTGGGTCGTGTTTTTTCTGCTGGGAATTTACGCGGGCGAACCATCCTCCGCGGTTCAAGGACAGGATTTTTTGCCGCGCAAGTGGAACACGCAAAAGGTAAATTTGCAATTTAACCACTATTACGATTGGAAGGAAATGGAGCAAGCGCTGCGGACACTCACCGCCGCCTACCCCAATTTTTTGACTTTGAAATCAGCCGGCAAATCCTATCAGGGCCGCGAATTGTGGTACGTAACGATCAACAATCCCGCCACAGGTGCTGAAAATGACAAATGCGCCATGTACATCGAAGCCAATGTCCATGGCAATGAAATTCAGGGAGGCGAGGTCTGTCTCTATACCATCTGGTACCTGATGGAAAATTATCCCTATAATGAATATATCCGCAACCTGGTGGACCAACGGGTTTTTTATCTGTTTCCCTCGGTCAATCCCGATGGTCGCGATCTCTGGTTGCATCAGGGGGCATCCGCCCGATCTGGCCAGTACCCCTATGATGAGGACGACGACGGTCTCTATGACGAAGATCCTCCGGATGATCTGGATGGTGATGGGGAAATTGGCATGATGTTCATCAAGGTCAAACCGGGTGAAGGCACACATCGGCTGAGCGACAAAGGCGATGAATTGGTGCGCATCAAGAAAAATATCGAGGGCAAACCGGATGAGGTCGGTGAATATCGTTTTGTGGCCTCGGAGGGGATCGACAACGATGGCGACAACCGCTATAATGAAGACGGAGGCGGCGGCTACGATCCCAATCGGGACTGGGGATCGATGTGGCAGCCCAAAAGCATCCAGCGGGGAGCCGGGGATTATCCCTTTGCCTGGATCGAGTCCCGACACATTCGTGATTTTTTGTATCAGCATCCCAATATTGCCGGCGTTCAGTCGTTCCACAACTCTGGCGGCATGATCCTGCGCGGGCCGGGCAATCCCCTCCGCCAGGAATTCAAACCGGCCGATCTATCGGTACTGGATGAAATTGGCAAAAAAGGCGAGAAGATCATCGAGGGCTATCGCTATATTGTCATCTGGAGTGGTTTATATAATGTTTGGGGTGGCTTCATCGATTTTACTCACGACCTGCTCGGAATCTACTCTTTTTCCAATGAGCTATGGGAATCCCGCGCGGACCTCAATCGTGATGGTCAAACCACGGACGAGGAGGAGGAATTTTTCGAGAAGTACATCAATTTGAAAAGCATCTACATCCCCATTCATGAAATCGATCATCCCCAACTGGGCAAAGTGACCATCGACCGTAACGAAACCAAACTCAGCGGTCGGGTGCCTCCTTCCTGGTTGCTGGAAGAACTATGCCATCGTAACATGGCGTTTTGCCTGCTTCATGCCTATGAAATGCCACTGCCCATCATCAAAGAGGTACGCAGTGAAAAAATAGCCGACAATCTCTATCGACTAAAGGTCACGCTGTACAACGAACGGCTCATGCCCACCATGTCGGCAGCAGCCATCGAGAACAAAGTGCAGCGACCCGACCTACTCACCCTTGAGGGGACAGTGAAAGTGCATGCGGCTGGCATGAACAAGGATTCGCGGTTGACGGCCGTGCCGGAGCGGTTCCGCCGCTTTTTTCTGCAAGCCGAAGACAGCGATGTCGATGTCATCGATCAAAAAGACTTGCAGCACCTCCGGCTAACCCGAGGTATTCCCGGCCGGGCTGAGGTGGAGTATGATTTTCTCATCGAGGGCCATGGGAAGGTAAAAGTCACCCTCGATTGCGTCAAAGGCGGCAAACACGAACAACAAGTGATCCTGCCATAGCATCTGGCCCAACCGGAGCCAGGGAGTTGTGAAGGTTCGGGGATGAAAAAATACTGCCGCCATTTTGAACATGATCAATATCAACAGCGTTGAATATCACACGTCATAATGGTAGTGCCACCAACGGCGCGAGTAAAGCTCCCGCTGGGTTCAGATTGAAACGGTAGCAATACCATTGCCCAGCGCTTTTTCCAGTTTTGCGCTAAAATTTTGTAATCCCAAAATACTATTTCATAACTCTGGCGTTGCGGTTCCACCGCGCTGGGTTTATGCTGAATAATTATTTTCGAGCTATTTTATTGCGAGGCCTTTATGTTCAAACTAATGAAAATAACGGTTATGGCGAGCCTGATGATTATGGCGGCCATGGCCACAGGCTCACTGGCGCAGGATGAATTATCATTGTTGCCTTTTTTCGATTATGAAATCGTCTGTTTTCCGGGGAAGGTGGCATCGACTTCCCGGACTCAGGTTTTCGTCTGGGTTCGAAATTCGTACCTTCAATTTGTTGCAGTGGACTCCGGCTATTTGGCCCGGTATCAATTGAATGTGGGGATCAATCGCGGCAAGCGGACGTCGTTTTTGACCGAAGACCAAACCCATCCCATTTTCGAGAAGACCTACGCTGCCACCATCGATCCCAAGATTCAGCGCGTGCATTATTTTGAATTCCAGCTTCCGCCAGCCGATTACCAATTCCAGATTCGACTATTGGATTTGAACAGCAATCGCAGCCGGCAGCAAGAGCGAATGAAAAAGGTTCGCTCATTCGAAGGCTCGCCGTTGGGATTGAGCGATGTGCTAATTTTAAGTTCCTGCGTTAGCGATAGCCTGAACCGAGAGACAGTCATCCCAACGATGGCCATTCCGATCCAGGACAAGATTTATGTTTACGCTGAATTGCTGAACGAAAACACCAATGTGGTTACTGAAATTCAGGCGATCATAATTGGCAAAGAGCGGCAGGAGAGTTACAAATCTTCGCAGCAGGTAACGCTGAAGAATCAGTTCAGCAAAGTCTGCCTGGAAATTCCCAAAGAAAATATGGTGCGTGGTGAGAGCCAATTGATCTTGAAAGCCACCAGCAAAGGTCTATCCCGGTCGGTGGTCAAAGATATTCGCTTTGTGCTGGGCGCCGCCGGATTTTCCGGCTCCGCAACCGATGAGCTGATCGAGCCGCTGATGTATATTACCGATGCGGAGGACTGGAAAAAAATAAATTCAGCCCGCGGAGCGGAGCGCGAGCAGGTGTTGAAGGAGTTTTGGGACAAGCGCGACCCCAGTCCTGGCTCGCCAGAAAATGAATTATACAATGAGTTTTACAAGCGGGTGGAATATGTCAATCGTCAATTTGGCATCCAGCGAACCCTTGGCTGGCGCACCCCACGCGGACAGGTTTTTATCGTTTTTGGACCACCCGATCGTGTGGAGCGAAGCAATCCATATACCTATTCCCAGGCCGTTTATGAAATCTGGTACTATGACGAAATTAGAGAAAAATTCGTATTCCTGGATGAGTACGGTTTTGGCGATTTTAAACTCGTTTCGGGAAATTTGCGGCCGGTTTATTGAGGCAGCGCCCATCCGAAAGCGGAAAATGGCCAATCGTTTGAATTGACAGTGCCCCCCGTTAGCTGCCACATGGTCATCTTTTCGGGCAATGTGATCGAATGGCGAGAACCTTAATTGGGCCTTAGAAGTCATTCGCGGGTGGGTGGGCGATAGATTTATAGCAACATTGTCCGGAACCAGCTATTGGCGCTGGCATCAATCAATCAATGCACCAGTTACCGCCTGATGAAATGACCAGGTGGCATCACCCCGCAACCAATTCCAATTGCTATTGAGCGCAGCATGAAATTGATCCATTGCTCTGACACGCATCTGGGGTTTTCCGATTATTACAAAATCGATCCCCGGACCGGAATCAATCAACGGGAGCAAGATTTTTACCGCACCTGGCAGTTGCTGATCGACGAAATTTTGCAGCGTCGGCCGGATTTTGTCATCCATGCGGGCGATCTATTTCACAGCACCCGGCCAAGCAACCGGGCCATTGCCGTGGCCCTGGAGGGCATTCAGCGCGTCAGTGAAGCCGGCATCCCGTTCGTCCTGATCTCCGGCAATCACTCCACTCCCAAAATCCGGTCAACCGGCTCGATATTCGAGGCCATCGCTCTGTTTCCCGGCATCCACGCGGCCTTTCAGAGCCGATATGAACAATTCAGCATCGGTGAGGCAACGGTGCACTGCATCCCCCATTGCTCGCTCACCGAAGATCTGCAGGCAGCCTTCGCCGCGATTAAGCCAGCTTCGGCCACACGTTTCCAGATTCTGGTTGCCCATGGCGCCTGGGCGGGAAATAAATCATTTTCCATGGGTGAGTTCAATGAACAACAACTGCCCGATCCCGAAAAAATCCTGGCCATTCATTTCGATTATGTCGCGCTGGGACATTATCACAAACACATCCGCATCAAACCCCATATCTGTTACTCCGGGGCTACTGAGCGCACCAGTTTCAACGAGACGGATAACACCACGGGCTTTGTTGAGGTCGATTTGGAAAACCAGCAGATTCGCCAGGTAGAGTTGCCATCTCGCCCGATGTTCAAATTGGGACCTCTCGATTGCACCGAATTGACCAGTGTCCAAATTTATGATGAATTGGTGAAGTGGTCCACAGACGAGTTGAACGAGGCACTGGTCAGCTTGCAGTTGCGCAACCTTCAGCATGAGACACTGGTAAAACTGGATGGTCGTGAAATCGACGCCATCTTTCCCCAGGTCTTTTGCCTGCAGAAATCGCTGTCCCAGCAAGCTGGCACCACCGGTGCCGGAACGATGCTCACGGAATGGGGTAGTGTGCCAATCGAATTTGAGCGCTATATCGAGGGAATTCAGGAGTCGGAGCTGGACAAAAACCGTTTGCGGGAGTTAGGACTGACCTATTTAACCAAGGATTACTAATGTCCCCCATTGATACTGGCCTGTTCTGGGCCGGGGCCACCGACAATTTTGTTCGACTCTTCGGAGCCAGGCCAGGTTTGAAAGGACAGCACCACGATCGATCGAGCGCTGAACGCTGGTGATCGGGAAAGATTCAACGGCCAATTATCCTGGCGCTGTTCAATTTTCCATTCTCTGCAAAATGCGATAGGCCAAAAATGTCAGCCAGGGAGATGGCGCACGCTTTTGGCCAAAATCCCAATCTTTCCAGGCCAACCAGACCGATTCCGCCATAAATCGCCCATCTAACTGCGCCTTTGATCGCAGAATCGCAACCATTTCCTGCAGCCGGGCGTCCGTTCGCACCCAGGCAAAACGGGTTAAAACATCCAGAACATGCAGCAAATCGTACCAGATGAATGGTGCTTTGAGCTTCAGAAAATCAGTCCCCATAGCAAACAGATAGGGCTTGCTGGTTTTTCGTTGCTCCCACAAATTCAGTAATGCTTCCACGGCAATGTGGGCCGCAGGATGCTTTTGCCATTCCTCCGTCAGGGATAGCGCCTGGAGCATGAGCAGATTCGCATACGGACAGGGGTCATCTTTTCGGCCTGGGCCTCGAAATTTACCGAGCGCCGGCGCTGCGGCACAGGGCCAGCCATTGTTGCGTATGAGTGCCAAAAGAAATTCCATGGCCCGCGCAAGCTGGGGATCATCCCCTAAACCCAATTTCGAGAGTGCATAAACCAGGATCGGCGCATCGCATAAAATCCAGTTCCAATCATCTTTGCCGCTGCCACCGAAATGCGATGGGATATTAATCAGAATCTGAAATGGTCCCTCAGCGGATTGATGCGCCATAATTTTTCGAACCATCGAATCCATGCTCGCATCGGCGGCAGAAACTCCCAGCTCAGCTAAAAATGCCAATTTGTGCAGGGGATGACTGGCGTCCTTATGAGATTTTAAAACAGCGCCGGGCCAATTGCTCAACTCGTGGATTAAGTTTTGAACCTGCGGATGCGTTATCATCGCCTGTCGGGTGGTTACAACTTCTGAATTCGTCTCGCTAAGGCCCAACAAATCCACCTGGGTCCGATAGCGCGTCCAGGGATTGCTGATCAAAAGCCAGGCCAAGACATCATCGGTCAGCAATGAGAATTCCTTTCATCAATAGCCAGATAGCGGCCTTCATATCCACCTGCCAGCGCGCCACAGTTCGCTCCATCGAATCGACAAATTGGGTCAAGACAGCGGCGCTGTTCGGATGCATTCTGGCCAACATTTGGGCGCGATTGGCAATCCGGGGGATGTCTTCGGGCCTCAGTCCGGTGATCTGCTCCGGAGAAAGCAGCACCTCCTCCAGCAATACATCGCCATGAGCGGTCAATTGTGCCAGCGTCTGTCGATGACCGGCATAGTTTGCACAAGTAGGATCACGTTCCGTGGCCAAAAATCCATCGGCAATAATCATATATCCCCCCGGCCGGACGCAGCGGCGAATGGCAGCCACTGTTTGGGCAATATTCCCCCAGATCGGCCCCACGGCCAGCAGCAAGACGATATCGTACTCCTCCGGCTGCGCAACCGCCGATCGAATGTCCTCACAGCGAAACGAGCACAAATGCGACAGTTCCCGCTCTTGCGCCAACCGGATCGCGGCGGCAATAAATTCGGGGATGGCAGCCACTCCCACAACTGAACAGCCCAAAGCCTCGGCCAGGGCACAGTCGACCTGGCCTGTGCCGCAGGCCAGATCCAGCACGCGTGTCAATCGTGGCATCTGGCAGAGCGGCTGCGCCAGGTGGACGATGATATTGGCAGGCACGCCCGCGGCCTCCAGATCGGCCATCAGCTCCGGCAAGAACCGAGCGATTTCCTGGTTATCGGCAAACGATTGGGCAATGGAAGAAATCGCTGAATGTTGCATCCCACCCGCCTGGTAATTTTCGAGTCAATTTTTCAATCGAAACATGATTGGCCGGCAAGCTCGGCCAGTCTGGCTTCGTTCGATCAGTGAATTTGAATGCGATACGGCAGCAGCGGCCAGCTAACGCCCTTTCGAGCCTCGATCAATTGCTGCCACAGCGATTGCAGATTGAACGAATCCAAATTTTTAAACAAATAGGAAAAAACAGACGCCGATAGCAGTTTTTCAATCCAATTTTTTTCGCTGTAGAAAACCACCACCTTCACTGGCTCGGCAGCCGGCAGACCGGCCCGGTCTTTGGCTATGGCAATCGCCCGGTTCAGTCCACCCAATTCATCCACGAGACCAAATTCCTTTGCCTGTTCGCCCATCCAGGAGCGCCCCTGAGCGTACGGTTCGAGTTTGGCGTAGCTCATATTCCGCGCGGCGGCTGCCTTGCTCACAAAATCCTGGTAGGTTACGTACAGCCGGTCGCTGAGCAACTGCTTTTCATAGTCACTCAATCGCCTCGCGGCCAGCAGCATATCGGCATACTGGCCTCGTTTGACATGTTCTTCCACCAATCCCAGTTTGTCGTACAAACCGGCAATGTTCGGGAAGATCATCCAGATGCCGATGGAACCTGTCAGTGTCGACGGTTGGGCCACAATGGCGGTAGCGGCCATAGCGGCCCAATAGCCGCCGGAGGCGGCATAATCCGACATTGAAACAATGACCGGTTTTTTCTCTTTGGCTTTCAAAATCTCCCGCCAAACCAGATCACAGCCGAGCCCGCTGCCGCCTGGTGAATCCACTCGAAATACGATTGCCTTAACCAGACTGCTTTTCACCGCCCGGCGAATGGATTGAATTATCGGCTGAACTTCGGCGACGTTTTCGAACGATAGGGGATTAACGCCCTCGCTGCTCTCCTGGATAATACCCTGGGAATAGATCAGCGCGATGCGATTTTTGCCTTTGTTCAATCCCAGCGATTCCAGTGAAATGGCATTGTACGTGGCCAGGGAAATCTGATTCAGTTTTTGGTTTGGTGATCCGCCATTCATAACTTTGAGCTGATCGAGTAATTGATCCTCATAACGTAGCCCGTGGATCCAACCCAACTCGGCAAATTTTTCTACGGTCAAATAGCCGCGATCGATGGTGGCCATTACCTCGGATGCCGGGCGCTCCAGCCGCTCGGCAATGGCCGTGACCAGATGTCGATATTCCCAATCCACCAGACTGTTGAGCATTTCCAGCACCGGTGCGGTGTGCTTTTTGCGGCCGATGGTCTCGCCCGAATGGGACTTGTATTTGCCGTAGGCAAAATAGTCGATCGAAATTCCCAATTTTTCAAACAGACCCGGTAGATGCACGGTTTCGATGGCCAGGCCGTTCATCTCCATAAATGAACCTGGCGCGGCAAAAATGCTATCCGCGGACAATGCCAGATAATATTCATTTTCCGAAACTACCGAACCCAGATAGGCAATGACGTACTTGCCTGATTGCTTAAAATCGGCCAGTTTCTGTTTCAACTCATCGATCTTGGCCCAACCCATATAGTTCTCATTGATGCGCAACAAAATGCCTTTGATGCGACGATCGACTTTGGCTTTGTCGATATTGTCCAGAATATTTTTCAACGTGGGCGATTTCTCCAGCCGGATGGGCAAATCGGATGGCGGGCGATATTCCGGGATATCGCCCGCCAGTGAAATAACCAGCGTGGAATTTTGTTCCACAGTTGGCGTGGTATCGGAAACGCTCCAGATAACCAGGGCCAGGATCAAAACTCCGACCAGTATCAAAACCACAATGGTCAGGAGGGTATACAGAATGACATGAATGGGTCGCATGGTTTTCCTCCCGCGAATAGTCGTTGAACTGAATAGCTTCGTGATTCGTTGGGCGAAATATAATCATTAATTTCGCCGGAGTCAAGCAGAAAGATCGCTTGCGCCTGGCAGTTAGCATAAGCCGGTCACAGACTGGCTGCAAGGAATGGCGGTTCGAAGGTGAATTCGGTTGATCGAGCGGGTGGATTTGGTTCGAGCCGGCATGGTGCCACCTTTGGCGCAACTATTTTGGGAACATCAGGCGATACTTCAATACCAACACCAAACCGATGAGACTGGGAATTAGCAAATTGATCATGAATAACAAAATGGAGGCATTGAACGCGGTGGTCTCCTGCAGCCCAATGTGTCCCAGGAAAAAGATCGCGGCGCTTTCCCGGACCCCAAGATCGCCGACCGAGATTGGCAGCAGTGACTTCACCAGCATGATCGCCGCCAGCGCAAACATGGTGGGCAAGATCGGAGCTGGCTCGAACGCACCAACCAGAATATAGAATTGAATCAAAAATATGGCATTGAATCCCAGCGTGAACAACAGCAGACGAAATGCCTGTCGGCGATGAAAGGCATCCAGGCTACCCATGAGCAATTTGATTTTGTCTCGAAACGGTAAAATGATATTCAAGCTGTACAGAAAGCCCCGAAGGATCTCCGGATGAAAAAGGATGTAATAAATTACAATTAGCGTGATAACGGTGAAAATGATAATTGGAATCAAAGTATAAAGGTACAACTGACCGCTCAAATTGTACATCAGGCCCAACGCACCCAGGAAAATAACTACCCCCAGCGAAAAAAACTTATCCAAAAAAGTAACTCCCAGCAGACTCACCCAGGAGCAATCTTTGATAAAAAACGCCCGGCCAAATTCCCCGATCCGGCCCGGGGTGATAAAACCAAAGGTGAAACCGGCCAGGAGTGATTGAAAAATCTCCCGGTTGGTAACCTGTGGCTTCAGCAAGCGCACCAGGTAGCGCCATTTATAAAACTGAATATAAATGTTGGGAATTAGTAGCAACAACGCGGCCAGGATACAAGCCAACCTGGCCGAGCGAAAGGCTGATCTGATCTCCGGTAATTCGATCCGTTGGACCAGCATTAGCATGACGAAGGCGGCAAAAACAATTTTGATGATGAACACCAGCACTCGTTTAGAAATAGATTTTCCGGCCCTGGGTGCAATTGCGGCAGATTGCAATTTGGTCCCGGGATTCAAGGGTCGTTGCTCGAAATTGTTGATAGTCATTGGATTTCCAAATCTGAGTCAAATTATTTCTCGTGCTTATGGCACCAAAGGAAAAGCTGCCATTCTTATCAAAACAACAGGGAACTACCCTGCCATCGGATAAAACCACCGTGCTATACCACAAGCGGGAGCACCCACGCCGCGCAACCGACCTCGCTTGCATTACGCCACAGACAGGGTCATAACGTCGCCAGCGCGGGTTCAGCGGCATCAACGCTGGGGCCTGCTGCGGATTTTCTATTTGCAGGGTTTTTAATAGCAGCCGATCAGCGCCCAGCTCACGCACCAGGCGCTGCATCTGGCGCACCTGATGCTCATTCTGGCGCATGATCAGACATTGGATCATCACCACCGGTCCCGGGCTTGCCATCTGGTTCCTGATTGCTATCAGATTCTGGACGCCTCGCACCACCCGTTGAAAATCACCTCCCTGCCGATATTGCGCATAGGTTGCCGCATCGGCACCATCCAGTGAAACAAGGATCGAATCGATGCCGGTGGCGATCAATTCTGCCACGAACCTCCGGTCGGCGAAAAAATGGCCATTGGTGCTGATGGTCACACAAATTCGGCGCTGCTTGGCGCGACGAATAAACTCCAATAGCTGCGGCTGCAACAAAGGCTCGCCCTGATTGAACAGCAGCAGATACCAGACCGCATCCCCGATCTCTTCCAGCAGCGAATCGAACGCTGCCAGATCCAAATCCGATTGCCCACGGCTGATGCCCCCCAGACCGGTGATACATTGCGGACAGCGCAAATTGCAACGCACCGTTGGCTCGACGGTGATCACCAGGGGCCGGCCCCAGGTGACACTCCTGCGAGTCAATTTGGATACAGCCAGCGCGGCTACCACCTGAATCGCATTGACAATGCGCTTCAGCGAAGCAGCCTTGAAAATTCCACGCCAGACAATTTCGCTCATGCTCGCTGCCCGATGATGTACCAGGTTGGATTGATTAGAAAATTGAATACTCCCTGGTGATCGTTGACCAGCCGCTGTCCCCATGCTTGCCAGCGGTGTCGTCGCACCCAGTTAACCAGTCGCAAATGCAGTGGCCGACAGACAATCGCCTGCGGCCGCTGAAAAAGCACCTCCATTGCCAACTGATTCACCATTTGCCAGCGAAACCCCTGCCGCACCAACAACTGGCTAAGTTGTCGCAACGATAACAACGCCGGCCAATCCTCTCGCTGCCGTGGATCACGTCGACAGATTTTTTGTACCACCAATTTGACCAGTGGCCGCGGCAACATGGCCACCAGGGGCAAATGCCAATGCGGATCGCTGATCAGATTGACGACCGAATAGCGGTTGGGCGTTGAAATAAATACAATCCCGGTCGGAGCTAAGCTCTGTCGCACCTGTTCCATAATTCGGGCCGGTTGCGTCAGATGCTCCAGCACATCCTGAAGCACCACCGCATCGTAGGCTTGGGGCAAAAAATAGCAATCTTCCTGCGTCGCGTCCGCCAGACGGATGCCTGGATGCTTCAGAAAAATAGCCTGTTCGGGATGGAGATCCACCGCGGTCACAATGGCACCACGTTGAGCGAGATGCTGCGCCGTACCGCCAACCCCACATCCAAAATCGAGCACCTTTTTCCCGGCCAGTGGCATGAAATGCTCGAAGGCTCGGGCCACCAGCCAGCCCCGGTCTTCCGCAAAACGTTGATAGTTAGCCCAGGTTTGGAGGTGCGCTCGCATTCCGTTCTCCCCGCCACTGAAACCGATGCGCTTGGCCCATTTGCTGTTGCGCATTCTTGATCCGAATTAAGCATCTTCGCTCGACGATGTTCGATCCTCCATCTTCCATTTCACCTGTCCCATCCAGGCCAGCGGCCCGATGAGTAAATGGGAGAGCAAGAAGAAAATCTCCCACGGCAGAAGATATTTCAGCCGCCGATGCATCCCAAACAGATGCGCTCCCATTGCCAATAACATTTTATCGGCAAAAACTTTAACTGCCAAAGCCGTTGCGGCCAGCAGGACACAGCCACCCGTTAGTGGTGCGATCCAGAAGCTCATCATCAACACCAGGTTGCACACATGAAAAAAGAAATAGCTGGCTTGCAGGCCAAAATCGTAACCTTTGCCGGCCGAAAGGTGGCGCCGCTTTTGGATCACAAAATGTCGCCAGGAAATCGTTTGGTAGCTCGGAACGATGGACTCCGGTGCCACAGCGAACCCGCAGCGCCAATGGGTGGTTCGATGAATCAATTGCAACAAAAGATCATCATCACCGGAGAGGTGATGCTTTAGTTTGGCAAAGCCACCGACCTCCTCAAAGACGGCGCGACGATATGCCAGGTTTCTACCGACCGCAGTAATGGGGCGCCCCAGACCAATCCCGCCGGCAGCCACTACAGCCGCGGCTAGACTATCGCAGGTCAGCATCTTTCCCAGCAACGAACTGGAGGCATCCATCAAGGGCGAAAACCCGGCCACCAAACCGATGTCGGCCTCGAAGCAGGCAACCATCGATAGGACCCAATTCGGCGGCGGTACACAATCGGCATCGGTGAACAACAACACCTCGCCGCGGCTATGGGCGATCGCTTGCTGCAACGCATACTTTTTGCGGCTCCAATCCGCCGGCTGATTTTCGATGCGCAGCACGCGCAGCGAGGAACAGTGGCGCTGATATTCGGCTAATATGACCGGCGTTCGGTCGATTGATCCATCATCAGCAACAACGATCTCGAATAAATGGCGGGGGTACTGTTGCCGAATCACTGCCTCGAGACATCTGCGGACGTTTTCCTGTTCGTCCCTCATGGCGATGATAATCGACACCCGCGGCAGCGTTTCCTGCTGACCGCGCGGCAAATTTCTCATCCCCCGGCACAATTGAATTTCGCAAAAGAGATAGAACGCGAGGCTCCCACCTATCACGATCAGCCAGATCATTCTCGCCTGGAAATTTTGTCATTATCGTTCCTGAACGGACGCTGAAATTATCAAAAAAATTCTTAATAAGCAAGCCGTTTTTAAAAAATATCTATTGACTATTTGGCGGTCGTTTCATATAATTCCCTCACGGCCATCATCTACCAATCATATTGAGGGAGGTTTAGAAGCCATGTTCCGCACCGTGTTGATGTTGACTCTATGGATTGTTTCTTTGTCATCATCCTCTCTGGCACAGCCGCTGCCGATTGCTCAGCCAGAGCAGGTTGGCATGTCAGCAGAACGACTTCAATTGTTACCGCAACTCATTCGTGCTGCCATCGAACGCAAGGAGTTTCCGGGCGCAGTGCTACTCATTGCCCGACAGGGCAAAATTGTCTTTCGCGAGGCATTCGGCGATTGCCAGTGGGTTCCCGAACGACGCGCCATGCAATCCGACATGATCTTTGATCTTGCCTCGATCACCAAACCGGTCGCCACTGCCACGTCGATAATGATTTTGGTGGAACAGGGGAAAATTCGCTTGTGGGATCGGGTTAAGGATTTTGTGCCAGAATTCGCGGCGTATGTCGCTGCCGATGGCACCGCCGGCGAAGACGCCCGCATCTGGCACCTGTTGACCCATACATCGGGTCTACCACCTTATGCCAATGCCAACGAGATAGCCGCCAGATTCGGCACGCCTTGCCCGACCGATTCGTTGGTCAAATACATCGGCACTTTGAAAAAATTAGCGCCGGCCGGAAAAGAATTTCACTATAGCTGTCTGGGCTTTATTACTCTGGCCCACATCGTTTACAAAATCACGGGGCAGACCATCGCCGCTTTTTCGGAGCAGCACATTTTCAAACCACTGAAAATGGAAAATACCGGTTACACGCCCCCCGACCGTTTGCGCTCCCGCTGCGTACCAACTGAAGTGATTGCGGGCCAGCCATTGATTGGAGTGGTTCACGATCCCCTGGCCCGATTGCAGGGCGGAATCTCCGGCAATGCCGGGTTATTCTCGACCATTGACGATCTGGCCATATTTGCCCAGATGATGTTGAACCAGGGCGTGTTCAACGGCGTCCGGATTTTAAGTCCGTTGACCATCGCGAGGATGACCGAGGTCTTTCCCGAGGTGGCGTTTGCTGGTCGGGGATTGGGCTGGGATCTGAATTCGGGTTATTCCACCAATGGCGGCGATCTGTTTGGGCCTCGTGCTTACGGGCATACCGGTTACACCGGCACTTCGATCTGGATTGATCCGGAGACTGAGACGATAGTGATTTTCCTCACCAATCGGGTTCATCCGAACGACAAAGGAGAGATCATTTCGATGCGGAGTCGGGTGGCCAATGTGGTGGCCAGCGCAATAAAAAAATAGGGCAAAACTGAGTTTTGCCCTGCAACTGGTGGAGACGGCGGGAGTCGAACCCGCGTCCGAAGGCCCGGTTTTACAGACTTCTACATACATAGTCGGCTGTTTGATCTTGCCTGAAGCAGCACAACCGACCAGGCTGCTGACAGGCCAGCCCGATAAATTTTCGCCCCTCACCCTCGGGCGAGATGAAGGACTATCCCATCAATTGCGACGCAGCAGATAGAGTCTGATGGGCACTACTCCATCCGTGCGGGTTGCCTATAAATTAGGCAGCCATTGCATACGCATAATTGTCTGCGTTTAATTTTTTTCCCGGCGGATTAACGAGGAACCAGGACCTCGGTATGCCATCCGTAACCCCTCGACCCCCGTCGAAGCCAATTTCGTCCCCAATGCCAAAGTCTTAGACGAATCTGAGGCAGTGAAGTTCCATTGAAATATAATGTTTTATTTCCCTAATTGCAAGCAAAATTTTGGCGTTCGCCGAACGATCCACCCATAGTTTAAAAGAAGTGCCAACGCATCGCTTACCCCAATAACGATATTTTCTCGAAATTAGGTAGCGGCGTGGACAGGTGAAAATTGTTCTTAGTTAGGCATTTTAATTTTTTTGCCACGCCCACTGCAGATCAAAAATCGGACCCAGCAAATGCCACTGGGTGCCAAACGGATATTCTCCATAAGTCAGCTTGTAACCGAAGCCTAATTGAAACCGCTGGCTCTTCGTCCACAACAACAATCCCTTATGCTCAAACGCCATTTCTTCATCAGCGCCAGGATAATAGAACACATCGGCGTCCACCAGATAATTCCAACGTCTGAAAAGTTTGCCCTCCAGATTACCCCCGCTGCGAAAGCCATAGCCCTGGTAAAAAACATTCAGTCGGGGAAAAATCAGCGGCAGGTCAATGGTCGTTCGCTCATCCAGCTCACCCGATTTAATCGCCACACAGAAGCCAACTTTGCCCGTGATCAGATGACCGCTGGCGATCGGTTTTGAAATAAGCACTTCATTGTAGATCGAAACCAGGTGGGGGATATGGAATTCTGGCGAGATGATGCCGCCAGTTCCTTCTCTGGATATGGTGCGCAACAGCGGTGTGGGATAATACAGACTATGTCGGGTCGATATTTTAAAACCTTTGGAAAAACCATGAGACCATTTTGCATTCAGATTGGGCATCAGGAAAAAAGCCAAAGGATGGGTTGAAAATTCCAGCGACTCCGAATAGCCATAGCGGAGCGACTGGAACACGCCGATCTCCCATCTGCCAGCAGGCATGAGATAGGCAGTGCCCGAAGACCAATTGCGCCAGGCGGTTTCATCTGGTTCGGCCGCGAATAATGTCCCCAAAGTAAAAAAGATAATCACAGCAACCTTGCGAAGGTTCTGAACCTGCGCAAGGTTTGATAGCGATACAATTCTCATTTGGGCACCTCCAATTTGACACTTACAGGAGCGTGATCGGATAGATCGAGAATGTCCTGATGCGTGACATCCGAGCCTGGCACCCACCGGTAATTCGTAAACAGGTAGTCCAGCTTGCGATCCCAAAAGCTGTTGGGATTCGTGGTGTGGGTGAAATATCGTCGCTGATCTTTTAAATATTCAGCCAGCGGGACAGAGCATTGATATGTGTCGTACAAACCTTGCAGCCAGCTCATCTCCGGGGTATAGTTGCTGCCCTCTTTGTGTTGGGGATGGTCGTGCGGCCCATGAAATGATTCGCCGGGACACTTGTCTTCATCACAATAATCGGTGGAATCAGAACCAGGCGGCAGCAAATTCAGATCACCGCCCGCTACAAAAACTTTGCCCGCACCAGCAAGTTTGTCGAGCTCGTCTTTGAAAAGATCCACCTGAATCTTTTTGGTATCATCGGTTGAAAAGGCTTCAATGTGGACATTCACAGCATAGAAATTATCAGTTCCAGGCAGGTCAATTTTGGTTTTGAGAATATTGTGCCGCAGATAAAAATATTTGGTCAAAGCATCCTGATCGCCACGCAGCGGCAGCGGAATGCGCACGGCTTCGCTAATTTTCCAGCGCGACAGGATGGCGTTGCCCATATCGATGCGCCCCAGGCCATCGCTGGGCACGAACTGCACCTGCCAATAAGAGGCATAGACACCATAATTGAAATAGGTATGATTCAGCAGCCATTGCAGTTCATCGATATAGCCCGATTTTTTCGACTGGACATCCACCTCCTGCAACAGCAGAATATCTGGCTGAAGCTCGTTGATCTTGTTTGCCAGGCCCATCAAATTGCTGCAGACTTCATCAGCGGAATAAATGACCTGATCGCCGCAGCTATCGCCAAACCAGGGCGCCCGACCAATGCCAAAGCGAATATTCCAGGTCATCACCAGAATGGTATCCACGCTGGCAGGAGGTGCCGTATGATGACTGGCAGAATAAAATTTGGCGCTCTCGATTTCATCAAATCGGTTCACCAGCGGATCACAGGTCAAAATGAAAACGAGGAGTAGGATCGCTGCCAGGGGCGAGAGCCGTTTCAAAAAAATAAACCTCCCCGGGCACATTTCAGCATGTCCTTTCTTGTAGCTCGTACATTGCTAAACCGTACCAAATAAATTGCGGCCTCTATAAGTTTATTACTTCATTATGAAGATAGGAATTGTTGTCAACAAGCATATTGTCATGAAAGGGAATTATTTCAGTTCTGAGGCCAGCGATTTTGGAATAAATAGTTATTAATTGAATTCCATGTTCCAAAGCGCTGCTTAGGAGAGTTTTTTCCTCCCGGTCTCCCTGATCGTCCGCAAATGTTGTATTTCCTGACTAAGTGATTCTGGAATTTCTTTGTGTGACTGGAGAATCGATTCCAGGTGGTATAAAAATCTTTCCAAAAGCTCGATATGTCCGCCCGTATAGAGCAGTTCCCCGGCTTTGGAAAGAAAGCCTTTCAAGTGAAGTCTTTTAATGCCCAACAAAGCCTGCTTTATCGCTTCGCTATTGATCGGTTCGGCTTGAGTATATTCAAAAATGTCAGTTAGTGTGTCTTGAATCAGCCGAATTTCGATCAGATCCTCGGCATATTGCTTGATAAAAAAATCAAGACCCGATTCTTCCAATTGGGATTGCAAAACCTCGATGTTATGCTGATATTTTTTTTCCATTTTCTCAATTTTTTCGCCCTGATTCAGGAAAGCGAAAAAATAGGAAGCTATAGCTACCAGTAAGGCACTGGCAGCCGAAACGATAGAAGCAATCTGGCCACTCATTGGTATTAGCGAGGGGAAGCTAATTAAAATTATGCCGACGATGGTTCCTAAAACGCAGATGATTTTGGCTCCAGTCATAAAAGTCATTCCTCCGTAATCTCAATTTTTGGTATTCGGTCTCGGTGGCGTCAGTGACTTAGGTTAAAGGCGGCAGACGCATCGTTTAATACTGCAACAGGAAACGAATATTTATTTTATCAATCGTTGTAAACAACCGGAGCGGCGAGAACAGCTTGAACAAAACGTCATAGCCACGACTCCTCAGCCAGGCGCCGTTGCGGATCGTCTGCTGATCCAGCTTTTCATCTTTTTTGAGCTGGCCCAGGATTAGGCCAGGCTTTTTGTAGGTTTTTAAAAGTTCAACATCTTCGTGAATCCGCTGCGGTGTAGCTGACGCGAACAGAATAAAATCGCTCGCCACCATCGTACCGCTAAAGTTTTCGGCCAACGGACGGGTGATGTTCGCTTCATAGTAACAACTGGAACGAAGGGTCGTGGCTAATTTATCCACCCATTCCAGCTCATTGCCATTGTCGATAATAGCAATGCCTGGCCGCCGGACGGTGGTGCGGAACAGTTCGATCAACGCGTTTTTGGTTTCGCTGTCGTCATCGAACGTTGCCCGGACGATGTCCTTTTGAGCAGAGAATATGCCCGAGAGAGCTCCGGAGAGGCGATACACGGCTGGCTCAATTCGTGATGGATGAAGGCTGGCGAATCTGGCGACGTGCGCGGCCAGCTTCTCTAACTCCGGGTTGCGCATTATGACCGCCGTTTTCATGATCGCCTGGTTGAGATAATTCAAATGGCTTTCGAAAATGGTACGGGCTGCGGATGGAATTTTTTCGCCGGCATACCGGCCATAATAATAAATTGATGGCAGCGCGCGCACGATCACAGCAGGAATCCCCTTGATGATATTTGGTTTTCGAACCATGGATGGCCTCCTTTGCGGCATCAGTTAATGAATTCGGAAATCCCGACTCTCAACGTAATCCTCGATGAGATACCAAAAATCTTCGATATCAAGGGTCATGATGACCAGGTCTCTGCGCCGACCCCGAATATCGGTGACGTGCTTTTTCAACGTTGCTTCCCGGCGAAAGCCCAATCGCTCGAACGCCGCAATGGCCGAGTCCTGACCTTCGATCATTTCGGCCTTTAGCTTGTAAATCTTTTTCTTCAAGGCATGAAAAAACAGTTCCCGGATGAAAATCGTTGCCAGCCCTTTGCGCTGGAAATCGGGCGCGATCAAAACCCGAACTTCGCCGAGATTGCGCTTCCAGCCAAATTCGGCGCGGAACAAGGTGCCAATACCAATAATTTTTTCCTCATTCAGCGCCAGTACTGGATAAACTGTGTCATAATCCAGCCGACCAAAGCGCAATTCCACATTGCGCCGGTCGGTAACATCGGTACGCAGGAAAAGTCGATCCGCTTCCGGAATCGTGCGATAGAATTCCAGCAACGCGTCTAAATCATCCTCAGTCATGAGGCGCAGCGTCACCTGCTTGTCATCTTTGAGTTTGACGATCTTGGGGTAATCTGCCATAAAGCCTCCTTTAGCAGAGTAGTTATGTTTTAAAAGATGCTGGTGGAGACGATGAACATCCGAAGGTTGCAGTTTGTTGTCAGAGTGAATCTGTGATTAAAATAACAAATTTTATCACAATGTCAAGAAGATTTTTGGCTAGCAAAAAAAATTATGGTTATCGTTGTTATCGCTTTGGCTAAAGAAGCGAGGAGATTGGCCGCGGCGCGCCAGACTCCTGACGCGCCAGGCAACGCAGGGAGCTAAAACTGCCCTTCCAATCCCAGGCCAGGCCTGTCCGGCAAAATCAACCGACCGCGCTCGACTTCCACCGCCTTGAAAGGATCATTGGAGATTAACAGGTTGCCATCCAGATCGGCATAATCCACCAGCGGACTGATGTGGGCGGCGGCTGCAATGGCGCAACTGCTTTCGATCATGCACCCCAGCATGATTTTCATGCCCAGCGATCGCGCCATCCAGATCATCCGCAGCGCCTCCTGAATGCCTGCGCTTTTCATCAATTTGATATTGATGCCATCATACGCCGTGGCCAAGGTGGGTATGTCTGCCGCCTTTTTGACCGCCTCATCCGCAATAATGGGAATGTGGACCCGTTCGCGGAGCCAGCGAGTCTCCTCCAGCATGGCTGCCGGCAGCGGCTGCTCGATGAATTCAACGCCCAGCTTTTCCAACCAGAGGATTTTGTCCAGCGCTTCTTCCTTGTTTTTCCAGCCCTCGTTGGCATCGACTCGCAGAGGCTTATCCGTCACCTCGCGCACGGCTTTCATGATCTCTTCGTCATTGTCGCGTCCCACTTTGATTTTCAGAATGGGGTACTGCTCCGCTTCCCGAATTTTTTGCTGCATCACTTCCGGCGTATCGATCCCGATGCTGAACGTGGTGATCGGAGCCTTGGTTTTATCCAATCCGAGATATTTATACAGGGGTACCCCCAGGCTCTTGCCGACCCAATCCATGATCGCAATATCAATGGCGCATTTGGCCGCAGTCTGTTCCTCAGCCAGTTCGCGGATGGCGTAACCCAGGTCCACAAAATGCCAGGGATCAAATTTTTCAACCACGGGGATGGCTTTCTGAATCACCTCGATGGTGCTCTCCGGCGTTTCATTGTAGCGAATATTGGGCGCGGCCTCGCCAATGCCAACGACCCCATTTCGAGTGTACTTCACAAACACATTGTTCTTCACATCGGAAGAGTTTCGAGAAATGGTCCAGGTGTGAGTCAAGTTCAATTGCTTGATTTTATATTCTAACATTGTTCCTCCAATTGAAGTTTTGCGACTGCATGATTGAGTTGAGGGGAGCAAACCAGCGTTGACCACGCCGAAACCGATGATGGCTCTGCCGCTGGCTTTTAAAAATTCTTTTCGCGTCAACTTCATACTTTGTCCTCTGGAAAATTAATTGTTTGATTAAAATAGGTTCTGCCATCTTGGCTATCGGAACTTCGATCCTACCGAAATGAAATAAAAAATTCTGGAAGACCTCATCTCGCGGAGCGAAGCTGTTTCATCGTCACGAGGCGAAGCTGCGCTAATCACTGTTCAAAATCCGTCTCGCAGCGCGCAGTCCCCGGCGTCGATAACCGCTGTAGTTTTCATCCGCGGGATCGAAACTGTTGATATGAACCCAACCGTCCGCATGAATGAATTTCTGGTCGCCAATATACATCCCCACGTGGGTGATATGATCCAGATCGCGACCAAAGAACAACAGATCGCCGATCTTCAAATTTCGCAGCGAATCATCCAGCTCCACCTCCTGCCCAATATTGATCTGCATATTGGCATCGCGCGGCAGGCTCAGCCCATGCAACTGATAGACCGTCTGGGTAAAGCCGGAACAATCGAAGCCCTTGGTCGAGCGCCCGCCCCACAAGTAGGGAATGCCGATGAATTGATATGCAAGATTCACCAGCGCTGCCGGCAATGGCTTGCTCCGGGCATAATATTTTTTCTCATCCATCACCAGCTCCGAGCGAATATAGCCGGTCCGTCCATCCGGCAATTCTACCCAATACCAGCCTCGTCGATGGCCACGATTGATCACCAGATTCCCTCGCACCACATCACTCACGGAGATCGTACCCTCTTTCCGCTGTGCCCAGATCTGACCGTAGTTGGCGGTGACGATCAGCCGGTTGCTGGTTTGCCATTGGGCGGCAAAAGTGGTATCCCCTATTCGAATGGAGCTCAACATCATCCAACCCAGGTAGCCATCATCCAATTGGCAATAGGCCCAGAATCGATCCTCGATTTTTAAAATCCGCACCTGCGAGCCCAATAGTGCCTGGCTGATGATTTCATGAATGACATCGGGATGGCGGCGCAATTGGGCCACGCTTACGCAAATCACACCGTAAGTGTTCTGGCCCAACGCCGGATCGGGTAACGTCAGGAGGCTGTCTTCGATTTGAAAATCCGTTTCGGTTGCTAATCGAGAAATTAATTCAGCTTTCCCTTCAGGATAGAGCGTTTGGCCTCGCAAAATAATCCGATCACCAACCATGCTGGCGCTGGCATCAAAACAAGCAATCCGCTTATCAGGCCGATATTTGTTCTGGGTCTGCTGAATGATTCGGATCACCGTATCCGGAACCGCCAGTGGCGCCTGCGCCATCCCGGTAATCGCCGGCGCTAACAGTAGAGAAATTGTCAAAATGTATTGCTTTGCTTGCCATGCCATCATTTTTCGGTCACATCTCCCGGATAAATACTTAAAAATCTTCTTTTTTTCCATTATGCCCAAACTCCATCATGCCAGGGCTCTGTGCGGCCCAAATGCCAATTACAATTTCAGACCTCGGGACTAATTACTTCTTATGCAATGCCAGGAACCTGGCAATGGAGCGATCGTAGGTTCGTTCGATCTGAGCCGGGAAATAGCATGCGGGCAATTCCCCGGCGCGACGATGATAAGCCAGACATTCACAACAATAGCCTTTCCGGCTGCAGGGTTCATAGCTGCAATTGCACCGACTCAAGTTTGCCTGATAATTCTTGCATTCCATAAAACCTCCCTGGTTCTTCCCGTGTATGGCCTGGGGCTGTGGCTCTGGCATTCCGAAGCTCTCTCCGACCAGCGATGTTGCACCAAAAGCTACCAGTCCCAGCCCCCCTAATTCGCTCACTTTTCCAACACCATCCGCCTGGTTTCGATGCGATGGTTTGTTTTCAACTGGTAAAGATACACGCCATTGGCCACCGCTGCGCCGTTTTCATCCGATCCATCCCATTGCGCTCGATGCCAGCCGCCGGACTGATGTTTGGCAACCAATAATTTCACTCGTTCGCCAACCAGATTGAAAATTGCCAATTCCACCGGCCCTGCTGCGGGCAATTGATACTGAATTGTCGTCAACGAATTGAACGGATTGGGATAATTCTGGCAGAGCCGAAAATCTGCTGGCGGGGGCTCTGCCAGATTGGGAGCGGCAGTGCTCCCAGCGAAGAAGTTAACTATTCGTTCCATCACCCGATCTCGATCCTGTTCGGGATAAATAGTCTCGAAAGGAAATCCGAAATGCACCAGTTTGCCGATCATCGAACTGGCACCAAACTTTCCCTCGTACTGAATCGCTGCATGAAAGTTGGTGCCATCATAGTCCAGACAAACGCGACTGCCTCCCATGGCATCGATGCAATCAGGATAATCCACCTGGTACGTGCCATGGTTACCATCATCGAATTTAATGCCCGAGAATCCCTCAAAAATTGTCCCGGCCACACCATGGCATTGATAGACATTAGCGTCATCAGCAACGTACTTTGCTTTCAAATAATTCTGGTAGAACGAACGACCGTTATTGTAATAATCGAGATCCCAGCCGATCTCCGCGCCCGAGACAAAAAGATGCCCGCCATTTTCCAGATAGCGGCTCACTGCTGCCTGTTCTGAGCCGGAAAACGTTTGATTGGTAGTGGATTCCTCGCCCAGCAGCCAGATGACGGTGGCATAATTTTTCAAATCGAGCTGGTTTTGCGCCACGACTTCATTGGAACAGGAATCAAAATTGAGGCTCAATTTCGCCAGCGTTTTCGCATAATACGAAACATAATTTCTGGTATTCGTGCCAGTGGACATTCGATCGAAGCCGTTGACGATCAGAACCGAAGACGGCTGCGCCGAGACTCGTGCCGCCAGCACTTCGCTCATAATGCCCAGCTCGCCCTGATCATTGATGCCCATGATCTGGAAATAGTAAATTCTGCCTTCGGACAGGTCGGTAAAAGTTCGAGCGAGCGCCGTCGTCTCCCCCATATCAGAAAACGTCACGCCATCGGTGCTGAAGAAAATCTGATAGCGCGTGGCATGGTTAACGGCATTCCAGCTTAGTTTGATCTGGCGATTGCCGGGATTTTCGACCCGGAACTGCGGTGCGGGAATCATCAATTCGTTGAATCGCAACGGGGTGTAATCGCTCCAATCGACAGCCCGATAGACGCACTTGGTGGCGCTGCCGGAAGCCTCATACACAATCGGTCGGCCATCTGCAGCCCGCCTGTCAAATAATCGCACGTGACTGGCGGGCTTATTTAAGATATCGCCAGACAAGAGATCGGTTCGGGCAATTTCGGTCGAGAAATTGGGTAAGGTTCGGGTGCTTTGACGGGAGATTTCCCAACAACGGGAGACGTATGCCGAGCAATCGATGCCAGTAGCCCACCAGGGCGTGCCGCCAGCAGCGTTGTAGTGCGATAGATGCGAACCAGCACCATCTCCCCTGGCAATCCGATCCAAAAACGTGGGCACATCATCATTGCCGCCATAAGAGTAGGCCTCGCCGGTCTGCCAGCCCACCGAGAAATCGCAGGGCTGACTGCCGTATTGCAGGTATTCAGGATGATTAATGTTTTTTTCGGAACAATACCACTGCACCTCAACATACGGTTTGGCATTGGAGATAATTTTTTCCCGGGTGATTTGAGCCGTCAATGAACTCCACCCCCAAACAACAATCAACAAAATTCCAAGCAATTTCTTCATAACATTTCTCTCATACTATCTTTCGAGATCGAGCATTCTCAGCAACCTTCTGCTACTCCCTGTCTCAGGCCCCACTCCCGGCTGTCATTTCTCCTGCCACTGCACCACCGAGAACCCATCGCGTGTGACTGCCAAAAAATATACGTTCCCATACTGGTCGATCGCAATTGGCTTGTAGGGCATCACAATATTTTCGTGCTCGATTTTGATGGTAGCGATCAAACCGCCATTCCGATCGAATTTCGCCACTTCAAAATACGACCGGCCCGAGGCTGAAAACAGTTCTTTGCGCACAAAAATATTTCCATTTCGGTCAGTATCCAGAAACACGAGCGAGCCCAACTCATCTTGTGCTGCAATCATCACGGTCTGGGTCTGGCCCGACGGTTCATTTTGGATGATCATTTGGCCCTGGTGCGGGGCGATCCACTGCGTTCTAATTTTGATATCGGAGACTCGAGCGCTCGCCCCCAGCCTTGCCGATGCGATCTGCTGGGCCTGATTTTTCGTGATGGAATATTGCACCTGCTCAATCGTCTGAACCAACACTTCATTTTCCACCGAGCGCAGGCCATCGATCAGATTGATTTTGGGATTAATTGCAATTTTCTCGATCAATTGGCCATCATAGCCATATCGAGCAATCACATGATCGTACGGCGCCAAAACCAGCAATTCCTGATTCTGGAACTGAATGTCAAAGGCATTGGATAGAACGGCAAATGATCGCAGCCATTTTCCTTCATCAGAAAAAAATTGGACGCGATGGTTCACCGCATCAAGGATGGCCAGGCTGCTGTCGTTGGCAATGGCCAGGGCCTGAGGACAATTGCCTTCGGCCTGCAAACTAAGACCAAACTCTCCATCGCTGGTGCCCCAGTTGCCCGCAAGCAATTGCCGCGGCTGGTAGTCTCCGGCACTGGCAACGGTTGCCATTGCGATCATCGTATAAAGCAACACGCCTAAAAATTTATTCATTCCATTCATCCTGATTCAATAAAATAAAACCTGAGATTCTAACATGGAAATGTTTCTCCCACAAAACACACCAAAAAACACTGAAAGAACTTTTTGATTCCTAAATTTCCTGTCATCCCGTGCTTTTCTGGGCAAAGATGAATTAGTTACATTCGTGATGATTCATTTTGGAAATTACGGTATCATTTAAATCTAAAGTAATACATTTTCGGATCAAATTCAAGGGATTTTTGGGGAAAGTGGGATCGACCTTCCCGAACCCTAAATCTGCCGGCAGGCAGGAATAGCTGTTCGATTTAACGGTTGAAACTCATCAACCCTCAGGCCGGAGATCAGCCACAAGCTATGGCCAGCGATTGCCGCGGATTAGAATGAACAATAGCCTATTAGCAAGGGGCATGATTTTTTTCCCAATACGACGAGGCGTGTATTTCTACCCACAGAAGAAAGCATCGTGTTTGCGGCGAGAAAATCCAGGTGGGTGAAGTGGCTTTCCGAAATTCCTGATTACGATTTCCAAATATCAAACAGATTTTCATTCCCCAATTTCCTCAGCCAGAAAGCCGCTATCTGATAATCAGAACTTTGAATTTTTTGTGTGGTTTAGACCATGATTCGGACATCTGTATATCGTCTTTCGAAACCTGCTGTTGGTCAGCACCGCACGACCTCGCTTTGATTAAAAGAGTTACCTGGTAGCTAATCGATCAGCGACTGCATCTCGTTTTTGCTGGTTAGCGACTTCTATTTAAAAAAATTATCTTGACAAGATTCTATTTTGTATTTATATTCACTCCCATCCAAAACAGGATTTCTCATTGAGCGTTTGGGATAGCAAAATATAATCCGCCAGTGGGAGGAATGAAATATCCGCCAGTGGGCGAATTGGACGCCTTCAATCGGTGAATTAGCGCATCAGCCGGGCGGATGGCGGGCGGGTGGCAAGAAATTAGCGCTTTTTAAATCGAACTTATTTTTTTATCAAACGAAAATCCTAAAATGAAAGGCTATGCGTGTATGAATAACTCAATTGATCCAACGGCACAGATTGGTGAAGCAACCGTACTTGGCGAGTTTATTGTCATCAAACCTCATGTTAAAATTGGAAAAAATTGTACCATCGGCCATAATGTGGTCATTCATGAAGGCACGGTGATCGGCGATCAGGTGCGCATCGATGATAACACGGTGATCGGAAAACAGCCGATGCGGGCGAAACGGAGCATTTTCAAATCAGAACCTGTGCCGCCAGCCGTAATCGGAAGTCATTGCATGATCGGCGCTCAAGTGGTGATCTATGCTGGGAGTAAAATTGCAGATCACATTTTGATTGCCGACACCGCGGCTATTCGGGAGAATGTCTCCATTGGCGAATACACCATCGTTGGACGTGGCGTCACTGTTGAAAATTTTTGCACCGTGGGTAAAAAGTGTAAATTAGAGACAGGCTGCTATATCACCGCTTATTCCGAGATTGGCGACTACTGTTTCATCGCACCGATGGTAACCACCACCAACGACAATTTTTTGGGCAGAACCGAGGAACGTTTCAAACATTTCAAAGGCGTCACGGTAAAGCGTGGCGGGCGCATTGGTGGCCGAGCTGTGATTTTGCCAGGCATCACCATTGGCGAAGATGCCGTTGTCGGAGCGGGTTCGGTTGTCACCAGAGACGTGCCTGCCAGACAGATCGTAGTTGGAGTTCCCGCCAAATATTTTCGCGATACACCTGAGGAGCAGTTGCTGGAAAATCAAGGATGGGAATGAATTCAATCCCAAAATACAAATGATAAATAACAAATAAATGTCAATTTTAAATTTTCAAACCGACAATTTAGAGGATGCTCATCAATTGCTCATAAGAAAATCGATGGAGCGGTTATTGATATGAAACTAAAAGTCATCATTCATGAGGCAGAAGAAGGCGGGTATTGGGCCGAAGTACCTGCTATCCCAGGATGCGCCACGCAGGGCGACTCATTCGAGGAGTTGCTTCATAATATTTACGAAGCAGTGGAAGCCTGTCTATCAGTTGACATTGAAGCTATCTGAACTTCAGATAAACATAAAGTATTGGAGATTGCGGTTTGAAATAAATCTCAGGTAAAGAATTTGCCCAACTACTTGAACGCCATGGATGAAAATTGAAAAACATAAAAGGTAGTCACCACGTTTATACGAAATCTGACAATCCTGCTCGTATTTCTGTTCCAATACATGGCAAGAGGCATTTAAAAATTGGACCATTGAAGCATCTGATGAAAATTGCAGAGATCGATGAATCAGAACTATGAAATTGAAAAGACAGTTACTGGAAAACCACGGATGGGAATGATGCAAATCCCAAACCTCAAATAATAAATTACAAATAAATTGCAATAATCAATAAACCAAATTTCAAACAAATGCCCCACTGATGTAAAGATTTGGTCATTTAAACTTGAAGTTTGCAATTCATTTGTATTTTGTTTTTTGTTGCTTGGAATTTTGGGTAGGCATTTTTTAAACATCAGCAATTTGGATCCCGAGCTTTTCCATCTAAAAGAGAAACAACTATGAAAATCGTCTCCATCGTCGGCGCCAGACCTCAATTTATTAAAGCGGCGCCCGTTTCAACAGCGCTGCGAAAGCAACATCACGAATTGTTGCTCCATACAGGACAACACTACGATGATAACATGTCCCGAGTGTTCTTTGACGAACTGGCTATTCCCCGTCCCGACATCAATCTGGAAATCGGATCGGACAGCCACGCTCGCCAGACCGCAGCGATTATGATCGGCGTGGAGCAATATCTGCAAGAGGAACGACCTGACCTGGTACTGGTTTATGGAGACACCAACTCCACGCTGGCGGGAGCCATTGCCGCCAGCAAATTGCATATCAAGCTCGCCCATGTGGAGGCGGGACTGCGCAGCTTCAATCGAGCGATGCCCGAGGAAATCAATCGCATCGTGGCGGATAAAGTGGCCGACCTACTCTTTTGCCCCACCGCTACGGCCGTGAACAACCTGGCGAACGAGGGAATTATCCACGGCGTTTATAACATCGGTGATGTGATGTACGATGCGGCGCTTCAATTCGCCCCCATCGCCGAACAGAAAAGTCACATTTTGGATCGGCTGAAGATCGAGCCGCACAGCTATTGCTTGCTCACGCTGCATCGAGCGGAGAATACCGACTCGTTCGATCATTTGAAACGCATCCTGACGGCGATTCTCCAGGCCGGGGAGCGAATCGTATTTCCAGCGCATCCTCGAACCGTGAAATTTTTGAAGCAATACCAATTGTACCAGCCGCTGGAGCAAGCCGCCCACGTGCTGCTGATCGAGCCCGTGAGTTACATCGATATGATCGTGCTGGAAAAGAACGCCAAAAAAATTCTCACCGACTCCGGCGGGGTGCAAAAAGAGGCCTATTTCTATCGCGTGCCATGCATTACTCTGCGCCAGGAAACCGAATGGGTGGAGACCGTCGCCGATGGCTGGAACTGTCTGGTCGGCGCTGATGTCCAGAAGATTCTGGCAGCGCTGGCAAATTTTTCTCCCAATGGCAAGCAACAGGGGCACTATGGCGACGGTACGGCAAGTGCGAAGTTGGTGGAGATCATCAATCGGATGGCGTCTGGTGCATGAAGCACGGGGCATGGAGCATAGGCATTGGCGTGACGCCACGAGGGATTAAGTGGTAAATTTGTAATAAGTTTTGCTCAGTTTTAAAAAAGAAAACATGAACTGCAACAGGGACTGCAAGGAGGTGTTATGGCAACGCAGGTGCCATTTTTAGATTTAAAAATTCAATATCAGCAAATCCAATCGGAGGTCAATCGGGCAATTCAAACGGTCATTGATAGTTGCGCTTTTGTCAATGGGCCGGCTACGAAACAGTTCGAGAAACATTTTGCTGCCTATTGTGGCGCCAAATTTGCGGTGGGGGTGGCCAACGGTACCGATGCCCTGCATCTGGCATTGCGAGCTCTGGGGATTGGTAATGGCGATGAGGTGATCACAGCGGCCAATACGTTCATCGCTACCGCCGAAGCCATCACCCTGGCGGGCGCCAGGGTCGTTTTTGCGGATATCCATCCCGAGACCTATAACATCGATGTCACCAAAATCGAAGAGAAAATTTCATCGAAGACGAAAGCCATCATTGCCGTGCATCTGTTCGGCCAGCCCGCCGACATGACGCCGATCCTGGCACTGGCCCAAAAGTATCATCTGAAAATAATCGAAGATGCCTGCCAGGCGCACGGAGCAAAATATCAGGGGCAGCGGGTCGGCACCTTTGGTGACGTGGCTTGCTTCAGTTTCTATCCCGGAAAAAATCTTGGCGCCTATGGCGATGGCGGAGCGGTGGTTACCAATGACGAAACCATTGCTCGAAAAGTCGCCATGCTGGCCGATCATGGCAGTTTGGTCAAATACCAGCATGAGGTAGAAGGAACGAACTCCCGTCTGGATTCCATTCAGGCGGCGATCCTGGATGTTAAACTGAATTATCTGGATCAATGGAACCGACGCCGATGGCAAAACGCCAGGTGTTATAACGAATTGCTGAAAGATGTGGCAGGCATCATCACGCCCAGGGAGTTACCCGAAACCGAACCTGTTTATCATCTCTATGTCATTCAGGCCGAAGATCGCGACCGATTGCGCCAGCACCTAACCGAGGCGGGAATTGGCACTGGCATCCACTATCCCATTGCTCTGCACCTACAGCCCGCTTACCAGCATCTGGGGCTAAAAATTGGCGACTATCCCGTAGCCGAGCAATGCACTCGTCGCTACCTGAGCCTGCCCATGTATCCAGAATTAACCGAGTCGATGATCGAAACGGTTTGCCAGGCGATCAAAAAATATGTGGCATGAAGCAAATCTGAAACATATCGGACCGTTGTTCCCGGGCCTGTTCCAGCGCCGCAAGGCATGGTCACTAATAACGACTTTGGCAATGATTTTGTCTTTTTTGACCAGTGCTGGATCCCAATCCACCTACGTTCCAATCAATCATTGGGTCTATGATTATCTGGAACGGCTGGAAACCAGGCAGGTGCTTCCGGGGGTTTTGAATGCCACCAGGCCATTGTCGCGAATGGAAATTGCTCGCTATCTGGCCAAAGTCCGCCAGCAATTAGATGCCTTGAACCAGATCGAACAAGAGCAATTAAATTTTCTCAACATTGAATTCAAAGAGGAACTGGCTGAATTGATGGGACATTTAACTCCATACCCAAACCGAATTCAGCGGATCCGAAACCATAAATATGTCCAGAAAGTTCTTCCAAAGATCATTTATCAAAACGATCGAAATTTGCTGAGCTGGCACGAAGACCAGTTTCAGCTCTTTTTCGATCCAATCATCTATCGTCAGCGCAGCTACAGCCGCACGGATTCTTCGGAGCGAACCGAACGGCGGTTTCAGGATAGCAATGGCCTCCGCTTGTGGGGCAACTGGGACAATTATCTCGGCTTTTTCATCGATGTGCGGGACTCCAAAGAGTGGGGCACGCAAAAATATCGGCTGGGCAATTACACGCTGCCTCGGCTGGGCTTTGTGCGGGCCACCTCGCCCGATTACATCTATCACGATGAGACCATCGCCTATTTGAAAGTCGGCTTCAAAAATTTCCAGTTGGTGTTTGGCAAATTCAGCAATTACTGGGGCAACGGCCATACGGGCAGTTTGATCCTGTCCGATTACGCCACCTCGTACGATCAGCTCAAGCTGGAATTCATTTTCAACCAATTCAAATTCACCAGTCTCTACGCCCAGTTGACCGCTTACGAAGAGCACGAGCAGGATCTGTTGCAGCCGAAGAAATATTTCGCTGGCCATCGGCTGGAATTTTTGCCCTGGAGCTGGCTGGGTCTTGGTTTATCAGAAACCGTGATTTTCAACGGCCGAAGTTTCGAGCCAGCCTATCTCAATCCCGTCATGTTCTTTCGCAGCGCCGAGCACTATCTTGGAAGCCCCGATAATATGATGATGGGCCTGGATTTCAAATGCTCCGCCATCAAAAATCTCAAATTTTACGGCGAACTGCTCATCGACGACATCACGACGACGAAATTGGGCACGGATTGGTACGGTAATAAATTGGGTTATTCTTTGGGCACCTTTTGGGTCGATCCCATCCGCATCGATGATCTGGACCTGAGAGTCGAGTACACTCGCCTGCGGCCGTATGTGTACTCGCATGAGAATTCATTGAGCTACACGCATTATGCGTCGCCCCTGGGACATCCCATCGGCCCGAATGCGGATGATCTGTACTTCGAAGCCAATTATCGTTTTTCAAAATATGCCAGGCTGGCGCTGTTTTCGGAATTCTGGCGGCATGGGGCGAATCTGGCGGATAAAAATGTCGGCGGCGACGTCGAACAGCCGCATCGCTATGGCGATGAGCTGCAGACCCAATTCCTGGCTGGCATTCTGGAGAAACGCCGTTCTTATGGCTTGAATTTTTCCTATGAGCTGTTTGAGGGATGTTACTTTCAAGCTGCATATCAGTTTTCGATAGTCAAAAATGCAACGCTAAAAAGTGGGCTGCGTGGCGATATTGAGGGACACGGTCTGAGCCTTTCATTGGGGATGAATTATTAGCCTACTCCCCAACGCTGGAATTAAGGCGTCAGCCTTTTATTGAGTCGTTCCATTGCTGGGGTCA
>CAZYNP010000011.1:51076-116347 GCA_964647995.1 uncultured Cytophagia bacterium
GGATTTTTAAAAGCCTTACGGCTTAACTCCAGACGGCTTAACTCCCAATGTTGGAATTAAGGCGTCAGCCTTTTATTGAGTCGTTCCATTGCTGGGGTTAAAAGATATTCCTCCTACAGAAATGGAATCTCACAGAATGGGATTTTTAAAAGCCTTACGGCTTAACTCCAGACGGCTTAACTCCCAATGTTGGAATTAAGGCGTCAGCCTTTTATTGAACAACCGAACAAAGCGTAATCCCAATTAGCGAAATTAGCGCTCAACACACTTTTCCATGAAAATATTGAAATGCAAAAGGTCTCAGACAAAATATTTCGCAACACCGTCTTCAACACCATTGGCAATATTTTCACCACAGGCATTCAGCTTATCATCATACCGTACCTCCTCATCCGATTGGGTGCCGAGCGCTTTGGCATTTGGGCTCTGGTCTCGGTCATCTTTGGGCTATTTACGGCGCTGGATTTTGGCACGGGCGCTGCCTTCGTGAAGTACTTTGCTGAATACTCCGCCAAAAAAGATGACGCCAGCTTCAATCGGGTGGCCGTGGCAGGCTTCGCTTTGATGTGTTTTTTTTCAGTGGCGTTGGTCGGGCTTTGCTTTTTATTGAGGCATAAGCTGGTCGCTTTTTTCAATGTGCCAACCACGTTGGTGAATGATGCCAATTTTGTGTTCTTGGGCGCTGCCATTATTTTCGGTTACTACAACACCTTTGGCGTCTTTCAGGCCATCATCAAAGGGCTGCAGCGCATGGAGATCAGCAATGCGATCGAGATGATGGCTTCGATCGTTAACTTCATCGGTGTTTTCGTCGTGCTCGAAAATGGATTCGGCCTGAAAGGCTTGATCATCAATCACGGCATCAAAATCGTGCTCGTCAGCCTGGCGTCGATCTATTTTTCCAAAAAATTATTTGCCAGGCTGGCGTTCAAAATAGCGTATCTGGATTTCAAAAAAATAAAAGAGATCCTTGCCTACGGTGTCAAAATGCAGATCAGCAACATCGCAGGCTTGATCAATTTGCAGACCGACAAAACCATCATTGGCTATTTTCTGAATCTGGCGGCGGTGACGACTTACGAGATCGGCCAGAAGATCGCCCTGTTCTGCCGCATGATCGTGGGATTGATTCTCTCCGCCCTGGTGCCAGCGGTTTCGGAGTTAGACGCAGCGGGGAAAGCCTCAGCCATCCTGAAGCTTTACGAGCGAGGCAACAAATATCTGGCGAGCATCACCTTCCCGATTTTGATCTTTACCATCATTTTCGCCGACCTGCTCATTAGCGCCTGGATGGGGATGGGGCACGAACGATCGGTTTTGGTCGCTCGGTTGCTGACCATAGGAATTTTCATCAATTTGCTCACGGGCGTCGGCGTGATGATCGTGCGGGGCATTGGCCAGCCCGCCTATGAAACCGAGTATGCCGTGATTTGCCTGATTTTGAATATTGTTTTCGGCATCGTGCTGGTGAAATTTTACGGCTTCGTGGGCGTGGTGCTTTCGGCCCCTATTTCGGTCGGCATCGGCTCGATCTATTTTGTGCTGAAATTTCATTCACTCAATTCGATCGCTATCGTTACTTTTTGGGCAAAGGTATTTCTCAAGCCGCTGCTGATCGCTGGATTATCAGGGCTGGGACTGTATTGGCTCACATCATGGGTCAGCGGCTATTGGGTACTTGATGCTCGCTGGAAGGTTCTCACGTTACTCCTGTTCAATAGCCTGATCTTTTTCCCGTCGTTCGTCTATTGGCTCAAGCGATCGGGCTATTGGGACGACGAGGATCGGACTCTATTGGCCAGAACGACGAGCCGCTACCCCATTCTCGCTCGGATTATCGCTCTGGCGATTTAGAAAATCAATTGATAGGAGAAACGGGATCAGATGGATCAATATTCTGTCCATTCGGTTCATGTTGTCGAAAAGCAATGGTTCAATCAAAGGGAAATCCGTTGAGATGACACCACTGGCGGTAAATATCAAACACCCAATCGATCTGGATCGGCTATCGCTCCTGGCGATTAGCATTATCGTTTCCGTGCTGGTGATCATCCATAACAGCGCTGTTTCAATTTTCTATTTGCTGGCGTTGGTGCTGGCCGCCGCCATTTTTGTGCTCATTTTGCGATATCCCAGGGTGGGTCTCTATCTGCTGATCTTCAATCTGCCACTGAACCGATATATTCCGCTCTTTGGAGTGGGCGGCGAAACTTTTTCCATCTCGGTCAACGAAGTGCTGATGCTGTTTCTTCTGCTATCGTTAGGAATAAAAAAATTATCTCAGGGCCGACTGACCGTTCCGAATTCAAAATTGAATCGCCCGATTTTGCTGTTGGTGTCATTCACTGCCATCAGCCTGGTCAAAGCCTTTGGCGAGTTGGCCCTGGCTGATTATGCCAAGTGCTGGCTCTTCTTTTTTCTCTGGGCGGAATATTTTCTGATCATTTTTTTGATACTTGACCTGATCCATAGCGACCGAGAGATCAAGGTGATTCTCAGCCTGCTGATTGTGGCGGCGATGATCACCGTGGTCTCGGCCATTTATCAACAACTGACTGGTGCCATCACCATTGCCAGGGCGCTGATCACCGAATCGGGCAAAGCCTACTATCGCACCGCCTCGACGTTCGGATTCTTCTCCAACGACTACGGCGCCTATCTGCTGGTCATTTTGTCGATTCTGTTGAACCTGTTTCTATCGGGCAACAAGCAGCTCAAACGAATTTCGCTGATTTGCATTCTGCCCACGTTCTACGCTTTTTTTTACACGTTTTCCAGAGGAGGTCTGGTCGCTCTGGTAGTGATGCTTATTTTTTTACTGATCCTTCGAAAGAACCAGCGCAAGCGGCTGCTGATCATGTCGCTGGCATTTGGGATCATCGCCGCCGTCATTTTTACGCCTGTGTTTTTGCGCTGGTCCCAGCAGACCTATCTGGTCAAAGGCGGCCAGTTCTATTTCAAGAAAAATATCAGCGAGCGCCTGGCCCAGTGGGACGCCTCGCTGGATCAGATCAAGCAGCATCCATTGCTGGGCAAGGGATTCCACACCTATCATTTCCGTGAGCTGAACTATCGCTCCGAATATGGGCTGGTGGACTACATTCAGCACGCCCACAATATTTATTTGCGGCTGCTGATCGAATCGGGTCTGCTCGGTTTTATTCCCTTTGTGGCTTTGATCGTCATCATTTACCGACATGCTTTCAAGGTTTTAAAGCGACCAGCGAGCGAGGAATTGAGATGGCTGGCTTATGTCTCGCTTACGGCGGTCACGGGATTTTTGGTCGGCTCCACGATGGAAAGCTTGTTTACAGTGGGACGGGTAACAGGGCCGATGTTTGTGTTGATCGGTTTATTGCTGGTCAAGTCGAGAATGGAAGGCATTGATATTTAATTTTATGTTGCTGCAACGAGACCGTCATCTTTGAGGTGACGATCTCCATGCCTTATTAACGGAATGATTATCTCCATGTCCCAAAATTCTTTAAAAATAAATTTCATCATCCCGTTCAAATCCCTCACGGGCGGGATCAAAGTGGTGCTGGAATATGCCAATCAGTTGACAGATTTGGGGCATGAGGTGACCGTGATCTATCCCTTGCTGCCCTATTATTTCGGCGATAGAAAATTTAGCCTGAGAGATCGCTGGTGGCAGCTTCGGGGCCTCATTGCCAATTTGATTCGGGGCAATCGAATTCATTGGTTTGCTTTGAAATCGAAATTGAAGCGAGTTCCCTGGGTGGCCAATTATTTTTTGCCCGAGGGGGACATTGTGGTGGCGACGGCCTGGCCCACGGCGCATTCGGTGGCGAAACTGCCTGCCCAGAAAGGGCGCAAATTTTATTTCGTCCAGAGCTACGAAATCTGGCACGGGCCGAAAGACCGCATCGATGCCAGCTATCGATTGCCATTAACAAAGATCGTGATCGCCTCATGGCTGAAAAAATTGATGCAGGAAAAATTCGGCGATGATCACTCTGAGCTTATCACCAATGGGGTCAATCTAACAGAATTTTTCAACAAGGACAAACGATTCCATACGCCGCCTCGTGTGCTGGTGATGTACCACGATCTGGAGATCAAGGGATTTAACGATGCCCTGCAGGCCATTGAGTTGGTACGTCAGCATCATCCCGATTTTCAATTGGTCGTGTTCGGCGCCACAGCAGCGACAGGCCTGCCCAGTGGCACCGAATTCCATTTGAAGCCCATGGGCGAGGCGCTGCGACGGCTGTACTGCTCCTGTGATATTTTTGTGTCGGCGAGCTGGCTGGAGGGCTGTCAATTGCCGCCCATGGAAGCCATGGCGTGCCAGTGCGCTGTGGTGGCCAGCAATGTCGGCGGCATTCCCGATTATGCCATAGCGGGAGAGACGGCGCTGGTGTTCGAGCCGAAAGATATTCGGGGTATGGCGGACCACCTTATTTATTTGTTGGAAAATCCCGAAGAACTGAAGCGGATTTCCCTGGCTGGCTATCACCACATCAAGAATTTCACCTGGGAAAAATGCGCCCGCAAAATGGAACGGATTTTTCTGGATGAAGTGGGGTTATGAAAAGCTGGGCAGGATCGAGTTGCCATTTGGCAAAAGCGAGACCGCTAATGGCGCTAATTTTCCGAATTGCGCTAATTGGGACAGAGGAGGAGTTAAGCTCTATGAGGTGCCTCAATAAAATGCTGACGCCTTAATTCCAGTGTTGGAGTTAAGCCGTTAGGAGTTAAGCCGTCTGGAGTTAAACTGTCTGGAGTTAAGCCGTTAGGAGTTAAGCCGTTAGGAGTTAAGCCGTTAGGAGTTAAGCCGTTAGGCTTTTATTCTTGACTGGCAAAAATCGGACGAATTGGGGCAGAGCTGGTCGATGGCAAGCAAATTTTTTAATGCAGAGGACGCTAAGGAGACGCAAAGGTCGCTGAGTTTGGATGATATTAAAAATCACTTTGCGGACCTGGCGTCTTCTTAGCGCTCTTTGCGTTTAAATTAAAACGCAGCAATATGGTGGCATACTGCATTCATGCCATTCGTGGTCAAAAATCTTAGATAAACTGATGGAAAAAGCATTATTCTCGATTATCATCGTCAACTGGAACACGGCGGAACTGTTGCGAAATTGTTTGCAGTCCATTCCCAGCACCAATCCCGCAGGCAGGTACGAAATCATCGTGATCGACAATGCCTCCAGTGACGACAGCGTGGCTATGATCAAAAGGGAATTTCCCGAGGTCCAGTTGATCGAAAATCGAGAAAATCTGGGATTTGCCAGGGCTACGAATCTCGGCATTCGGGCGAGTCACGGGGAAATTATTTTATTGTTAAATTCCGATGCCGAGCTGAAATCAGACCACATTTTTGACCAGGTGGAACGATTTTTGAACGATCACGCCGACGTGGGAATAGTCGGCGTCAGTCTGATTTTTCCCGATGGTGCGCCCCAGGCATCAGGCGGGAAATTCCTCTCGAATTGGGAGTTATTCAAGCAGCAGGTGCTGTTCACGGATTCGCCCCTATTTCATCGGCTCAAAGGCCAGATCAGCGCAGCAACCAACGACCGATTCTATCCGATGGATTATGTGACAGGCGCCTGCCTGTTCGTCCGTCGCCAGGTGCTCGATGCGATTGGCCTGCTGAACGAACATTTTTATATGTATGGCGAGGATATGGAGCTTTGCTATCGGGCAAAACAGCATGGCTGGCGCAGCGTGGTGCTGCCCTCGTTACAGGCGATTCATTGGAAAAGCCAGAGCACCAAACAGAATCTTGATCAGATTTTGATCCATAGCATCAAAAACAATTGCTTCTTGATCGAAAAATTTTATGGCAAATACCGAGCGATTATCGCTCACCTGATTTACGCCATGGGGCTGGGGCTCAGATTTTTGCTGGCGTTCATCAGAAGGGATCAGAAGCCGAGCGTTTATTTAAAATTGCTTGGAAAAAATTTTCAATTGCTGTTCTAATCCGTTGGCTTCATTGATCTGTTGGGAGAATAAAATTGCCCAACGGATAGAAAAACCCAACGGATTTTAAAATCCAGGCTTTCAGTAATAACCTCTTGAAGGTTCTCAACCTTCGGGAGATTAATAAGCATTCGAGGTCGACATGAGGATCTGCATCGATGCCAGGCCCATCATCAACAAACAGACGGGCCTGGGGCGATATACCTACAACATCATCAATGCGCTGAAGCAAGTCGATCGCCAGAACGACTATCTCATTCTGGTGGATGCCCAATTATCGCCGACCCATCCCGTATTCCATGGAAACAATGAGCGCTTTGTCTATAAAAAATGCCCGATCCCAGGCGTAACCGTGCAGCAGCAATTGCAATTGCGCCGATTTCTCGCCACGGAGACAATCGATGTGTACCACTATCCGCACTTCGATCTGCCGATTGCGGTGGCCAGAAAATTCCCTTCGGTGTTCACGGTTCACGATCTGACCTATTTGTTGCATCGGGGTGTTTTTCGGGGCGCTGAATTTTTAAAAAAATGGTACACCCAGCAGATCATGCGGCTGGGAATCGGGACGGCGCAAAAGATCATCACGGTTTCTGATAGCACCAAACAAGACCTGGTCGATTATTTCAAGCTAAATGGCGCAGCCAGCTCAAAGGTGACAACGATTTACGAGGCCTGCGAACCACATTTGGTCCGCATCGCTGATAAGCAGCGACTTCAAAATTTCAAGCAAAAATGGCAACTGACCAGGCCCTATTTTTTGTTCATTGGCGAGCGCCGTCCTCATAAAAATCTGGTCAGGCAAATCGAGGCCTTCGATCAATTTTTGAAACAGGTGGGCCAGGAATTTGAATTCATTATTATCGGAAAAAGCTATAACAACTATTTTGAGCCAGAGGCCAAAACTCAGGAACTCGCCCTGACAGGCAGGGTCCGATTTTTGGGATATGTGGACGATGAAGAGATCCCACTGTTTTATAGCGGCGCCACGGCTTTCCTGTTCGCTTCGTTGTACGAGGGGTTTGGCATACCGATTCTGGAGGCCATGGCTTGCGGCACGCCTGTTATCACCTCGAATATTTCGTCCTGCCAGGAGATTGCAGGCGATGCGGCATTGCTGGTGAACCCGTATCAGGTGGTTGAAATCGTCCAAGCCATGACAAGAATTGCCACGGAATTGGATTTGCGAGCGAGTTTGATTCAGAAGGGCTTGCAGCGCAAAAGCGATTTCTCCTGGGAAATTGCCGCCCAAAAGACTTTGAACCTGTATCAACAACTGCGATGACGAAAGTAAAGATACTGCACATCCAGGTGTTGCCCATCATGAGCGGTGTGCAAAAAGCCATGATGGATATTCTGGAGCGCCTGGATCGAAATAGATACCATATCACCATTCTATGCAACGCCGAGGGCGAATTAACCGCAGCGGCTGCCAGGCTGAATATCGATTGTTTAATTTTGCCAGAATTAAAACGAGAAATAAATCCGCTGTTTGACCTCTTTGCCTTTATTAAACTAATCAGGTTGATCAAGCAAAATCGTTTCCTTCTGGTGCATACCCATTCCTCGAAATCGGGCTTTATCGGCAGGCTGGCGGCCAGAGCAGCGGGCGCGAAATGCGTGGTGCATACAGTCCAGGGTTTTGCTTTCCATGAGTATTCGTCTCGGCTGGCAACGTTTATCATCGGCTTGATGGAACGAATTGCCGGGCGGGTGACCGATCGAATTATCTTTGTCAATCAATTTGACAGAACGGTCGCTTTAAAAATGAAACTGGCCCCTGCCGAAAAGATGGTGACGATTCCGAATGGCATCGACCTGGCGCAATTCAATCCCGATGGAACCGAGCCTATTCCTGCCGATCTGGTCGGGATCGAAAAGAGCAATGGCATCGTGGGCATGGTGGCCCGGCTCTGGGAGCAGAAAGCGCCGCAGGATTTTATCCGCTCGATTCCCGTAGTGGTAAAAGCCATTCCCAATGCCAAATTCTTGGTGATCGGCGACGGGCATTTGAAAGAGCGCCTGGTGAAATTGAGCCAGGAGTTGAACATTCGTGATCATGTTCTGTTTCTCGGCTGGCGCCAGGATGTGAAAGCATTGCTCAAAATTCTGGATGTTTTCGTGCTGACCTCGCTCTGGGAAGGGCTATCGGTTTCCATTTTAGAGGCGATGGCCAGTGGCAAGCCGGTGGTGGCCACCCATATCAAGGGGAATAATGAACTGGTGATCGATGGCGAGACGGGTTTTTTGGTGCCCGCCAAAAATCCGCAACAGGTTGGAGAAAGGGTTCTAACTTTGTTGATGAATCGAACTTTAGCGCAAAAAATGGGTTTAAAAGGCTACCAGAGGGTGAGGGAAAATTTTAGCATCGAAAATACCGTGGCTAAGATCAACCAGGTATATGATATATTGCTAATGAAAAATTTTTAGTGATCACGCTAAGTTGCATACTCATCGGCTCTGGCGCAGATCTGCAGAGGCGTGCCGCAAAGTTACTCAAAGAAAGTCTGCTGTCCAATAGCAAAATCAAACGCTCATCTGGACTATTGACAACTGCTGTCTCTGTGCGGTCTGGTGGCCTGGCATAAGAATTTATGAATTCGACGGATTTATCTTGATCTAAATTCTAATTCCTAAAGAATAGGAGCAGATCATGGGATTACTTCTTGGCACGTGTTTACTGGCGTTTTCTGTTTCTATTGCACTGACACCCTTGGTCAGAAAATTAGCCTTTCGCTTGAATGCGGTGGCCCGACCGAATCATCGCACTATCCATCAAGGATTGATGCCAAAATTCGGGGGCATTGCCGTTTTTGTAGCTTTTCTATCTGGCATCCTGCTGTTGATGTTGTTCGCTGATGAAAAATTTTCGGCGTTGCAGCGGGAAGCCCTGGTTTTTCTTTTTTCAGGCACTATCATTCTCGCTCTCGGCATCTATGATGACATGAAGGGCGCCAATTCCAACCAGAAATTTTTGGTTCAATTGATCTCGGCGGCTATCGTCATCCTGTTCGGCTATAAGATTTCAGCCATTGCCAATCCATTTGGCGAACCAGTTGCGCTGGGAATATTCGCTATTCCCTTTACGCTGTTATGGATCGTAGGCATCACCAATGCCATTAACCTGATCGATGGATTGGATGGTCTGGCCGCAGGAATCAGTTTTGGCGGCGCCTGTGTGATGGTGTTCATTTCGCTGTGGTTTGGAAATTTGATCTCGGCAGTTCCTGCCGCGATCCTGGCTGGAGCCATCGGTGGCTTTTTGATCTATAATTTCAATCCTGCGAGGATTTTCCTGGGGGATTCCGGAAGCCTGCTTATCGGTTTCCTTCTGGCCTGTTTCTCGATCAATGGTACTTTTCGCGAAGCATCGGCAGTGGCAATCTATGTACCGATGGTGGTGCTGGGCATCCCCATTCTGGATACATTTCTGGCGATCATGCGCCGCATTCGCAAAGGATTGCCGCTGTTTCAGGCGGATCGAGAGCACATTCATCACCGGCTGCTTCAATTAGGCGTCAGTCATAAAAACGCCGTTTTGATGCTCAATGGCATCAGTTATTCCTGGGGTATGATTGCTTTTGTCATCTATGTGATGAATCGAGAATATGGCTGGCTTTTGTTACTGCCGGTATTTGGGACTATCATTATCGGGTTAAAAAAACTGGGGTTCGCTAAATATTTTCTACTTAGAAACTCCAGCTAATAGTTGAAAAATGCAGCGGAGATAGGTAGTACGCAAGAAGCAATGGGTCAGCGTCTGTTTAAAATTGCCACTTTATTTACTGTAATTTGTCTGTCATTCCCGATTTTTTCTTTTGCCCAGTCGGATAAAGGGGTCATTGATGTCATCGAAAGCAATCAATCGAGGATGATACTTGAACTCCGCCCCTTCGAACTCAAATTCGATGAGCAACTTATTGAGGGAGTGAAATACGAACTCCCCCTCATTGAAGGGTATGAGCGGATGCGCACGCCAGGACAAGCCCAGCTTCCTCTGGCTCCGATCCTGATCGGCATTCCAACCAGGTCAACACCGGTTATCCAAATCTTAGATCTGAAAACCGCTCCAATGGGTACCAAACGCATCCCGCCCGCCCCGATCATGGTGCAGCAACCTGACCCGCGAGGACCCTATCTGGAACAACAGTTTTATCTTGACCAGTCCTTTTATAGCCAAAACGCCTTCCTCCCTGCCGAACCGGCGACCATTGCTGATTTGGGCTGGATCCGTCGGCAGCGAGTTGCTCGATTGGAAATTTATCCGCTGCAATACAATCCTGCCACGCACGCCTTATTAAAAGTAGAACGGCTGAGGGTGGCCATTTATTTTAATGCGGGCGAGGAAGCACCTGTCTCCGGGCAAATTGAACTCAAGCCACCAGCCAATCCATTCACGACCATTTTCGCCCACCTGCTGGCTAACCCGGCAACAGCGGAGAAATGGCGTGCCCAACGAGTTCCTCAGCCACAGCAAACCAGTAGCTGGCTGCAACCCAACAGCACATACTACAAATTGCTCATCGCCCGTACTGGCATTTATCGCCTGGATTTCGCTTACTTAACCAATCTCGGATTGCCGGTTAGTGATATCGATCCTGCCACGTTTAAAATTTACAACCGTGGCATGGAAATTCCGCTTCTGGTCCAGGGTCAGACAGACCACCGCTTCGATGCCGATGATTTTATTGAATTCTATGGACAAAAAAATCACACCGATAGTACCGACGACGATCCTTACACCGATACCAACGTCTATTGGCTCACGTGGGGCAACGATAAGGGCTTGCGGATGAACAGCCGAATTAGCCTGACAACTGGGCTGATGGAAATTGACAGCTACATCGAACACATTCATATTGAGCAAGAAAATGATTACTATCCCGGTGACAATGATTATCAGATTCACAACACCGAGCTTGTCCCTGGGGAAGGATGGATCTGGCGATTTTTCTTTCCAGGGGAAGAAGCGACCATTAACATCCCGGTGAGTGGCCTGGTAGTCGCCAATCAGCCGCCGCGATTGATGATTAAATTTAAAGGCACGACCTTAGATCCCGTTCGGCCCAATCATCATGTGGAAATCTTCCTCAATAATGAGCCAATTGGGGATTTCTATTTCACCAATACGGCTACCTATATCTTTGAAACGCCAGTTCCCGGACTGTTAAACGGCGATAACCAACTGGTCATTCGATCGGCAGGCGATACCGGCGCCAAAATCGATCAGTTCTATCTCGATTGGATCGATCTGCAATACCCCAGAAATTTCTTCGCAACCAACGACCAGCTCAATTTTGGCCTTTCCAATGAAAATTTGGCCGGTCGGTTTTATCTTTGGGGTTTCAATGATCCTCATATTCAATTGTTCGATCTAACGACCTCATCGGTAATCGACAGCCTTGAGGTTCAAGCGGGGAAAAAAACCATTTTTGAGGTCACTTCCGCTGGTTTTACCGATGGCAACCTGGCGCGCATCCTCATCAATTCCAAACCAGTAGTTGCTGGGGGATTACGCGGGCATAATCTGGCAGTCATTGATGAATCCACCGGCGAACTGCTCGAAACTGCGCATTTTGACACCTATGAATCCTCCGCCGAAGCCGATGGCATGGCCCGCTACATCCAGGCATTGCCCATTGGCAGATTGGTTCTGGCCGCCATCAAGGATGATGGCAGCGCGAAAATGACGGAGGCCGCACATCAAGCATTGGAATCGCTGGGGAGTCGACTAACCAGAAATGTGAAGATGCGCGACTCCTGGGCGCTGATCGGAAAGAAGGGCGCGGCTATCGGCACTGCCATCGAACAATTGACACCAGCAGGGTCTGGGGTCGCTACGGTTCGACAGCAATTGATCTCCCCGGGCAGCGGACAGGACTTTTTTGCTATCGCTGGCGACCGGATCAGCGAGTCGAAACAATATCTGGCCGTTTCGGAAAAAGGGCTGCTGCAACCCACGGCCGCGCGACTGGACACCAGTGTCGATTTGCGGAACCCACAGAATGGAGCCGATCTGCTCATCATCACCCATGCCCGATTCTGGCATGATGCCCAGCGGCTGGCGCAATATCGCATCTCGCAAAACAGATTGCGAGCCAAAGTAGTGGATGTCCAGGAAATTTATGACGAATTCAATTACGGCGTTTTAGATCCACGGACCATCAGAGAATTCTTGAAGTATGCCTATTTAAACTGGCAAGCTCCAGCACCCAGTTCTGTCATCTTATTTGGGGATGCCAGTTGGGATTATAAGCAGAACCTGGGCGAAGCTGCCAACGAGAATTATGTCCCCTCGTACGGCAATCCGGTGAGCGACAATTGGTTTGTTTGTCTGGATGGCGAAGGGGATGTGCTGCCGGATATGGTAATTGGCAGGATTCCCGTCATGTCCTCCGAGCAGGCAACAATGATCGTGGACAAGATCATTGCCTATGAACATACGCCAAGCAGCGCCTGGAAAAAGAACATGCTATTTATCACTGGTGGCTTCAATCGTAGCGAACAAAATTTATTTATGAGTCAAACCCGATCGCTCATCCAGCTATATGTTATTCCGACGCCAGCCAGTTGTCGCCCATTTCAAATCAATAAAACCACCGAAGGTTATTTCGAGGGTGAGAAGAAAGAGGAGGTGCTGTCGGCTATCAATCGTGGTATGGTCTGGGCAAATTTTTTGGGACATGCCGGCAGCCGGACCTGGGACTTGATGTTCAATCATCCAGATATCGAAGAATTGACCAATCAGGACCGGTATCCGTTTATTACCAGCATGACCTGCCACACGGGTCGATTTGCCGAGCCGGAAGGCAGTGCCTTCGGCGAGCATTTTTTACTAACGCCAAACAAAGGCGCCATCGGTTTTTGGGGCACGACCGGCTGGGGCTATATTTTTCAGGACAACATCTTGTTGAAAAATTTATTCCAAAGTGTGCTCATCGACACGATTCATGCCCTTGGTGAAGCTACCACGCTGGCAAAACTCAGATTATGGGCCGGTTATGGTTTCAGCAGTTACAATACCAACGTTATTCAGCAATACACCCTGCTCGGTGATCCACTGCTGAACCTTGCGTTGCCCGAAATGCCAGATTTGACCATTGGACCAGAAGACGTCTCGTTTCATCCGCCTGCTCCAGCCGAAGCCGATTCAACCGTAACTATCAAATTGACGATTGAAAATTGGGGTCTGGCAACGAGGGATAGCGTAGCGATCAGCATCTTTGATCAAAAAGGCAGCGAAAGCAATCTCATTGCCGGGCCAATCAAACGACCGCCCATCGGGCTGGAAGATTCAACCACTGTTCATTGGCAATTAAAAGACCGGGCTGGCGAACACCTGCTGCGTTTCGTGGTAGACCCGGCGGATCTGATAGCTGAAGTCGATGAGCAAAACAATTATTTTGAAACACCGCTTTATATTTATTCATCAAAGATCACCATTTCCCGGCCATTCGAATATCAGATCGTTCCTCCATCGAATGTTACAGTGCAGGTAAATAATCCAGGCAATAGTTCAATAGCCGATAAAACTGCTCGCCTGTATCATTTCGAGTTGGATACGAGCCAATCGTTTACCAGCCCCTTACTGATCGCTTCACCGCCAATTCCGGAAGGCACACTGGTTACCCAATGGAAAACGCCACTACTGACAGATACGACCACCTATTTCTGGCGCTGTCGAGTACGCGAAGGCGCTGAAGTGAGCAATTGGATCACCTCATCTTTCAGCACACGAGCTGCCGCGGGGCAACTCATCTGGCAGCAACGACATCCACAGCATTTCCCAAAAAACAATTTCGATCACACCAGTTCCTCCGCGTTGGGGACAAAACTGGAGGAAAATCGATTTGTTTTTCAGGTGGAATCGGCCGGCCATGACGATGGGAATTATGCGCGAATTTTAATGAATGGCCTTCCAGTGGCAGAGCAACATCGGGGACATAATCTGGTTGCGATCAATGCCACAGACGGTCAGGTGATCGGCTATCGATCGTTTGACACCTGGGCGTCGACGAACCAGGCGGACAGTATGGCCGATTTCATCAATGGTCTGGAAAACACCAACTATGTCTTGATTGCCATTTGCGACGATGGCAGTCTGAATATGACCGAAACAGCCTACCAGGCGTTAGAGAGTCTGGGCAGCCAATACTGTCGCCAGGTCAAATTTCGCGATTCCTGGGCCATGGTAGGCATCAAAGGTGCGCCCATCGGCAGCGTGGCCGAGCAACTGACACCGGCCACTCAGGGGATCGCCGCGGTGCGAGATACTCTGGTCAATTATCAGTTGCGGGGATCGGTTACCTCGCCAGCCATTGGCCCGGCCACCGGCTGGAATTTCTTCTCCTGGGAGCAAGACACTTCTCCAGCGGGGACCAATATCATCCTGGATGTGCTCGGCTTCAATAAGCGATTGGCTCAATGGGAGACACTGTTACAAAATCTTTCTAATTTTAAACAAGAAAATCTATCCTCCATCGACGCTGGCTCTTACCCGCTTATCCGGTTGCGTGCCAATCTCTCCGATGACGATGGCCGTAACACACCGACGTTGCGCGACTGGGCTGTTTCCTATGTGCCCGTGCCCGATCCGGCCATTGGCGCCGAAGTCATTTCCTTGAGTGCGGATAGCCTGGTCGAGAACGAACGGCTGGAATTGACTGCCCGGGTGCATAATGTTGGTATGAAAGTTGCTGATTCGGTAAAAATTCGTTTTTCACTGATAACGCCCAATCGGGGCAACGTAACGCTGGGCGTTGATCAAGTGACGAATATTCCCGTGGACAGTTTTTACACGATCCACCAGAGCTGGTTCCTGAGCGGCTTCTCCGGCACCCCACAGCTCGCTGTCGAATTGGATCCCGCGGATCAGCTCAATGAATTGAGCGAAATGAACAACTATTTTACCGCTGCCATTACGGTTTTGCCCGATACGACCCGACCGCAGATTCTGGTGAGCTATGATGGCAAGGCCATCGTGATGGGAGATTTTGTAGCGCGTCAACCGCTGATCTTGATTCAAATTTATGACGATGGGCCGATGGTCGCTGAAGATACCACCCGATTCAACCTGTTTCTGGATCACCAGCGGTTGGCATTTTCAGGAAATGAATCACGGCTATTGGTGGTACCCGTGGTTAATCCGCAAAATCCCAGACTCAGGGCGCAACTGCAATTTCGCCCGGAACTGGCGGACGGCGACCATAGTCTGGAGGTATTTGTCAAAGACCTCCGAAATAATCTGACCTATCACCGAGACGATTTTCAGGTGGTGAGTGAATTTGATATTCTGACTCTTTTCAACTATCCCAATCCTTTCAGTCGGGATACCGAATTCACTTTTCACCTAACCCAACCGGCTGATCGCGTGACCATCAAAATTTACACCATCGCCGGGAAATTGTTGCGTACCCTGGAGAACCATCATCTGGAGGCGGGATTCCATCACATTTATTGGAATGGGCTGGATCAGGATCGCGATGAATTGGCCAACGGCGTTTATCTCTACAAAGTCACGGCTCGGTCTGGCAACAGTCAAGTTGAGCGCATCGAAAAATTGGTGATCATGCGTTAGGTGTGCCCAATCATTCTGAACACTCGCTAACGCCTGATTAATACGATAACACAAATCCCGATTATATCAAGACGGTGAAGGAGCAAAAATTATGAAAGCATTAATCACTGGTGGAGCTGGCTTTATTGGATCTCATTTAGCCGAAGAACTATTGCGACGTGGAGAAGTTGTTTCGGTCATCGACGATCTATCCACCGGACGGTTGGAAAATGTAGAGCATTTGATGTCCAGCCCAAGATTCAGCATTGCCGTGGAATCCATTTTGAACGAAATGGTTATGGATCGCCTGGTAAGCGAATGCGATATTATTTATCATCTTGCTGCGGCCGTGGGCGTGGAATTAATTGTCAGCAAACCCGTGGAAGTCATTCAGACCAATATCCTGGGAACCGAGACGGTATTGCGCATGGCCAATCGATACCTCAAGAAAGTGGTGATCACCTCCACGTCGGAAATCTATGGCAAGAGCGATAAAGTCCCGTTTAAAGAGAGCGATGATCGAGTGTTGGGACCTACCACCAAGAATCGGTGGAGCTATTCTTCTTCCAAAGCCATTGACGAATTTCTGGCGCTGGCATATCACAAAGAGAAAAAATTGGAAGTGATTATTGTCCGCCTGTTCAATACCGTCGGGCCACGACAGACTGGCCGTTACGGCATGGTCATACCCCGGTTGGTGGTGCAGGCGCTTCGAGGCGAACCGCTGACCGTGTATAATGATGGCAGCCAGGTTCGCTGTTTTGCGTATGTTAGCGATGTTGTCAATGCCATCCTGGGATTGGTAAACCACCCCAATGCCGTTGGACAGATTTTTAATGTGGGCAACGATGAAGCCATTAGCATTAAAGATCTGGCGCTTAAAATCAAACAAAAGACAAAATCGGACTCGGAAATCCGCTTCATTCCCTATGACGAAGCGTACGAGGAAGGATTCGAAGACATGTCGATCCGCATTCCCGACCTCTCGAAAATCAAAGCGCTGATCGGCTATCAACCCAGCGTCAATCTGGATGGCATTTTAGATCGCGTCATCGATTATTTCATGACTGAAAAACTGCGTTACTAATTACCAATAACCAGGTCGATAACAGACGACCGGAGTTGCCCATTAGCGAGCAACCCGGTCTGCTGTTTCGATGGCTACGTTGTTAGCCATAAATGGCTCATTTGCAATGCCAATGCGAGGAGCCAGGCCGTAGCTATCGCAATACAGCTAACTATCAAAATCTCTGGGAGCAGTTGCAGCCGGGTTTACTAAGGGCTATTTTTTTCCTAACTGTGTGGCAATTACCAATTTCTCCACACCGTTTAATTTGGCCTGATCCATGATTTCCACAATAGTTCCATGGGGGACAAGCTTATCGGCCTTCAGGATCAATGTTTTTTCTTCCAGTTGCGGCAACATTTGTTTCAATTTCTCGCCCAGGATTGCCAGCGCAATCGGTTCCTGATTGACCAACACAGTGCCATCCGCTTTCACCTCCAGCACCAGTTCGCTGATACGTTCCGTGGTAGCGGTCTTGGCTTCGGGCAATTCGAGCTTCATCCCCGGCTGCTCCACAAATGTGGATGAAACCATCAGAAAGATCAGCAGCAAAAAACAAACATCGATCAGTGAAGTGATATTGATGACCACCTGGCGTCGTTTGCGATCTTTTAATTGCATGTATGAATGTCCCTCATTTTATTCCGATGAAGCATTACGATTTATCTGGAAATCACCCAATTTCCGCAGCAAGACCGAGGTAAATTTTTCAATGTCCAGGATGAGACTTTCCGCTTTGCTCGTAAAATAATTATAGCAGACCAGCACCGGAATGCCGATGGAAAGCCCAGCCACCGTAGTAATTAGTGCTTCAGCAATGCCTCCGGACAGGGCTTGCGTTTGCCCCAGCCCCATCTGAGAAATTACGCTGAAGACCTTGATCATCCCGGTGACGGTGCCCAGCAAACCCAGCAGCGGTGCGATGCCAGCAATGGTCTCCAACACCGTCAAACCCTTCTCCAGCGCCCGAATTTCCTGTCGCCCCTGATCCGCAATCAGCTCCTTCAATTCATCTTTAGGAAGTTGCCGATTTTCTAATCCCAACTGCACGATGCTGGCGAATACCCCTTTATTTTTTTGGCAAATCGAGAGTGCCAGATGAATGTCACCGGGATTGTGAATGGTTTCAATGAGATTGATGATTTCCGGCACCAGCACCCGTTTCTTGCGCAAAGCAATCGCGCGTTCGATGATGATGCCCAGCGCGATAATCGAACAGAAAAGCAGCGGGATCATGACGATTCCGCCCCGTTGGAACGTTAACCAGGCTTCACTCATATTTCCTACCGCAAAGATCCTTGATTGGTATTATCAGTAAGTGGTTCAGCTTGCTACTACCTATCCCGTATCAAGCCCAGGCCACCTGTTAAATAAAATAATCCAAACAGCGCCCGCACAAAGCCGCTAATCCTACGATCGGCCTGCTGGTTGGCGGGATCACAAATTACCCGTTTGAAATTTAATACCTATAATGAGTCCCAATAAGCCCCTTCGCCAGACGCCGGTGGCCGCTCCGAGGCTTTTCTATGCGTGACTCACAAAACAAATTATTACCCCGAACTCCATATTATACCCAGTCCCGAGTTTTATCGTTAAAAATAAACAATCGCCCAGAGAACCTCGAGTTGGCAGTCCACCTTTCGACTTTTAGCGTCAACTTAAGTTTTGGAACTACCACCAGGACTCGAAGACACAAAGAAATCAGAATGCAGTTTAGAAAATATGCTTAAAAAGCACTCGGTTGTCATTAAATTCTTTGGCCAAAGCTTGGTTTCATAAGATAATTGGTCGCAGATGCTGCGGGTCGTTGTGCCCTTGTAGCCAATATCATCTAAGGTTGCCGCCAATGGCCCTTCGGCGAATTGGACCGCTTACGAAAAATATAATTCCCAGAACCAATTCAGCAGCTATTTATTGCTGTGCGAGACAAGCAACCCAACAAATGCTCATAACATAAGCTGTTAACGTACAAATTATTGCCAATTAATCATCCTGCTGCTAATCATCCTGCCACCAGGCATCCTGCTGCCAATCATTCTCCTGAACCAATCATCTTGCTGCAAATCATCTTGCTGCAAATCATCTTGCTGCAAATCATCCTGCCACCAATCATCCTGCTGCCAATCATCCTGCGCCAATCATCCGGCTATCCCCTGCTTGCCTTAAAACCCATCGATCCCTTCATAAATATCGGTAGAACTCCAGCGGTGCCAGCTCCTCAAATTGATCCGTTCGTTGAACGATGTGATGACGGATGTCCTGACACAGATGGCATTTCGCGATATATCCCTCGGGGTTGGGCTGAAAATCAAACTGATCACGAGCCAGCTTTAGCAAGCCGGCCACGCCTGAAGTTACCAATGTTTCGATCAGCGGTCGTGACGGCAAAGCGATCCCACCAAATAGCAGACCCAGATCGTTGCTGTCGCCCAATGAAATGCCGGTGCAAAAATGGGCGATATAATTGCCATAAGGATCGATGTGGATATGTTCGGGATTGGTCAGTTCGGCCAGGCAGTTTTGATCGCAAACCGCCTCGGCGGGCCGTTTCTGGAACAGAAAATTCAACCTGGATGCCGCCCGGCCATTCGGAATTAGCCCGTAATGCTGAATGAATGACGCTGCGGCCGCTTCACTCCCAACCGTGTTCAGATATCGATTGAACGGCATGGTATACTGGGGATTGAAATCTTGAAGCTGCGAATAAAAAAAGGCGGTGTAGATTAGCACGTTATATGGTCCGTAAATTTCACGGGCAATGCGGATCGCGCGCTCGGTTCTTTCAAAGGGAATGAATTCGTTGTGAAAGGGCGATACGCTGATCAGTATAGCAGGCAAACCCGATTCTCGCAGCAGGTTCAACTGGTAGGCCGTGACATCATCGTCCTCGCACCAACTGGCATTGGTCTCAATATATTGTAGCGGCACTCCGACCTCAAGGCACAACTCCACGGATCTTAAAGTGAGCTCGAAATTGAGGAATGGCTCGCCCCCTGCCAGATGAAGACCGAGTTGTTGCGGTGCGAACTGGCGGATTTGGCGCAGATAATGCTTTATCTGTTCCACGGTCATCCAGTCGTTCCAGCGCGGGGCACTGGCATACAGACAATGCCGACAGGAGCAATTGCATTGATAAGAGAGAATGAGGCCACCCGATACCAGTGGCGGTATTTTTAAATTATCCATGAGCCTTTTGTATTATTGATCTGCATCGAAGCGACCCCGAAATTTTTCCATTTCCCGCCGTTCTTTCTTGGTCGGCCGGCCCTTGTATTTGGGCCGCTGCGACTTCGCCGCCTGGTAAAACAGGCTGCGGATATCCTCGGCCTCCTTTTCCTCTGGAGTAAGTTCCTGCTCCCGGTACAACAATCGGGCCTCTTCGGCGCGAACACTTTTCGACACAATATCCAGAATTTCGAAGGTACGAGTGCGCCATTTTAGTTTGACCGCCACCGTATCCCCGATTTTGACCAGTTTGGCCGGCTTGGCAATTTGATCATTCACCTTGATGCGCCCCTGATCGCACGCCAGCGTGGCCTGACTGCGAGTCTTGATGATGCGGGCGATTTTCAACCACTTGTCGAGCCGAATCGACTTTTCAGTGGCCGGATTGGCATTATGTCTGTTTTCTGGAGTCATCACCCAAAAAAATGCTATGGCAGTTTTCGAGAGCTATGAATCATCGTGCTGACAATTCCTGAATTGCGAGCCGGGGCCATGCAGAAATATTCGCGATCTGATGAATACGGCACGGGTTTTGCAAAGCCTTTTAGCCATTCGGACAACGGAATTTGGACAATTTACTTCAGCTCAGAGGAATACTCATGAATGCGATCCACTATCAAACGATGCCAAACCTCAAGCTGGTCGCAGCTATCCGCGGCCGGGTCTTGCAACGAGCCGCCACAGTTTCTCAATTGATCTACTGCCCGGGCCTTTTCGCTCACCCCACTAAATATAGAAACTATTTGCCAATTAAACAACTGAAAAATGAAAAGCTTTCAAAATTATAGTTGACATTTAGGCAAAATTAATTTATCTTGTTCGCTGATTTTATGGGCAGTTATTGAAACATCGGCCGCTCTGGAATCACCCGGGGCTGAGATCAAATGGCGAGCTTCTGGTATCAGGCAATGAAAGGAAATAACTTCTTATGCTGCGACGGAAAATGCGACCGCAAAATGGCAAAATCGAAAAATTTTTTATTGAAGACAGTTGGCGAGTGTTTCGAATCATCTCTGAATTTGTCGAAGGCTTCGAAGAATTATCCGATATTGGCGATTGCGTGACCATGTTTGGATCGGCGCGCGTAAGCGAAGGAGATCCAGACTATGAACTGGCGCGCGACATCGCCAGGAAACTGGCCGAAGCTGGCTATGGGGTGATCACGGGCGGCGGCCCGGGCATCATGGAAGCCGGCAATCGCGGCGCCGCCGAAGGGAAAGGCATTTCCGTCGGTTTGAATATCGATCTCCCCCATGAACAGAAGCCTAATCCTTACGCCAATATCCAGTTGGACTTTCGTTACTTTTTCATTCGCAAAGTCATGTTTGTAAAATACGCCAAGGCATTCGTTATTCTGCCCGGCGGTTTTGGCACCCTCGACGAGTTGTTCGAATCGCTGACGCTTATTCAAACGGCTCGCATTAGCCGCTTCCCGGTGATTCTGGTTAATCGGGCCTATTGGCATGGCTTGATCGAATGGATTAAAAATACGCTGCTCACTGATCAAAAAGTATCAGCATCGGATTTAGAACTATTTGAACTCGCAGATACCGCCGAAGAGGTTGTGGAAAAAATCCGCTCATTTTATCTGAAGCCAGCTACCGATCAAGCACAGGCGGAAATTCAGTCCCTATGACCATCGGTTCGTTGCCCAATACTCGCTGACAGCAAGCAACACCGTCAGCAGAGTAGCTGCTAAAAAATTATCATCGCAAACCACCAACTCCCAAAACCCGCTCGCTTGCGAACCGGCGAGCGGACAGGCAATTCCCTGGTTTTGAACGGCTTTGGCGCACCACGCCCACCGTAATTCGCCCCGAGGCGGTTAAGAAATAAAATTCACCAGCAAGCCGGTACCAATGGAAAGCACAATGCCAAATCCAATATTAATCAAAAGCGGCGCTGGATCATTCGTGGTTTTCAGTCTCAGAAGCCTGGGGATCAAAACAATCGGGGCAAGCCATAAGAACCATCCCCCAAGAATAATCCCCAATGTCCCCACCAATCGTTCCAAATATCCCCAATCGCGCATGCTAAATCGAAATGGGCGGTGATTCGCCTGGTTCGAGTCATTGGCCAATCGCAGAGCAATTCCCTGGATATAATGAAGCAAAACCCCACCACCAAAGACAGCAAAAATTAATCCCGAGAGAATTATGCTCAGTTTTCGATCAAGATAAGCGCTTAGCCACGGATAGTTGTTGACCTGGGGAGATGGTACCTGGAACAGGTGCGTGCAGGCAAGCCAGATAAAAAACAGGTGCAGACATTGATCCAATAAAAAAACGAACATCGAGTCTGCCACCCATTTTTGAGTAGCCAACAGTTTCAACCAGTCCAGGAGCAAATGAACAGCCGCCAGAAAGGATATGACATACCAGAAATGAATCGATTGAATATAGGGGAAAGCAACAATCAAGCTGGCGAGGAAGGAAATAAAAATATGCGGCAACAGGCCCCATTTATATTTTGATTTCAGCGCAAAAATCTTGTCGCTCTGCAACGGAAAATCAGCGACAAAATGGGCTAAAATTAACAGCCAGATTAGATTCATTGTTAGCCAGTCCAGGAACTCATCAGCAATGGGGGCATCATCCAATTAGCGAACAGATTGTTGGGTGCGCATTCAGCCATAACGTGGATCGCGCCTCCTTTTTTCGATTCGTCAACCAACTATATTTTATTCTTTAACCACCCAGAGTTTGATTTTCGCCTCAACCTCCGCGTGCAATTTAATAGGAATCGTATAAATTCCCAGCGCTTTAATCGGTTCGTCGAGAACGATTTTTTTGCGGTCGATGTCGAAACCTTTTTCCTTCAACAGATCAGCAATGGTTTGGGTGGTCACCGAACCAAAGACTTTGTCCTCTTCGCCGACAGTCACCATCGCGGTACAGGATACTTCATTCAACTTTTCCGCCAGTTTTTCGGCGTTCTTTCGGTCCTTCGTCATTTTCAGTTGCGATTGCTGCTGTTCCACCTGCAACCGGCGAATATTTTTGTCGGTAGCGGCCAGTCCCATTCCTTTGGGGATCAAATAATTTCGAGCATAGCCCGGCTTGACATCGACGATCTCACCGACTTTCCCCAGCGATTCCACATCCTGCTTCAATATTACTTTCATGAATCATCCCTCGAATGCTTAATAGTTATCGACTCATTTCAGAAACATAAGGAATTAGTGCCAAGTGACGGGCACGCTTGATGGCTTGCACCAACAGCCGCTGATGTTTGGCACAGGTACCCGAGGTGCGCCGGGGAATGATCTTCCCCTGTTCGGTGGTAAATCGCATCAACTTCTTTTCATCGCGAAAATCGACATAGATAGTGCCATCTTCGCAAAAGCGACAAATCCTTTTTTTCTTTAGCATAACGGTTATTAACTCCTCTTCAAATTAATTGGTATCATTGACACCTAACGTTCGCTGTTGATCTCAAAGCAAAAAGTCCTTATATCCAAAATCGTATTTGAGCGCCTCATCCATAACTGGTTGTTTTGGGGGGCTGCTTTCGGGCAATGGCTTATCCATAATCAGCTCTTCATTCATTTCCGATTCGCTCGGCTCGAACGCATAGTCCTTTTCAGAATTTTCTTCGATCACATCCTCGCCATCTTTTAGCGTGCTGCGACGATTGAGGAACTGGATTCTGCGCGCCTTGATTTCCACTACGTTGCGACTGCTGCCATCATCGTTGCGCCAGCTTCGGCTTTGTAACTCACCCTCGATGATAACCGCATTGCCCTTTTTCAGGTTTTCGTAGCAACTCTCGGCTAATTTGTACCAGGCCACAACCCCCACATAGCAAACATTTTCACGCCATTGTCCATTGTTGTCTTTAAACTTGCGGTTTGACGCAATGAAAAAATTGGTGACCGGAGTGCCATTGGTGGTTTTCCGAAACGACGGATCGCAGGTCAGATTTCCAGCGATCAAGACGTTATTGATGTCTGGCATCTTCAGATTAATCATTCCCGAAACCTCCATCATAATATTCACACGACTGCTCTCACTCCGCACATCCCAAATCAATTGCCATCATTATATGCTCGGCTCGATCTTTTCGGCGTCAGTGGTAGCGGCTTCCTCAACAAAATCAAGGCCGATCTTCTCGCCTTCAATATCACCCTCTTCACTTTCAACGACTTCCAAAATCTCCTCAATTTCAGGAATTTCCGGCAGATCTTTGGTCTGTTGTCTTTGTTCCAGCTCGCGTTGTTTCAGCGCCCGCCGGTCCAGTTGAACCGTTAAATAGCGCAAAATATGCTCATCCAGCCGATAATCGCGTTCCAGGATCTTCACCAGATTGCTCGGGGCCTCAAAAACGATTTCGACATAGAAACCATATTGTCGCTTTTTGATCTCGTAAGCCAGGCGCTTCTTTTCCCAGCGATTGACAACCAGGATTTTCCCACCATTGTTGTTAATGTTCCGGGTTATCTTCTCGATAATCGCATCGATCTCTTCCGCTTTGATAAGGGAATCAATCACCACGATAGTTTGATACGTTCTCAAATTTTTATTACCTCCTGCAAGTTTATTTTATGAACACCTTCAATTCAACTTGAAATTCTAACGTGAAAAGCATAATACCGAAATTACCCCACGAAACGCCCCCCAATATCTATTTTGAGATGACACTTTGGCGTTATTCCGCGTTTTTCGTGGGCAATTTTATTATTGCCAAATTGGAATTCATTTTAGAAATTTGGTTGCAAATGATTTTTATTGAAACGACTCATTGTTAGCTCAATGCCATTCACCATAAAACTTTCAACCGCAGCGGTCGCCGCCTGGATCACAACGGGTAATTGGCGGCGCTCCTCTCTGGTAAACGGCGATAGCACAAAATCCACGGCGGCTGCGGTCGGATTTCCGATTCCTACCCGCAGACGAGGAAATTGCTGCGTCCCCAGATGGGCGATAATCGATTGCAAACCTTTGTGTCCCCCATCGCTACCTGCCCCGCGCAGTCGAAGCGTGCCCCACGCTAAATTTAGATCGTCACAAACGACCAATACTTGCGCCGGCTCGACACCATATTGCTTCACTCCAGCGGCTACCGCTACACCACTTAAATTCATGTAAGTAGCTGGCTTCATTAGAATCTTTGGCGGCGATGGATTCTCGATGGAAGCCACCCAATAGTGCACATGCTCGCGCACAAACGAGGCGTTGAACAACCGAGCTAACCTATCGACCACCATAAAACCCACATTATGCCGTGTCCGAACGTACTTTCTTCCTGGATTGCCCAGGCCAACGATCAGAAAATTTCCCGCCATCGCTCGATTCTATCTCCACATCCGCCGCAGTGGGGGTCTTCGGTGATCGCACCCATGATAGATTAATAGCAATTGCCGTTCCCGTCAAATCCAACAGGTAGACGGCTGGATGCGTTCTCCGTGCTCGGCTTATTCTTTGGCCTTTGGTTCACCCTCAGCAGCCTCAGCCGCAGCTTCCCCTTCGGCCACTGGCGCTTCTTCAACCGGTTTCTCCTTGACCACCGATGGCATCGAGATACTGACAATCGGCTGATCCAGATCGCCCACAATTTCGGCCTTTTCCAGCTTGAGGGTTCCCAGGGCAATCGCATCATCCAATTTCAAATTGGTCACATCCACATCGATATGATCGGGAATATCCAGCGGCAAACAGGATATTTCCACCTCTCGAAGATACTGATGCAAGACACCGCCCTCAACCTTTACGCCAATCGCTTCGCCGATCAGATGGATTGGCACACTGATCGTGATTTTTTCTTCGAGCCGTACGCCCATCACATCCAGGTGTAACAGGGATTGCCGCACCGGGTCGGTTTGAATTTCCTTGATGATAACCTTGCGCGGTTTCTTCTTTCCTACCTGGAAATCAATCAAGCCCGAAGTCGTTGTCAATACTTTCACCGTATCTTTTTCGTCCATCATGATCGGCAAAGACTTTTCGCCATGACTATAAAATATGCCCGGGATTTTTCCTTGCTGTCGTAATTTCCGGGCCTGCCCTTTGCCCGTGGCTTCACGAATCTCTGCATGCAAAACAGTTTCCGACATTCCACTACTCCATTCAGTTAACAAAAGATCATTCAAAATAGTCGACTTGCTACCTATTGCGCTAAGTCTTTCTCACCAGCCCTCAAAGATGCCCCCAAAGAATGCTGGCCACGGCCACCTATCGGGCGGCAGTGCTACAATTTCTAATCAAACAAAATACTGATCGATTCTTCGTTATGAATGCGCTGGATGGCACTGCCAAACAGACTGGCCACCGATAGCACTTTGATTTTATCGAACATTTTCTCTTCGCCCAGGGGGATCGTATCCATCACCACAATCTCCGTGAAATTGGCCTGCTTCAGTCTTTCAACGGCATTACCCGAAAAAATGGGATGAGTGCAGCCGGCATAGACATTTTTTGCCCCTTCTGCGCGTGCTGCCTCGGCCGCCTGAATAATGGTCCCGGCCGTATCCACGATGTCATCGATTAGCAGGATATTTTTTCCTTGCACGGTACCAATCAGATTCATCACTTCTGCTTGATTGGCTTTGGGTCGACGCTTATCGACAATAGCCAGCGGCACATGCAAGCGTTTGGCATACGCTCGGGCCATTTTGACGCCACCAATATCCGGCGATAATACCACCAGATCATCGATATTCTTGCTATTGATATACTCAGTCAAAATCGGGGATGAATAAAGATGATCCAGAGGAATATCAAAAAAGCCCTGGATCTGTGGCGCGTGCAAATCCATGGTCAGCACACGATCCGCACCAGCGGTAGCGATCAAATTGGCAACCAGCTTGGCGGTAATGGCAACTCGCGGCTGATCCTTCCGATCCTGCCGCGCATAGCCAAAATAGGGGATCACCGCAGTGATCCGCCGGGCCGACGACCGCCGAGCAGCATCAATCATAATCAGCAGTTCCATGATATTGCTAGCCGGTGCGCCCGTGGATTGAATGATAAAAACGTCACAGCCACGGATGTTTTCGTTGTACTTGACCCAAATCTCCCCGTCGCTGAAATAGCGAATCGTCGAATCTCCCAGAGGCAGATGGAGATGAGCTGCAATTTTTTCGGCCAACTTCAAACTGGCGTTGCCCGCAAAAATTTTCAGTGAATTATCCATCGACAATTTTTCCTACATACAAAAATGACGAAAACCTACCGGAGCATGCATCAGATCCGTTGAAGCCACGATACTCTCTGTGATGACACCACCTAAGCTCCGCGATGAATTTTCGTCGTTTAATACCGGAGATAACGACTGGCTGGAACTGCTAACAACTGGCTGGGGCGGGAGGATTCGAACCCCCGAATGCGGGAGCCAAAGTCCCGTGCCTTACCACTTGGCGACGCCCCAAATAAATTGTGCTTACAGATACTCATCCCCCTCGTTAGAGTCCTCTGGTTGCTGCCCCCTTTCTAAGGCACGATTATATTCATCGAGAATCGCTTTTTCAATAAACTGCCGAAATTCATTGTTGATCGGATGGGCGATGTCGCGAAACGAGCCATCAGGCATCTTGCGACTGGGCATGCTGACAAAAAAACCGTTCGCGCCCTTGATCACCTTCATGCCACGAACAACAAATTTATTTTCAAAAGTAACATTCACAAATGCTTTTAATTTTTCCTCGTTGCGCAGGGTAACGGTAATTTCTGTTATTTCCATTCCTCTCTCCTGTAAAAGTGTGTTGGGACCGATCGCTTCGCTAACGATCTATTTACCGATGCCAGTTGTAATGTTCGTGGTTGCGTGAACCACCGCTTAATCGCCCTTATCAACAACTTCCAATCGCATTTGATAACAGAAAATAAACCAACCACCCCATCGAAAATGAACATCCCGTTTAAACAACACGCCGCGTATAAGCCGTTTACCAACAACTTCTTGTTATCATTGGTTGAGCAAGAATCACTCGGAAGGGCCCGAGAAAAGTGGTTACCACTTCTTTCGCAGCTTCATGATTTTCAAATAAACCATAAATTGCGGAACCACTACCTGACATCGCTGCCAGGAACGCTCCTCGCTGATAAAGCCATTCTTTTAAACCGCGTAACAACGAATGCTGTTGAAATACCACCTCCTCCAGATCGTTACAGACGATATGTTTCAACTGACTGATTCCTGCACAATTCAAAAAAAGGTGTGATAATTTAATACTTTTTTTTATTTTTGTCAAGCTAAAATTAAAATTTTTATAAGCCCATCTTGAAGAAACTTCAATATTTGGAAATATTAAAACTACCTGAAACGTAAACGGTAGCTCCATGGGTCTCACGATATCGCCCCGCCCGGTAGCGTAAGCAGTGCCACCGATCAAAAAATACGGGACATCGGCGCCTAATTCAGCCGCGATCGAATGCAGTTGTGACTCAAGCAACCGAGCGCGCCAGAGCTTCATCAGACCTCTGAGCACGGCCGCCGCATCACTGCTACCGCCCCCCAATCCTGCACCTACCGGGATCTGCTTTTCAATGTCGATGCGTACGCCGCTATTGATTTGTAACACCCGCCGCAAACGATGCGCCGCCTGATAGCATATATTGTGCTCATCGGTTGGAACCCGTGGATCGGTGCAATGAATAATAATTTGATCGTGCGGCAGCAAACTGATTTTTATCCGGTCATGCAGGTCAATGAGTTGAAAAATGGTTTCAATCTCATGATAGCCATCCGGTCGCCGGGCAATCACCTTTAGGCCGATATTGATCTTGGCCAGGGCGTTTAGACAAACCTCACGCATGCTTATAAATCAAAAACTCCATGGTCATGGAGTTTGATCAATTGCGGTTGCGGCCGGATTCGGTTTAATTCAGCAGCCGTTCCGCCAAAAGTGGCATTCATACCCGCTTTACGCTGATAGGTGATCCCTCGCTGCTTACGATATGATCAGTTATGCGCGTTGTTGACAGGATTGAAATTGAAGGCTGGATTGATCCAGAATTTCGAACCAGAAATCAAAAATAGCCTGTCACCAGCAAATCGCACAAACCACGTGGCTGAAGGTAATAATTTTTTTTGTTTTTGTCAATGATTTTTTCAAGGCCGGTCATATTTTTTGTTGCAATCCAGGTTTGCTTTTCGTATCTTTAAGCTGCTTCCAGCGGACAAACGTACCCACCAGGGGTGATCCAGTCATTCCTAATTGACAAATAGGTGTGACTGGCAACGTCGATCCCGACCCAAGGAAGTTAGCGGGCATGGCAACGGAACGGAGCTATCAACTTCAGATTCTGGAAAACGACTGGACATGAAAGCGATCTATTTCATTTCGGATGTGCATATTGGTGCTGGCAATAAATCTCAAGAAGCAGAAAAATTTGACCGATTGACCTCTTTTCTGCATCACATCAATCAGCCGGAGAACGAGCTGTTCATTGTTGGTGATCTTTTTGATTTCTGGTTTGAATACAAGCACGCGGTTCCCAACCAGTATTTCGATGTGCTATTTGAATTGGCCAAATTGATTGAGAACCAGGTCCCCATTCACTTTTTGCCGGGCAATCATGATGGCTGGATCCGAAATTTCTTTGCGGATCAAATGAAAATTCAGGTGCACCCGGAAATATTTACTGCAGAGCGGCAGGGGAAACGACTGTTCCTGTTCCACGGCGATGGGATTTCCAAACAGGATGTGGGTTATCGTTTGCTCAAAAAGGTTTTTCGCAACCCGGTCAACATCTTTTTGTTTCGTCTACTGCACCCCGATCTGGGTATCCCGCTTGCTAAATTGATGTCCCATGGCAGCCGACAGCACACGTCGCACAAAGTGTTCGATGATGAAAGCGATTATCTCGAATTTGCTCAAGCGCAATTTCACGCTGGGTTTGATATGGTCATTGTGGGGCACTCGCATAAACCGTTACTAAAAGAGGTGGAAGGCCATTGGCTCATCAATCTGGGCGATTGGATCCAACACTATAGTTATGGTCAATTAATTGATGGTAACTTATCGCTCCATTTCTGGAACGGTTAGATTCGGTGAGTCGTTAAAATTCTGAACAAACAGAAAATCGAAAGCGGAACAAAGACATGAGGCGTCATATTCGTAACTTCCAATTTAGTGATGGAACCGATCCTCAGCCATCGGATCGGCAGCTCAACTGGAAAAAGTGGCTGTTGATCGGTATCGTTGGCTTCTTTTTGCTCATTATCATTTATATTGCCATTCTGAGTCAGGACTTGCCTCCCTTGACCGAACTGGAGCGCTATGATCCTGAACTGGCAACGAAAATCTATTCTCAGGATGGCGTGGTGATCAAAGAACTGTACACGAAGAAACGGATTTTCGTCCCACTGAATGACATTCCGGACTACATGAAACAGGCCGTGCTGGCCACCGAGGATCATATTTTTTATCAGCATTGGGGCATCAACCCCAAGCGTTTTGCCTATAGCATGCTCTATAATCTTCTGCATTTCGGTTATGAGCAAGGCGCCAGCACGATCACCCAGCAACTGGCTCGGCAGTTGTATTTAAATCTGGAAAAAAAGATTTCGCGCAAAATCAAAGAATGGATTACCGCCATCCAGATCGAACGCACTTACACCAAAGATGAGATCCTGGAAATGTATCTCAATCAGATGAATTTCGGCCATGGCAACTACGGCGTCCAGGCGGCGGCGCTGGAATTTTTCGGGAAAAACGCCCGCGATTTGCAATTGGAAGAGTGCGCCTTGTTGGCCGGACTGTTACAGCGCCCCAGTTCCTATTATCCGTTGCGATTTCCAGACCGAGCCTTAGCCCGGCGCAATCTGGTGCTCCGCAATATGCTGCGCCGCCATTACATCACCGAGGCCGAATATCGCAACGCGATTCAAATACCGCTCGAAGTAAAACCCTATGACCCGCAAAAGGAATACGGCATCGCGCCTTATTTTACCGAGCACATTCGCCAGGAACTGCAGCAACGCTACCAGATGAATTTGTATCAGGGTGGCTATTCGGTCTACTCCACGCTGGATTCCCGAGTGCAGGCGGCAGCCGAAAAAGCGGTCAAAAGTTGGCTGCCGGAGTTGCAGGACAAACATAACAAGCGGCTGATCGCCAGTGGCAAGATCAAGAAATACCTTCCGGCGTCTCTGCTGGAAGAAAAATCGTTTGAAGCAATCAAGCGCGATCGGCATTTTCTCGATTCCCTGGCCACGGAAAGCGAGCCCATCCAGGTGGCCCTGGTGGCCATGGATCCCAAAACCGGCTACGTATTGGCCATGATCGGTGGACGCGATTTCGAGAAATATAAATTCAATCGAGTGCTGCAAGCCAAACGCCAACCGGGTTCGACGTTCAAGCCAATTGTATATACCGCCGCAATCGATAATGGCTATTCTCCCTGTTTCGAATTGCTGAATCAGCCGGTGGTGCTCTATTTGCCAAACGGTGATCGCTGGGCACCGGAAAATTACGATGGTTCCCAGGGCGGGCCCACCACGCTGCGAGAGGCATTAAAAAAATCGCTGAACCTGGTTACGGCCCGGCTGGTGCAGGAAGTGGTGCCTCCCAGGCAGGTTTCGGACTATGGCCAAAAACTGGGGTTGACCACGCCCATTCCTCCGTATGATGCGGTGGCCCTGGGCTCAGCCGATGTCATTCCCATCGAAATCACTTCGGCTTTCGGCGTCTTTGCCAATCAGGGGATTCTGGCCAAACCGATGTTCATTTTGCAGGTAGAAGATAAGTACGGCAATATCGTGGAAGAATATCGCCCCGAAGTGAAAGAGGTGCTGCGCCGAGAGACCGCTTATATCATGGCCGACATGCTGGGCGATGTCATCAATCATGGTACTGGCTACACCGCGCGCGCAGTCTACAACTTTCTCCGTCCCGCGGGCGGGAAGACGGGCACCACCAACGGTTTCACCGATGCCTGGTTTGTTGGCTTCACCCCGCAAATCGTGGCCAGTGTCTGGGTGGGGTTTGATGACCCAGCGTTATCGCTGGGGCAGGGACAGGCAGGCGCAGTGGTGGCTTTGCCCATTTGGGCGCCATTCATGAAAGCGGCTCACGATACCTTGCAACTACCCATCGAAGATTTCGAGATGCCGCCAGGGGTGGTTCGGCTGGAAATCTGCAAACAGACCAAAAAACTGGCTACAGAATATTGTCCGGAAATCATCAACGAACTATTCGAGCGGACCCATGCGCCCATGGAACAATGCGACATTCATACGGGCATGATGAGCAAGACACGGGGCGAAAGCAGAGATCAAAAAAGCAAACGAATCCGTTTCTAATCCAGCCCTGCGCCCAATGCCCAGCAGTGGTCCCCACCCTGCTCCAGTTGCATTAGGGCGCAAGCACGATTGTCGAACAACTTCCATCAATGAGGCCAGGCTTCCTGGCCTTTTTCATCAATATATTTTAAAATAAGCGGCGGCGGTTCTGGTGGCTCCGGCGCAATGGCAATCGTAGCGATCATCCTCTGTTCGAGATAGCTCTCGGAAATCGGCTTCGAATAGCATAATTCGGCCAGCAGTTCACCGCGAGCTACGGGATCGCCCACTTTCTTTTTCAGAACGATGCCGGCACCATAATCAATGACATCCGTAATGCGACTCCGGCCGGCTCCCATTTCCATCGCCAGCAACCCGATTTGCAGCGCATCCATCGACTGCACGTAACCGGTGTGCGGACTTATGATCTCATGGTGTCGACAACTGTCCGGATAGGTGGCCGGCTTTTCAATGACCGACACATTGCCGCCCTGGGCCATCACCAATTCTACGAATCGCTGATAAGCTGCTCCAGAAGTTAGGAGCTCCTGCAATCGGCTCATCCCTGCCGCGATATCTTTTTCGACTCCCGCCTGATAGAGCATTTCCGCGCCCAGCGCCAGCGTCAACTCGCCAACATCTTGCGGCCCACCTCCTTGTAGAACGGCAATGGCTTCACGAGTTTCCAGCCAGTTCCCAACAGCATACCCCAGCGGCTGATCCATGCCGGTGAGCAAAGCCGTGGTGCGCAGACCAAATTGAGCGCTCACTCCAATCAGATGCCGTGCCAGCTCCAATGCTGCTGCCGGATCGGGAAAGAAAGCGCCACGGCCGGTTTTGACATCCAGCACCAATGCCCGCGCCCCTTCGGCGATCTTCTTGCTCAAAATGCTGGCCACCACCAGCGGAATCGATGCGACGGTACCGGTTCTATCTCTCAAAGCATAAATTTTCCGATCGGCTGGAACGATTTCTGCGGTCTGGCCGATCATCGCCACGCCGATTCGTTCCAATTGTCGAACATATTCCGACAGGGTCAACTGAGTTCGAAATCCGGGAATGGCCTCAAGCTTATCCAGAGTTCCGCCCGAATGCCCCAGCCCCCGACCGGACATCATGGGAACGGCCACTCCCGCGGCTGCCAGTAACGGTGCCAGCACCAATGAAATTTTATCGCCCACCCCGCCGGTACTGTGCTTGTCCACCGGGAACCGCTTCAGATGGCTGAGATCGACTCGCGCGCCCGATTCGACCATGATTTTGGTCAATGTCGTCATTTCCTCGAACGACATCCCCTGAAAATAGATCGCCATCAAAAATGCCGCCATCTGATAATCGGGCACTTCTTCGGCGACATATTTTTCCACCATAAACCGCAGTTCCGCTTCCGATAGCGCCTTGCCATCACGCTTGCGTATGATTATCTGCTCTGCTGTCATGAACCATTACCCTTCTGCTGTAACCATCATGCGTTTACCAGCGTTGACGCTGGTATTTGGTTATCAAATCCAGTCGCGATAACAAAATGAAATCGGTTTTTCTGTTACTACCGAGCCCAATTAAAAAATATATCCTTTCCTTGCCCCTTAAACGAAACGAAGCAATGCCAGCAAGTTTTGCCAGTCATTGCTTCGTGGGTTTTTCGGTTATTGGCAGGGCTCGGCTATTTTTAATGATTCGTTCAATCTCCTTGACGAATTTAAAACCCAGCGCATTGGCTTCATCCGGCGACCGGGCTTCGGAGTAAACGCGCAGAATGGGCTCGGTATTGGACGGCCGAATTTGAACCCAGCGATCCGGCCATAAAAATTTCAACCCATCGGTTCGATCCAGTTTTTCTTTTTTATGTTTCTCCAACAACTGTTCCAGGATCGTCGCCACGGGAAACTCGCCGATCTGGATTTTGTTTTTCGATTGAAAATATTGCGGCAGCGCTTGATGCAACCGAGAGATCGTCAAGCCCGACTCGGCCAACTGCTGCAAGGTGAGGGCGACCGCCAATGGCGCATCTCGTCCCAGATGCAATTCCGATAAAATAACGCCGCCGTTGCCCTCGCCACCGATGGCTGCGGCCACCTCGCGCATTTTCTGAGCTACAAAAATCTCTCCAACTTTGGTGCGAATCACCTCGGCGTCATAACGGGAAGCAATCTCTTCGACTGCCTGGCTGACCGACGCATTCACGACCACTGGCCCCTGTTTCTTCTGCAGAATAAAATTTACGGCCAGCGCCAGAGTATATTCCTCTCCCAACGGCTTGCCCTCTTCGGAAACAATGGCCAGCCGATCCACATCCGGATCCACCGCAAATCCAATATCCGCTTTAACGGCTTTCATCCTGGTGCAGAGCTCGGTCAGGTTTTCAGGCAAAGGTTCTGGCGGTCGTGGGAACAGGCCAGTAGGCTCTTTATTGATGAAAATAGCTTCACACCCCAGCCGTTCCAACAGCGCGGGCAGAATTGTTCCCCCCGCACCATGGACGCAATCCACCACCACCTTAAATCTGCGACTGGCAATCAATTTCGGATCGATCACACTCAGTTTGAGAATCGATTGGAGATGGTGCTCGATTGCCCCATCGAACATTTCCACTTTGCCCACTCGTTCCCAGTTGACATGTTGAATGGCGCGGTCTTCCACCAACTTGAGGACCTTTTTCCCCTGCAATTCATCCAGGAACAAGCCGGTGGTGTCGATCAATTTCAGTGCATTCCATTCGATGGGATTATGACTGGCGGTGATGGCAATTCCAGCTCTGGCTTTCAATAGTTCCACCGCCATTTGCACCGTGGGCGTTGGACAAACACCGATTTCGACCACATCACAGCCCGCAGCCATGAGACCGGCGTAAACCGCATGTTTCACCATCGGGCCAGTCACGCGCGAATCGCGACCGACCACCACCCGGCCACTCCCAAGGTAGGTACCAAAGGCCTGGGCAAAATTTACAATGACCTCGGGACTCAAGCCATCCCCGACCACTCCCCGAATGCCGGAAACACTAATCATCAGCTTCGACACAGCTACCTCCACTGTTAACAACAATAGCCGCCATTAGAATTGATTGAAATGAATTATCTCGGAAATTTTGCGCTTGGGAACATGCAAGGTTCCATGTTCATCCTTCCAGTACTTGACCGAATCCACCATGTCTTCGAGCACTGGCGACTCTGCCGGATAGCCCAGCGCCAAAACCGCGTTGATCTGATATTTCGCGGGAATGTTGAACAGCGCGCGAAGTTGATCGCGGTCAATCGCCCCCAGCCAGCACGAACCAACTCCCTCGCCCAGTGCAGTGAGAATCATGTTCTCCATCGCCGCCGCAGCGTCCACCTCTCCGTGTTGCGGGCGAATTTCGGTATTGATGAGCACGATGATATAGGCCACGGGACGAGCACCCTCGGGCGGATCCCCTGCTGGCGCAATATAGCCGGCCCATTTGAGCGTGGCAAAAACTCGATCCAATTGCGGCCGCTCCGTTACCACCAAAAATTCCAGCGGCTGTAGATTTGCGGCTGACGGCGCCAGCCGGCCGGCATTGACCATCCTGGTTAAAAGTTCTTCGGATAATTGTCGCGGCTGAAATCGCCGAATCGTCCGCCGTTGCACGATCAGTTCATAAATATTCACGCCTATTCTCCAGTAGTCGATTAAAGAATCCCGATTGGTCTGACAATCTTCAGCTACTCAAACAAACCTGAATATATTTATATTTTCATCAAAAATCAATAATATTTTCTCGCCTGATCCGTCAAAATTGAGCAATACGCCCGGTCGCGGAAGTTCATAGCAGCTTTCCACCATGACCTCTCGGGCAACTGACAATGAATCGCGGCGCTGCCATCGCATTGCGCCAAACCGATCGCTGTGCCGCCGCGCCAGCAGGACCAGTTTCTTCTGCTGATCTGCTCCGTTTCGGGTCGAAATAATCCTTTATCCTCAGCCAAACGAAAACGTGACCCGATCAAAAATAGCCGGGATCGAAAATCAGTTCCCAAAATTTTGTATTGACTATTTAGGAAAAAATGTTTTAATTTTACCAACAAACGAAGGAGAAACCGATGCCTGAACAAACTCAGATTCTAATGGTCATGTCGATCTATCTCGTTCTGTTGGTGCTGTGGGGCTTATATCAAGCCAGGAAAGTGAAAACCGATACCGAATATGCCATCGCCGGGCGCAACCTATCCGGTTGGGCGGCAGCCTTATCTGAGCGGGCCGCCGGCGAGTCATCCTGGGCACTGCTGGGATTGCCGGGCTTTGCTTATGCCGCCGGGGTGACCGGTATCTGGACGGCGATCGGCTGCGTCGTGGGCATCATTACTGCCTGGGCGACGTTGGCCTGGCGCTTGAGAGATGAGGCGGAAAAATATCGGATCACCACCTTCACCGAATACATCGCCAAAAAGCACCCGCACCACGAATCGGCACTGCGGATGCTCGCCAGTGCGGTCATCGTCTTTTTCTTTTTCTTCTACGTTGGCGCCCAATTCCTCGGTGGCGGCAAAACCTTTCACATTCTGTTTCACCTGGATCCCAAGCTGGGCATGCTCATCACCGCCATCGTGATTATTCCCTACACCGTGCTGGGCGGCTTTCGCAGCGTGGTGTACACCGATGTGGTGCAGGCAATCATCATGATTACCACCCTGGTGTTGGGTCCAATTGTTGGCGTAATTTATATTGCCAATACGCCGGGACTTTTTGCCCATTCCATCGGGGAAGCGTTGAGCAAGGCCGGTTCGAATTACACCTCTCTCACCGGAGCGGCCGAGGGATTCGCTGCGGGCCTGGTCATTGTGGGCGGCTTCTCCTGGTTCTTTGGTTATCTAGGCGGGCAGCCCCAGTTGAGCCTGCGCTTCATGGCCATCCGGAATCCGCAGCAGGCCCGGCGGGGGCGGAATATCGGTATTTTGTGGACCATTTTTGCTTACATTGGCGCACTTTCCCTGGGATGGTTGGGAATCGCACTGTTTGGTCCGACCGGTTTAAACGACCCGGAATATGTCATGCCGTCGGTGATGCTAAGGATTTTTCCGCCAGCCATTGCGGGCATTCTCATCACCGGTGCGCTGGCAGCGATGCTCTCCACGGCGGACTCGCTGCTGATCCTCTCCTCCACCGAGCTATCTGAAAATCTAATCAAAACTTCGGCCAAAAATAAATTGCTGCAATGCCGCATCATCACTGCCTGCCTGGCGCTGGTGGCCCTCACCCTGGCATACCTATCGCCATCGACGTTGATTTACACCATTGTCGGCTATGTTTGGGCGGGCGTGGGTGGCACTTTTTCCATTGTCATCCTGTTCACATTGTTCTGGAAACGATTTCACGGTCGAGCCGCGCTGACCACGATTATCGCCGGAATGCTATTTACCATCGTCTGGATCAGCACGGGACTGGAGGCGAAGATTACCGCCCGGGTACTGACATTTGTGGTGGCCGGCATTGTCGCCATCATTGCTACCTTTGCCCTGGCCCGAACCTCAGACTGATGGCCAAGATAGCCCCGGCAGCACCGGGAAAAAAGGAACGCGGCCAGTTTTGGGCCCGCAGGGCGGGATTCGTAGCTGTTCATCATTCAATCTCAAGGCCAGCTATGGTCGCCTATTTTGCGGCTATTTCCAATTGTGCCAATTTGGACTCGATAGCATCCGATCGCCTGAACGGGTGGAACTGGCAGTGAACGCTCAGACAGGGCGAACCCGACCAAAATAAAATGACCAAAGGGCAAAATTGCTGTCCTGCCGCGTTCCAGGATCGGTGAATGTTGGCTCAAGCAAATCTTAGCCCACCGACCTATCGAAGCAGCATCAATTTGATCAGCTTTCGCACCTGGGGTCCCTTTAGCACTGCAAAATACACGCCCGATGACAGCGGCTGTCCCGGTTCATTTTCCGCATTCCAGGTGATCACAGCCGCCTGGGGATCGGCGATGCGCTGGAAATATACCTGCTGGCCGCGAATATTGTAGACGACCAAAGTCAACTCCGACGCGGCAGAGGGCGCTTTCGCATGAACGAACAGCGTGACCCGACTATTGAAAGGATTTGGAAAGGCCACTAATTCCAAAGAAGTATCGGGTTGCGCCTGGCTGATATCCACATCCGTTAATTTTGTCTCGTCGATGCAATCAGGGCAATAGCCATGTTCTGCGTCAGGGTAGAATAGGAGAAAACCGGTATACGGGGTTAAAATGCGCTGATCGATGCTTAGCTTGATGATATCGTTGATGGAAGCGAAACTATAGCTCGTGCTGCCGCGCAGCAATGATCGAATGTGATCGCCATACCACGAAGTAACAATCTGAGCTGTCCCCGGCGTCGCCCCGGAGGAGTCGATCGTAAATTGATCGATCACCTGATTCATTCGGATTTTGCCCAGTACCGTGACCGCGACGGGCAGCTCGCCGTCGTACTTGCCAACTTCCATAATGGGAAAGTGCAGCGGATAATAGCCTTCATGCAATCCCATCAGATGTTTGCTATGGGCATAGCCATTTTGGAACCGCAATTGAACTTCAACGCTTTCAAAATGGCTGATCTCTTCATAAAAAAAGGCTCCCAGAATTGTCTTTAAACTATGGTACCGAAGGAAATAGAGATTGCCAGCCGTGGCGCTGCAGATTTTGCCATAGAAAGATTCCAATTGAGTATCGTAATAGCCGGTATTGGGATTGTATAACAATAAGGATTTATTTTCGAGATCAATAAAATGGATCTTCGTTCCTGTTTTGAATTTTTGAATGATCTCATCAGCAAAGGCCTCCCGCTCAGCCTGGGTCAGACCGATCTCATCCGTATTAGTAATCACGAGTAGTTCAGCGGTTCCCGGCTGTTGATTGATGAAAGAGGCTGCTTGTTCGATCAAGGGTTTAAAAATTGCTATAGCTGGGGAAGGTGCGTTTCATGATATTGGCAAATAGCCGATCGACGTTGGCCTCGGAACAACCGACCCAATTATTGTCGGCCACCACTGGAAAGTCATAAGCCACGATCAGGTTGATGGAATCGGCTTCGTTGAAGGCCTGCTGCAAGGTTTCTTTGAGATAGGACAGCAAAAACTCACCGTCCAGATCTCTGGTATTGTACCGATTGAAATCGATCAAAATAAGCACGTGACGCGGATATTGTTGCCGGGCAATAATCGGCGGATAGACGGCAAAATGATAATATTTCTGGCCATCCTGTTCAACAGTACTGAAATAGAATTTATCTTTGATCGGCGATGGCAGAACCAATTCCACAAACTGATCGAATTCCAATGGGATGGTGATCAGCCAGACCTTATCCTGCGGCAAGTGGTTAACGGATAACACCGTGGTGCCCACAATCTCGGGCCTGGCAGGATTTTCAGCGTACCGATAAATGATGCGAAGGTGTTCGATCCCGGGACTTTTTTGAGAGACCAGTTGCGTGGTGGGCAGCCAGGCGCGAATCGACTCCACCGTCGGCCGGGCTGGCAATAGGTACTGAATTTTAAACCGTTTTTTTTCGTTGCGAACGATGGGAAACAATCGTAGCTGATAAGCTACCTGGCCGTCCCGATTGGGCGCCGACTGAGTGAGCAGGCCAGGATTCCGAACGGGCGAACTGACATCGCTGAACAGCAGCTCGGCGGTCCATTTGTCCATAATTTCAGCCCTCATGATCGAGTCGCCAAACCAAACCCAGAAATCATGCATAATGGCATGTTCCGGCAAGGAAAATTCCCATTGAAATTCCAGCTCGGTATAATTTTTAAAAAACCAGCTTTTGAAATTATAGGAAACGGTCAGGTAAAGATTCATTTCGATGAAATTGCCGCGAGGGTGAACGACCAGTGTGGCTTCATCGACATTGACATTATAGTCTTTCACGCCGGGATAATTGGCTTCATAGACCGAAAAATCTCCCGCCAGGTTTTGATGAGCCATTGTCATCAATATGACCAAAATGAAGCTGATCTTTTTCATTGTGCGATCCTTTCTATGATAAATTTTGTTAGCGGACCAGGGTGATTTTGAGGCTTGTTACCACCTCACCCACAATCAGCCGCACAAAGTAGAGGCCCGATGCCACCGGCGTCCCATTTTCATCCAGACCATTCCATTGCACCTGAACCGTCGGCGTGGCTGCGCCAACATGAAGGGAATAGGTCTTGATTCGCTGGCCCAGCATATTCACGATATCCAGTCGAGCGTCCCAACCCTCATTGGCTGCTGGCAATTGGATGCGAATGGTGGTCAGCGGGTTGAACGGATTGGGATGAGCCGATAGCGCAAACTCTTTGGGGACGGCCGGATGAGCATTTGGATCAGCAGGCTGTTGTGCAACCTGCAAAGTATCCTCTGGAGTGAGACGTTTGAACCCGGCATAGCCGCCGCTGCCGGGAAGGACAAATGCGGTGTAAGGCGAAAGGATATGATTTTCGATTGTGATTTGTTCGATGTATTTGATGGTGGCGTAGCTTTGCGGTTGCTGAAGTAACTCGTTGACATATTGGGAATACCAGAACAGCTTCATTATGCTTCAGAGTTCTTCTGAATAGCCCTGATTATTGGAGGAAAAGCTAAAGTTCTTCGAATAGAGTCGCTCATGCAAATTGCCATAGTAATCGATCTGAAAAGGAACTTCGCCCGTATACAGCCCAAGTTCATAATAGCGGGAATTGACATTGAAATTGGTTCGTCCCCAGTTGATGGGGATGCGCGAAAATGAAAGCTCCTGATACGGCCGTGGATCAATTTCAACTGAACTGACAACCGGCGTCAGACAATCCATCAGGTTATCGCCCCAGTCATAGCTGGCAGAATTTCTGAGTGCGCACATTGCCCCCCTGGTCAAGCGTACCAGAATTTCATAGAGATATTCATTCCCTCGATAGTAGATATTGTTAATGCGCACGTAAGGAAGGTTGTAAATTGCAGCATCCACCAATCGGAAACGGACGGGATGTTGCGCCTGGAAATAGGTTTGATTGACAATATCCATTGCGGTTTGTGCGGGATTGCTATGTTCTTTGTCGTTGGACACTACCCATATTTCACCAGCAGCGCCGCGATCGTTCAGAAACTGTACGGCCTCTCGCAGCATGAACGGCAGCGTATTCAATGTAGGAACGTTGGTTTTCACTTGATCGAGCCGGCTGCGAATGAATTTGGGAGTTCGCGCTGCAAATTTGGTATCCAACAATTTCACTGTAAACAGGCTGGTCACAAACACCAGCGAGTCCGATGGAGTGGTCGCATACAGAATCGGCTCGTACGTCTGATCGATCACTGTTTTTCGAAGATCAATGGATTGATACGGCTCCACCACCAAATCATAGCCGATAATAATATGACGCGCCGGAATATCAGCGTCTTCCACATAGGGTAGTGTGGCCAGTTGATAAAATTGATGGATGCTATCCGTATAGGTCTGCAAAAATTTTCCTTCGCTGCTCTCTTTTGCGACCGCCAACACGCATTGATTGCTAAATCGAATATCATCCGGCCCGGTCGTCGCATACCAGAAACCGGCTTGCTTTTGCCAGGGCACCGAAATATTGGAAATATTTTCAGGCGGAATATCTGGATTATTATAGTCAATAACCCGGAATTCTGCTGGCTTGCGATCAAAGTTATAGAGCCCGTCGGATGGCGAATAAAACTGTCGGGTATCAATTACCACCCGTCGCTTTGCCCAATACATCCGGCAGGGAGCGAGGTATTTGATGACTATCTCCTTCATTTCATCATGATTGACCGGGGCTAAATTCAGTTGATAAAATTGATCCCAATAGCCAGAAAATTGCCGTCCCCGATATTGACGTAAAAGGAGCTGAGGCGTTTGGGACGAGTAGGGATCATAATTTTTTTCACCGGTGCTGAGGTCGATTGCCGGGGCGGAAAGGTACTTGCCTGTTTTTTGATCCCATACCTGGCAGTTGGTGATGACACATTCGGTGGGAAGTCGAAAGATCCATTTGAATTCGTATTTTCCTGGCACGGGGTAGTAGATGTAGTTGTTTTTATACCAAAGACGTCCATTCGCCAGCTTCACTTTCATGATGAGCGTGGTTTCATAAAAGATTCCGTTCACCCGGATTTCAGTGATGAACTGCTCACATCTATAAGCACTCCAGTAAAAGCTGAGATCGGAGAGCAACCGAGCGCTGAACGAAGCTTGCCCCAATGAAGGCAACAGGATCAATGAAAGAACCATCAATATTTTTTTCATGATACGCCCTCCCATTTTGCTTCAATTATAGTTTTCCTTGTAATCTGGCTGCGGACGATAGCGGATTGTCTAAAGAACGAAACGACGGCTCCGTTTCTTCGAGCGTTTTGTCTGATTTAATTTAGAAAAAGATTAGTTGAAAAGCAACCCATAGTTTGGGAATTGTATTTATCCAGGAACAATGAGTAAATTCTGGCGATTTACCTGGCGAGCTTAACGTTTGGCAGCGGCTTTAAAATGATGGATCGCCGCAATTGGCTTATCACTGCAACAGATTCGACTCCGGCGCCCTGCTTATCAAACACGCCCAATATCTCGCGGCCATCGATCAATACCAACTTTTTGGCAACAGATGCAACTTATTCAAGTCAAAATTGTTAAAGTCATAAACATAAAAATAGCGAGGCACCCTTCAAGGAGACTGCAGCATGCGTTCGGACCTCAAGGCCAGGATTATCGGCGGGTTCATATTTCTGATTGTGACTTTTATTGCAAAAAATGGATTTGGCGGTGATAACACCGGTGATTGGGACTTTTTATCCACGTCCACCATTGGCGCACGACAATTTCTGCAAGCCTATCCCCGGTTTGATGGCCGAGGTACCGTCATTTTTATCCTCGATACCGGTGTGGATATGACCGCACCGGGGCTAACTCAAACCTCCACCGGCCAGGTCAAAGTGATCGACGTGCGGGATTTTTCACGACAGGGCGACATTGCGCTCTACGACGGCCAACCCGGCACCGCTGACTCTGAAAAATATATTCAACATCCGGATGGCTTTCGCTTGTACAATTATCATCTTTTGGCCAATCGAGCGTATGATAGCACCTACTTTATCGGCTACCTGGACGAAAAGCGCTTTCAAAACTCCGATGTCAACGACATCAACAACAATGGCCGAATGGATGATCGCTTTGGCATATTGGTGTTTCAGATCGAAGAAAATGATTCGCAGCAATGGGTGGCGTTTGTTGACACCGATGGAGATCAGCACATCGATGATGAAAGACGCATCCAGGACTATCACCGACATTTCGACACCTTCCAGTTCCGCGGGGGAGATCAGCATTTCGACCGCCGTCCGCTGACCTTTGCCCTGAACATTGATCCCGACGAGCGAGTGGTGTCGCTGCATTTTGATGATAGTGGCCATGGCACTCATGTGGCCGGCATCGCCGCAGGTTATCAAATTCATCAGCAACCGGGATTCAACGGTATTGCCCCCGGCGCACAAATCATCAGCCTGAAAATTGGCAACGGTACCTTTGAAAACGGCTGCACTGTATCCGGCAGCATGCGGCGGGCGTTCGATTTTGTCCGGGAATATGCGCGCACCCACAGTCAGCCGGTCGTCGTCAATTTGAGCTATGGTCTGGGTTCCATCCGGGAGGGCCAGAGCGAAATTGACCGGATTGCCAATGACCTGGTAACCTACCACGAAACCATTTTTTTGAGTGTCAGCGCCGGCAATGACGGCCCCGGAATTTCCACGGTCGGCGCACCGGCCGCAGCCAAACGGGTGTTCACGGTTGGGGCACTACTGCCACTCAACCTGGCGAATGATTATTACGGCGCCCGGTTAAAGTCGGACAAGATTTTCTATTTCAGCGCTCGTGGAGGCGAGTTGCAAAAACCGGATGCAGTTGCCCCCGCGGCTGCTTCCTCCACCGTGCCCAATTTTGCCGATGACGATTTCATGCGTGGGACCAGCATGGCTGCGCCCCAGGTGTCTGGGGCAGCAGCATTATTGTTGAGCGCCGCGCAGCAGTCAAATCCGCCCATCGCAATTAAAAATCTCATTCTGCACAAAGCCCTAACCCATAGCGCCACTCCGCTGACGGGCTATAGCGAGCTCGACCAGGGCCACGGCGTGATCAATATTCCCGCGGCATTTAAACTCCTACAACAATTGAGCCAGAGCGCCAAAAACGATCCCGTTGACGGCTACGAAATCACTACCGAGTCGCCAACCGCTGCCGATAACTTTAACTCAACTGCCTATTGGCGAACCAGTGGCTATTTTCCCACAGCAGAGGAACGTCAGACCTTTTCGGTGCGCCCGCTGTTCAATGACAGTTTAGATGCCGATGCTCGCGCGAACTTTTATCGCGCCTATACACTTGCTTCGTCCCAGCCCTGGCTCATCCCGAAAAATAAGTCCATCTACATCAAAGGCGAAAACGCCGCGTCCATCGACATCGAATATGATCCAAATTTGCTGTCCCAGCCGGGATTGTACAATGGAAAAATCACCGCCTATCGCAAAGCGGCAGTCACCGCTCCCCATAGCCCGGCGGCAATCGAGTTTGAGCTGATGACTACGGTCATCATTCCTTACACCTTCGATCACCAAAATCGTTATCAGCGGGAATTTGTAAACCGTTCCCTGGCTGCGGGTGAGGTTCAGCGCTATTTCATCCTGGCACCCACCGGCGCCACGGAAGCCAGAATTCAGATGGCTGCCATGCCATCGCATTTTTGTTCGGTAACGGCATTCATCTATAATCCCCGAGGCGAAAGCTACCAGTCCCCCATAACCATCACCAGCAAGGAGCAAAACACCGAAACCCAGCTCATTTCGCAGCCAGCGCTGCAGCCCGGCATCTGGGAGATCGACGTTTATGCTGATTTTCAGAACCAAAGCGAATCGAGCTACCAACTGACCATCAGCTTTTCGAGCTTTCGGGTGGAGCCCGCCGTCATTTCGGATTTCGATTATCAACAGGGAGAATTACCACAGGGTACTTTTCGAGTCACCAATCAATTCAATCTCCCATTTTATGGCTTTGGCCGCGGGAAATTGCTTGGGTACCAGCGCAGCCAGAAAAAATTCGTTGCGGATACCGATAAGTTTAGCTATGACTTTTCGGTCGAATCTGACATCAAAGTGGTTCAATTCGAGCTCGATTTTGATGATGAATCATTCCTGAAATTCACGGACGTAGCCCTTACCATAACCGATGCCCGTGGCAAAGCAGTGCTGAAAGAGGCAATGACCCAGGATAAAATTCGCCTCACGCTGGATCGACTGAACAGCAACAGCTATACTCTCGAAATAATGGCAGCCTTTGCCCAGTCGCCGCTGGATGAGGTCTGGAATTTCGAGCTGACTGAAAAATTCTTTATCAAAGAACCCATTGACATCAAAATCTATCAGGATCATAATCGCGTGTTCAAATTGTATCCGCATATCGAACGAACGCTGGAGTTCACGCTGGAGCGAAGTCCCCGTTTTCCCCCCGCCGGATATCGTGTTTTCGGGGACATCGAATTTGTCGATCGCTATCGCTACCAGCGAGTGTTTTCAGTTCCGATTGAATTCAAAAAATAAGCGACCCCAGCGGGATGATCGGTTAGCGCATGGTCATTGAAAAAAACGAAAGATGGTATAAGGATGGAGGAAACGATCGATGAATCAGATCAAAAAATTGGGCATCATGTCTGACAGTCATGACAACTTGCCCGCGTTGCGGGCGGCGGTTGATGTGTTCAACCAGCAGGCAGTGGATCTGGTTATCCACGCAGGGGATCTGGTAGCTCCGTTTACGGCTCGAGAGATCAAACGACTCAATTGCCCCTATCGCATTGTGCTGGGCAATAATGACGGTGAAATTCTGGGGCTTTATAAAGTTTTCGAGGGGCAGGTTTATCATCCGCCGTTCCAGTTGAAGGTCAACGACAAAAAGGTACTGGTATTGCATGACCCCATTTTTCTGGACGCATTGAAGCAACAACAGTCGTTCGATTTGATCATCTATGGTCACGATCATACCCCAGCAGTGATCGAATCATCCGCGGGCAAATTTATTGTGAATCCCGGCGAATGTGGTGGTTGGCTGAGTGGCCAATGCACCATTGCCATCTGGGATGTTGCCAATGACCAGGTCGACCTTATCGAATTGAACGTTCATCCGTGAGCATCACTGCTAACGATTCAGAATATCGCTTATTAACAACCAAATTAGCACGGCATGGCCATCTGCAACATTCACAGTAGCAATAATCCACTGATTGCGGAATTGTGATTTAAGCCAGGCATGTGACCGATCAGCTAATAAATCGTAAAATTTCTCTTGACATTAATTTCAAATTGTGTATATTTATAACAGCCGAGTTTCCATGATAATATTTAGCGACGACCGTCTGGATTGGCTCTTCGAGCAATTCCGAACGAAAAAAATCCTGGTGCTGGGCGATCTAATGCTCGATCACTATGTTTGGGGAACGGTCAGCCGAATTTCGCCGGAAGCACCGGTGCCGGTGGTTGAAGTGGCATCCGAATTCTTCCGATTGGGCGGTGCGGCCAATGTGGTGCATAATCTCCATACACTGGGTTGTATTCCCATACCGATTGGGATTGTTGGCACGGATCAAGCCGGTGAACAACTACTGGCGTTGATGCAGCAGTTTGGCTTTGCTACCGATCTTATTTTGCCCGATAGCTCGCGACCGACCACCATCAAAACCAGGATCATTGCGAATGATCAACATGTAGTGCGGGCCGATCGGGAGTCCAAGAGCCCGATTTCAGCGGACATGGTTGCCAGAATCCAGGCCGCAGTGGCTCGCAACATCCATCAAGCCGATGCGCTGATTCTGCAGGATTATAACAAAGGTCTGCTCACTCGAGAAGTGATTCGTTCGGTCATTGAGATCGCCAATCAAAATCAGAAGATCGTCACCGTCGATCCTAAATTCGACAATTTCTTTGAATATCAGTCCGTCAGTTTATTCAAACCCAATCGGAAAGAAGCCGAGGCAGCGTTGGGAACCAAGCTTGGTTCCATCGACGAGATCGAAAATGCTTGTCGGACCATGATGGAGCGATTAAAGTGTCGTACCGTGCTAATCACTCTCGGCGCGCAGGGAATGAGTTTCATCGACGCCAACGGTGAGTTCAAGGTTGTTCCCACGAAAGCCCGGCGGGTGCATGACGTTTCGGGCGCCGGAGATACGGTGATCAGTACCCTGACGCTGGCTTTGACTGCCGGGGCGGATTTGAAGGAAGCCATTACCCTGGCTAATTTTGCTGCCGGGGCGGTTTGTGGCGAAGTCGGGGTGGTGCCCATTGAGCCATCAAAATTAAAGGAAACCATTCATCAATTCAGTTAAATTCCACGATTGATACAATCGCTATTGGAGGTTGCTGTTGCTAATTCACCATGGGACCAAGATCATTTAACTGAAGGACCTGTGAATGTGAACAAACTGGTGCTCATCGCCATGAATACGCTTTGCGTATTGGGGATCGCGGCTCGAAAACCAGCTCTGGCGCAAGACTATTGGCAGCAATTTGTGCATTACTCCATTGAGGCCAAATTGAATCCGAGCACGCAGATCATCCGGGCCCAGCAAACTCTGCTCTATCAGAACAATTCGCCTGATACTTTAACAGAGCTCTATTTTCACCTTTATCCCAATGCATTCCAGCCTGGTTCCATCATGGACCAAGAGTCTCGTGTGGCCGGGCTTACGCTCATTCGCAGTGACGCCAACTGCGGCTGGCTAAAAATCGATTCATTGGCCATCCTTAGGTCTTCCATTGGTCCAACCAACATTGCAATCGATTCGCTCACCGATGCTACTATTTTGAAAATTGGCATTTCGCCGCCCATGCTGCCCAAAGAGCAGCTTCAAATTTCATTTAAATTCAGGACCAAATTGCGACTCATAAATTATGCTGGGGGTAAAGGCGGCTATCTGGGAAATAGCTATGAAATCACCCATTGGTATCCCAAAATATGTGTTTATGACGAACACGGCTGGAATGCAATGCCCTATCATTGGCTGGGCGAATTTTATGGTGAGATCGGCACCTTCGATGTAACCCTGGAAACACCGCGAGAATTTATCATCGCCGCTGCGGGTGAGCTGATTGCTGGTGATCCTGGCTGGCAACAGGTGGCTATCGACTCCAACGGCCAGACGGATTCACTCCCGCTTTCCCTGAACGAGAATGGTCATTCGCCGCTGCCAGAACATGGCGATCGGCGGACCGCTACTTTTCACGCCGAAAACGTACATGACTTTGCCTGGCTGGCCAACCCCGACTTTATATTTCAAACGGCTGATTGGAACAATGTAACCATCCGGCTGCTGTTTCTGAAACAATCCTTCCCAAGCTGGAAGCGGGCCATGAACGACACGAAACTGGCGCTGTCATGGCTGCAGCAGAAGATCGGCGAATTCCCCTATCCCTCCTTGACCATCGTTCAGGGGCTGACGCAGGGCGGCATGGAATACCCAATGATGGCGATTTTGGGACATTATGATAGCATCCTCCTGACGCACGAAATTGGGCATTGCTATTTCTATGCCGCCTTGGTAAACAATGAACAAACCGAAGCCTGGCTTGACGAGGGAATTACCACCTACCTGGGCGAAGTATTCACTCAGCAGTATTTTCCGGAACGCAATCGTGCGATCGCTCCGGCCCTCGATATTGCCGGCCTGAAACGACAATTCCCGGCCTGCTCACCTCAGGCCATTCAGCTCAATTCGCTCTATTCCTATTTTTACAGCGGCTTCGACCTGCCGTTGGCCACCCCGGCCTTCAAATTAAAAAATCTTTATCGGTATTCCTATAATGTGTACGTCAAACCCACCCGTTTTTTCGCTATGCTGGAGCACATGGTTGGTCCTGAAAACTTCACCACGATTTTACAAACCTATTATCAGCGCTGGAAATACAAGCATGTCAATGGGCAACGACTGCAGGCAATTTGTGAACAGGTTGCACAGCAGGATCTGGATTGGTTCTTTCAGCAATGGCTTCACGATACGCCCAGAATCGATTACGCTTGCGCCAGAGTCGCCTCTCACCAAATCAATGAAAATGCCTGGAAAACTGAGGTCGTCGTCCAGCGACTCGGCAATGGCATTGCGCCTTTCGATGCCATGATTGTCACTGAAAACGGGGAGACTTTTAAACAGCGCTGGTTTGGCCCGGCGACCACGAACATTTACCGTCTTACTACCCAGCACAAGGTGAAGGCGGTTCACCTCGACCCCGATGATATGATTTTGGATCAAAATCGCTTGAATAACGGCCGGCTTCGAGTCCAGGCGTATCTCTATCCCGATTTTCCGAGCATGTACTATTTGCCCCGCGAAGCTTATAGCGTATTTTTCTGGCCGCGCGCCTGGTATAATGATGTCGATGGCTTTAAAATTGGGCTCAATGTATTGGGAAGCTACCTGAATCGTTATTATATTACCCGCAATTATCTCTGGTACGGCGTTAAATCGCGAGAATTGGATTTCAATTTTGGTTATTCCACGCCCATAGAGTTCATCAATCGAAATCTTTGGGGCCATTTGTCGGCCATAAAATTTGAAGGCCGCAGTGAATTGCAACTCAGTTTCAACTACAATTTTTATGAACAATTCGCCAGTCCCAGGCTTCGTGCCTTCTATTTCGGCTTTATCCACCAGCAGCTTTTTGACGCCAGCTACGCCTTCCGTCGCTACGAAATAAATGACCGCAAAATCAAAATCCGCGAATGGGACCGAGGCAATGTGAACCGATTTTATCTAAGTTATCGGTCCAACTGCAGCCACCTGCTGCCCGAGTCCAACGTCGAAATTATCGGTCAAATTGCCGATCGGCTCTGGCAGAGCGACTATAATTATCACCGTTTCTCGCTGGAATATAAATTTCAATTGGGGCAGCAGTTCAAGCATTGGCGGTTCGGGGTCAGAACCTTTGCTGGCTATTCCTCGGCTGCGCGCGAACAACTGCCGCGGCAACTTCGGTTCTGGATTGCCGAGGCAAACCCCCAACAGCGGTTTCGCTATTTTTATCTGAGTTCGATTGGCGCCGTGCCGCCGGAGGCACACTATCATTTGCCGGGCGATGGCAATTTGCGAGGCTACCTCACCAAAGTGATTGCTGAAACAATGCCATTGACCGCCGGCAGTCTGCTGACCACGAATGTCGAAATCCTCTATCGTAATGCCCACACCGTTCTGCCCCAAGCGATAGAGCGCTGGTTTCAGGGAATTACGTTGGCGTTATTTTTAGATGCCGGCCGAACATGGAATTCGCCCATTGCTGAGCGTTTTTTGGTCGATGCCGGGGTGGGCGTTCGATTCTACCATAAATTCCTGGGCAAACAGAAAACGCTGCGGATCGATTTTCCGTTCTGGCTCAGTCACCCCAATTTGAGCCCATCTTCCCCTACCGAATCCCCCTGGAAATTCCGCTGGTTGCTCAGCCTGCAATGACAAAGCATATAATTCTCACTCCGCCCTTAGCAGAATAATTCAATCATCCTGCTGCCCCAGGCATTCTAATAGCTGAATATAATGGCAATCGCCCTGTCGAAAACAGGATAATAGATTGCAGAATAATTTACAGCAGAATGGTTAAAGTCATCCTGCCAACATCATTGTGTTACCAATCATTCTGCCTAAATCATCCTGCACAAATCACGCGATCGATACGATGGCAATCAACTGCGCTTGGTCCAGGCATTTTGGGTCTCGGCCTACTGAATACCATCGAAAAATTTCGCACAGCGCTCCAGGGCCGAGGTCAGATAATCTGCGGGACTACCGAAACCAAATCGCAGATAGTTTTCCATCAAAAAATGCACGCCAGGCACAATGAGCACGCTCTGCTGCTCGCGCAAGCAGGTAACCAAATCCAGCGATTTCAAATTCGCCTGATATCGAACCAGAGCAATGGCACCGGCCGCCGGCGGAATCCATTCAAATAACCCAGGGAAACGCTGCAGCCAATTCTGCAAAATCTGATAATTGGACCTCACAATTTGCCGGGTGCGCTGCCAAATTTTCGCACGCGTTGTGGCATTCAGCGCCAATTGCGCCAGAAAATCACTGAGAGGATTAGCGCAAATCGTGGTATAATCGTGGTAAGCCCACAATTGATCGATGAGTTCAGCCGGAGCAACCAGCCAGCCAATTCGCAATCCGGCCAGACCATAGGCTTTGGATAAGCCACCCGTAATGATCACTTGCTCGGCCTGACCCCAGAACGTTGGCGTCAATTCGCCGCTGCGCTCGGCTCCCCGATAAACCTCATCAGATAGAATCCAGGCTCTGGAGCGGGCCGCAGCCTGGCAAATCATGTCCATCTCTGCTGCCGATAGTTGAGCGCCCGTAGGATTATTGGGATGGCACACGGCCACCAACCGGGTTTTGGTGGTCACCGCCTGTTGCAATTCCTGGCCATCCAGTTGCCAGGATTTCCCTGCGGGAATCAGATGGAACGGTCGCACCAGCGCACCGAAAGCCTGCGCCGCTCCCCAGATCTGCATGTAGTTGGGTAGCATGAGTGCTATCTCATCCCCGGAATCCAGCAACCGCCAGATTGCCAGAAAATTGGCCTCGGCACTGCCAGCGGTAACCAGCACATTGCGACTGGTTGCCCCCGGATAGAGGCTGGCAATAGCCTCCCGCAGCGCTTCGCTGCCATTGGTTTGATTGTAGCCTAGCCGAATCTGGCTTAGCTCCGTCAGTTGCTCGGCTGTCAAAAATTCGCTCAACGTAAACGGATGAACCCCGCTTTCTGAAAGATTGTAATCCACGATATTTTCCCAGGTGGATTGATATCGTTCCATGGCAAAAGTTTCCAGGCGCATAGCCCACCCTTTCCCAAAATGGTCATTCGCTATCTGCCGGCAGGATTTGCTGTCGATCCATTGATCGCGTCTTTTGCTGCCAGGCGGTCATTATTTTGCTACCATTATAACCAGAAAAACCATTAATGTCAAGCAAATTTTCGGATGCAATACTGCCGGGATTTTAGTCCCCACAAATAAGCGCTGACTGCCGGTCGCTGGATTCGACACTGGCGGCAGGGACGACCTATCCCGCCGCTGCAGTCAATGCGAACCACTAAATTTATTGGTTAATTCAAAAATTGCTTGATGATGTGAGATGGATTGACTATCTTTGATCAGATGGTCGATTGAACCGAACAGGGAAAAATTAAATGCCAGCGATCAGTTCCAAACCATTCATTGATTTCATGCGACGCCAGCTTGAAGCACGACCTTTGCTGGGAATTGAAGATGCTTATAAACTCATCTATCAAGGTATTTTTGGGGGAGAGCATCTGCTAACAGATTTGGCTCACGCCCGCCAGACGCTCTTTCAGGAATTCGAGGCAGTTACCCCTGCCGCTGATGAGCCGCTGATTGAAACCATCTCCCTTTCCGGCGCCGTTATTCGGCTGAACCTCCGGCCCTACAAATTTCGGCAGGGCAAGCCAACCGTGTTGTTTGATGCGCTGCAAAAATCCGCACAATCCGTGACCGGTTCTCTGGCTGACTTTCTGGAGTTATGGAATGCCTTCAAGCAGGCGGTGCTCCGGCATGAATTGCCATTTGACGCGCAGCAATTGGTACAGTTCGATCAAAAGGTGCAAGCCGAAAATTACCCGGCGCAGCACCACTCGCCGGCATATCGACAAGCTTATCGCCCGGCTTACCGAATCCTGACGCGTCATCTTGCTGAAGTCCTGGTCCGCCAGCTTCCGCCAATGGCCGATTGAGCATCGAAAATTGGCCCTATAATTCTCATGTCTGCTGTAACAAGGCGTTGCCCTTCCATCAACAGGCGCACCAATTTGGGCTAATTGCTTTCATCCGCCAGCCGGCGTTGGGCCTCAACTGAGTGCATGATTTCAAAAATCCGTATAGGATTTGAAAACGTCCGACTATTAAAAATAACATCCCGCGTAGCAGGATCAATTCCTGCTGGCTTTGACTATTTCAACTTCATGGGATGGAGTTGGCGTGATAATCCTAAAATGCTCCCGCATGAAATTATGAAATGGTGTACCAAATTCAACAGGGTCCATCGGATTTGATCCATTCCCCTGGCTGATAAAAACTTATTGACCTTAGTAACCAGGTCGGCCCAGGACCGCCCGAACCTTATTACCTTATCGGGAATATTCCTTAAAAGAAAATAAGCAAATAAGGTTTCGCATCAGTGGATCATCTTAGGCTACTAAGGTTAATAAGGTCTAATGGAGTTGGTCCATTAAACCGAACTTTGGTAATGGTGAATTTAATTCCTTCTCGCTTTGAATATTTCAGCCGAATCGGATTAAGCTGTAAAGCTTTTAATAACTCTAACAGAAATTATGAAATGGTGTATTTAGATATGTTTCATGCCACATCGGCTCGCTGGCACAAAGACATTAGCTAGATTTCTAACATATTCGCATAGCGAGATAGCTGATATTTTTTATCGAATTCGTTTACCATAGCTTCGCTTTAAATGAAAATTTGCACCAGGCACTTCGTTTGTTTTTATTTTTTTGGCTAAACAGATCCTGGTTCGACGACGGTGGTTGGCCGACGGATATGATTTTACCTCAGCCAGCAGACTTGCAGATCCATCAACTCACGGGAGGTGTAATTAGCGCTTTTTCCAGTGCACCCATGATTTTTTAAAAAATCATTCAGCCGCTGGAATCGCTTTGTTTGCCAACTGAATTCATCAAACATGATGACCATATCGCTGCAACGCGGCCAGCATACTTATCGCAGGTATCATTTCGCCCTAAGCAGTTATGACACCAGCCAAAACGATTCAGACGTTAACTGAATTTTGCTTGACTTTTATTTAATTAATCATATATTATAGTCACGATTTCAATCATTTCATTGTTGAGAATACCGCAAATGAAAGGCAATTTTCATGTGGCGGAGGGGAACAATTGTCGGTTTGATTATCCTGGCGATGGCGTTCGCTGCCTGTTTCAATGACGCCGATCGCGATAATCCGCTGGATCCAAAGTCAAGCCAGTATCAAAATACCGGACGGATCGATGGCCACGTCTACACCTATTATGCGCCGTTCAAACCGCTGCCGGCCGCACGTCTGACCGTTTTTCCGCTGGAACTTTCTGCCTGGAGCGATCGCGACGGTGCCTTTTCGTTTGCCAACATCGCCCCGGGCACTTACACCATCAAGGTCAATGCGCTCGGCTATGCAGCCGACTCGGCAACGGTGCAGGTGGAATCGACGCGCGCCATCTCACTTACCTTCTTTCTCGACGGTCTGCCACACCTGGACAGCCTGCGGCTGATTACCGGTTACGTTCATGAATCCTTTCCCATCGAGCCCTCCCAGTTGATCGACTGTCAGGCAAAAGTCGCTGATCCGGATGGCTTTGGAGATATCAATTCCGTAGCGATGCTAATTCCCGATTTCGATATAAAGGCAACTTTGCCCCCCACGACCAGAATTGGCTATTATCAAACGCGCTTGCTGCCCAGCGATCTGCCGGTCGCCGACGTCGAAGCCATGCTGGGGCACCCCGTTTTCATCGAGCTCACCGATCGCGTCGGTCAAGTCTGTCAGGCTGGCCCGTTTTTCCTGGTGCGGGTGATCGACCAGGAGCCAATCATTGAGTCACCTCGTAGTTCGGCACTGGTTAGCAATAAGCCATTATTCAAATGGAAAGCTATCCAGTTGCCATTCCCATTCGCGTTTCGGCTGGAAGTCTATCGCATCATCGATCCGATTTTGTTTGAGTTGTCATTAAGCGTTTCCAATCTGCCAGCCACCACATTGGAATATCAGGTCATCCAGGCGCTTCGGCCAGGTTCCTATTTGTGGACGATCTCGGTGGTGGATGAATTTGGGAACTGGAGCAGTTCCATTCGGGCTACATTTCAGGTAGGGGGCTAATCGTCATGAATCCAACGACCCAGGACCTTCAAAATCCATTGCAAGCCCTATCTCGAATCAGCCAGGAGATAAACACGCTGCAGGACCTGGAGCCACTGCTGCAGAATATTTTGCGCATCGCCATGGACGTGTTGGGCGCGGAACGTGGCTTCATCCTCACCCGGGATCACGAACAGAAGCTGACCCTGAAGGTGGCCCATAATATTTCGCCCGAGCAGGTTAACGATATGAGCGATATCTCCAACAGCGTGCTGCGGGAGGTGCTGGAAAAAGGGACGCCGGTTATCTCTTATGATGTGCTGCTGGATGATCGCTTTCAAAACGCCAACAGCATTCGCATCCAGCGAATCCAGTCCATCGCAGCGGTACCGCTAACGCTCAAAACCAGGCCGCTTGGCGCCATCTATCTGGATAGCACCGAAAAACGAGCAGGCTTCAAAGCAGAAAATTTGCCTTTCATCAGCGCCTTTGCCCATCAAGCTGCTATCGCCATCGAGAACGCCCAGTTATATGCCTCGCTCCGAGAAGAAAATCGTCAGCTAAAAAAACAGATTCGGGACGTGCATGGCTATAAAGAGATTATCGGACGCAGCCCGGCCATGAAGCAGGTCTTCGAAATCATCAATAGCGTCATCGATTCGGATGCCACGGTGTTGATATTGGGCGAAAGCGGCACCGGCAAGGAGTTGGTGGCCAGGGCGCTGCACTATAATGGCTCTCGAAAAGACCGACCATTCATGGCCCTGTTTTGCGGCGCATTGCCGGAAAATCTGTTGGAAAGTGAACTGTTCGGTCACAAAAAAGGCGCATTCACCGGTGCGCTGACTGATAAGAAGGGATTATTCGAGGCGGCGGATGGCGGCTCTTTTTTCCTGGATGAAATCGGCGACCTATCGCTCAAAATCCAGTCGGAACTGCTGCGGGTCATCCAGGAACGAGAGGTGAAGCGCATCGGCGAGACCTACCTGCGCCAGGTGGACGTTCGCATCATTGCGGCCACCAATAAAAATCTGGAGGAGTTGGTCAAAGCTGGGCTATTTCGCGAAGACCTGTATTATCGTCTGAATGTGATCAAAATTTCCCTGCCGCCGTTGCGTCAGCGGCAGGGAGATATTCCGCTGCTGGCGCATTATTTTCTGGATAAATACGCAGCCAAATCGGGCAAGACCGTCCAGGGATTTACGCCCGAAGCGATGCAGCGCCTGACGCACTATCATTGGCCTGGCAATGTGCGGGAACTGGAAAATACCATCGAGCGGGCGTTGATTTTGACCAAAGATGTCTACATTCATCCCGAGGTTTTGCAATTGCCCGAAACCGAAATCAAATTGCCAGAGAAAATGTCCCTCAAGGACTTCGAGAAACAACTGGTGCAAAAACTTTTGGCCGAAAACAATAACAATATATCCAAAACCGCGGAGCAACTGGGGGTTTCCCGTCGCTGGTTGCACTATCGACTGAAGGAGTGGGAGGATGAACCGGATCGGTAAATATCAACTCTTCACCCAGCTTCAGGATGGGCCGATCACTCGGGTGTACAAGGCCTTGCAGCCAGAATTGGAGCGCATCGTCCTGGTGAAGCAGTTGCATCCCGACCTGGGGCACGACCAGGAGTTGGTAGCCCGTTTCAAACAAGAGGGACTGGTGCTGGCCAAAATTAGATCGCCGCAGGTGATTACGGTGCATGAACTGGGATTCGAGGAGGGCGTGCCGTTCCTGGTCACGGAATTTATCGAGGGACCAACCTTAGCTGAATTGTTGCAGCAGCAGGTTGCGCTACCCTGGGACATCTGCTTGTACATTCTCCAGCAGGTAACCCTGGGCTTGATTAGCATTCACAACAACGGATTGATCCATCAGGATATCAAACCGGAAAATATTTTTATTTCCGATCAGGGTGCTGTGAAGCTTGGAGACCTCGGCTTCTCGACTACCATGGAGCAGGCGCAACTGCAAATTCAAGGCACGCCGGCTTATGTGCCGCCAGAATTGGTGCTGGAAGGAACCGTCGATTATCGCAGCGATCTGTATTCGCTGGGAGTGGTGGGTTACGAAATGCTGACCGGCGAGAATCCATTTCGGGCCGCCGAGATACAAACCGTGTTCAATCGCATCGTGAATTTGACGCCGCTGCCTGTGCTCACGATTCAGCCCGGTATTCCCGAACCGCTGGTTCGGATTGTGAGCCAGTTGATGCGCCGACGTCCCGAAGATCGCTTTTCATCCGCTCACGAATTGTGGGATGCATTGCAAGACCTGAGCCTTGCACTGGGCAGTAAGGTCGATGCCAGTACCCTGACGAAATTTCTGCAAGCACCCGCCGCGTATCAACCACGGCCAGCGCCTGTAACGCCAGTAGTTGGTCAGGCGCCGCCGCCACGTCCCCGGCGCTGGCGTTCGGCCTGGGCATTGGCGCCCGTGGCACTGCTGCTGGTGATTTTGTTCGTTATTCGGATGATGAGCGCTGGTGATGGCGTTTCCTTGCAGTCTGCCGATTCTACTGCAGCCATGACGAACAATAAATTCGATCGACCCGTGGCACAGGATGCTCCGATTGATTCCGGGAACAATGAGGGATCGAAACGAAACGCACCGGGCCTCCCTGCCGCCAACCACGTTAGCGAAAGGATTGCCAGCGATACGTTACCAATCCCCGAAGCCGGCGATAGAGTCTCGCTGCTGGTCACAAGCGATCCGCGCGCAGTCATATTCCAATCAGGCGATTCGGTGGGGGTCACTCCCTGCACACTGGCATTGGCATTATCGCCCAATCCCCTGGAGTTGGAATTTCGTTCGCCGGGCTTTCCACAGATCCGAAAAAGTGTAATCATTTCGGAGCAAGCTGTGCAAAAAATTCACATGAATTTATGGCAGGAAGTGGGGTATCTGGAATTGTCGATCTTTCCCTGGGGTGAAATCTGGATCGATGGGGATTCCATTGACGTCAGTCCGCTGAATCGACAGCTTATCCTGGCGCCTGGAAATCATCGACTTATGATACGACATCCAGCCCTTAAAAATGTAACCGAACAATTTTACGTCGCCATTGGCGAAACGCTGCGGAAGGAAATTCATCTGCAGAAGCCATAACATGCTGGCATGTTTTTTGACTGTATTTGATCAATGACTGGCTGGCGACCAGGATAAGAGAGAGCGCCAGGCCACTGCATAAAAGTAAATGTTAAAGAATTCAGATTAAAAAATGATTATTATGATCTTTTCAAACAGCCAATCCGCTCGCAGGCAGCACGAGAAACGCAACGGCAGAAGCAAATGGGGCGAAAGTAGGTCCGCCCGGGAAAGTGCGCCATCGACCGACACTGCAAACAATATCTGGCAGCCAAATAGGATAGTGTCAATATGAGCACGAAAAAATTACTCATCATCATCACGTTATTGCTGGGCAGCGCAGCCGCCAATTACGCCCAATGGGAGGTGTGGCAGTCCCTTCCGGATATGCCAACCCCGCGGTTTGGGCATTGCGCCGTTTTGTATCATGGCCGGGTCTGGAACATCGGTGGTAAAAGCCAGCTTGGGACATCATTGAATAGCGTGGAATGTTTTGATCTGATGACAGGGCAGTGGGACTCCAATATACCGCCGTTGATTCATGCGCGATTCAATGCCGCCGCGGCGGTCTATCGAGATACCATTTTCGTGCTGGGGGGGCATAATGAACGCCAAATTCTGAATTCGGTGGAGTTTTTCGATTCGGTTTCGAACAGTTGGAAGGAGTTTGCTCCGCTGCGCCACGTTCGGGAAGGCCTCAATGCAGTTGTCTTTGAAGGAAAATTGTATGCCATTGGCGGATTGAGTCTTACCGGTTTTTTTCCGGCACCAATCGACAATATTGAATATTGGAATGCCGAGGAAAAAGAATGGGAAGAAGCATCATCATGGCACTTGATCACCCCTCGATTTCTGATGCAGTCGTTGGTGGTGGGCCGATATGTCTACACGCTGGGAGGTTTGCGTTTTGATAAAGACCTGGATGTCGTGGAACGCTTTGCCACAAACATCGGCGGCGAGCCACGCCACAGCCTGCCCAGTCCCCGATTCTATTTTTCAGCGGTCACCGTGCAAAACATTATCTATGTCCTGGGCGGCATCCGATTTCTCGATACCACCTCAACCCAGCGATTTTTCACCGATACCATCGAGCTTTACGAGCCGGAGCAGGATAAGTGGGCTCAATTTAACTTGAAATTGCCCACACCGTTGGCTGGCTTTACTTCGGTCGTTTATCAGGATCGGCTCTATATTTTTGGCGGCATGGATGCAAATTTCAAAGTTCTAAAAGCAGCCAATCAACTCGGCCCGGCAGGCACGGCAGTCGTTGAGCCCGATCGTTCTTTTGCCATACCCGAGCAACATCAGCTCTGGCAGAACTATCCCAATCCGTTCAATGCTGTTACTACCATTGATTTTCAGCTCGCACGAGCTGAGCCCGATTTGCAATTGGTGATTTTCAATTTGTTGGGCAAACCGGTCCGTCGTTTTGCCCTGCATTCCCTGGCTCCGGGGGATCATCGGCTGCAGTGGAATGGCTGCGACGATAGCGGTCACCCCGTAGCGGCCGGTGTTTATCTGGCGCAACTGGTGGCGGGTCGTTTCCGCAGTCCCGTTATAAAATTAAGTTATGTCAAATAGCTTCCCTCGTGGCCGACCACATAGCTAATTGGCCGCCATGAGTGAAGAGTGGGAATAATTCTCGCACGAGAAAATGGCCTTTTTCTTTGACAATTTCCTGGCATAAAATTCCGAAGATCGACCCATGATCAAAAAAGAACTCTTAGGTTTTATCCTTTGCTGCTGCCTGACGGTAGGCGCCTGGGCGCAGCATCCTCAGGCCAAATACGAGCAAATGGTGCAGGCATTCCAACAGCTCGATTATAAGCTGGCCGAAAAAATTGGACGCGAGATAGTTGCTAATTATAGCGCCTATACACCAATAGAATTGCTGGAGACCCACAAGATCCTGGGCGTGATCGCGTTTATTGATGGCTACGTTCAAGAGGCCAGGATTCAGTTCGAGCAAGCGCTGTCCATCGACCGCTCGACCCAATTGGATTCGGTGATCGTTTCTCCCAAGATCATTCAAGCCTTTAATGATATAAAATCAAAATATGTGTTTAAACCAAAGCCAACCGCCGGGGAACCGTCGGCGAGTTATCGCTATCTCCTGATCCAGGACCCGCGACCGGCCGCCGCCTGGCGCTCGCTATTGCTGCCAGGCTGGGGGCAATTTTATAAAAATGATCTTCCCAAGGGCTATGTTGTGGCAACCGCAGCAGCCACTGCCGCGCTGACAACGGGTATTTTCCACTGGCTACAAAAGCAGGCCCATACCAAATATTTGCAGGCCACTGAGCCAGTTCAAATCGAGGACAAATACCACCGATACAATCAATTGTATCAAGCGAGAAATAGCGCTGCGATCCTCACCGGAAGTATCTGGCTGTACTCATTTCTGGACGCGCTGCTCGGCCAACCCAAGCCGAGCTATCGTCCGGTTTCCGTGCTCTGGCAGGATCAAAAATGGCAATTGGCGCTTCAGCTTGCCTTCTGATTCCGGTACGATTTCCGAATTAGCCCTGCCACGTTTCCTATTTCGTTCAGCTTCCAATGGCGGGCCGATGCGATCGCCGTCTAACAGTCTGGCGGGCATTCCATTCGCCGCAACGCATCCAGGATACCAACCCTGTTCCAGGACAATTGCCTTTGGTAATCGAAAATACTTTCATCAGCCTGCGTCGACTATAATACGCATTCGCCTGGCTGGTGGAGGAACTCCGGAATTAGCGCTTTTCCCGGTGCACTCATTTTCCTGTTGGATGCAATTTATTTAGCCCGACCATCAGCGTGGGGATTTAGGGGCGGGAGTGGAGCCGGCAATTCCCGAAGCCATTAATCCATTTCTGATGCCATTGGCATCGGTTTCGGCTTGCGTTAATTGCATCGAGACCGATGCTAACGGCAGTTCATTGCTTTTTAAGCCACGTTTGAATTGGCGAAACGATTTCCGTTTCATTCCCTGACTGTGCAAAAAATGCACTCCTGCGAATCTTTTTCTCAGCATACATTTTGTAATAACCAACCAAAATGATTTTTTCTCATGACTCAATTGCCTAATATACCAAATATTAGAAATTGCCAAGAATAATTCACTTTTTTCGATTTTCCCATGGCACTGCATTTGCTTGAATTCGGTTTGTAAACCACTGTCTTTCACCTAATCAATTAACAAAGGAGGCTTTATGAACAAATTGCTACTCGTTTCGTTGCTGGTCTTCTCGCTTTCTACATCAGTGGGCGCCTGGGACAAATCGAAATTCGATATTGCGACCGTCGGCGCAGCCCACACCCTATCAAAAACCGCTGGCATTGGCTATGAGGGACAACAGCTTATCAAACCGATAGGCGAAGTTACCCTCATCCAGGGCGGCTATTTTACGCTGGGTATCCATGGAGGACTCTCCACCGGTAGCCTGGATGACCACTGCGGCATCACCTACGGCCATCCTTACGCATTGACCTCCTATCCCATCGTGGCGATCGATGGTACCTGGGGCAAAATTGACACCTTTTTTCAAATCCTGGAATCCTCGCCACAGCGCCAGAACGACAGCTTAATACTAAGCTACGTGCTTCCCAATTGGTGGCAATTCACCTTTACCCTGAGCTCGGATGAAGACGGCCAAAAAGTCGCGGCCCGAATCGAACTCCGCAACCTCGATTCACGGCCGCATACTTTTGGCTTGGGACTGGTATTCGATGCCGGTTTGGGCAACCGTGGCGATGGCTGCGTGACGCTGGACAATCAGGACGTGGTGCGGGATACCATGTTGATGGGCAACGCCATCCCGACTCGGTTGAAGCTCAAGGAACGGAGAGGAAAATGGGAAGGTCTGAAACTAAGCCTGGTCTCTGGCAATTCCCTACCCGATCGGTTGATCATCGCCAATTGGAAAGATATCTATCAAGATCACCAGCCCCATTTTTCACCTTCGAATCTGCGAAAGTTGTACGACCTGGTCCTGAAAATGGTCTGGGAGGAACAATCGGTTCCCGCCGGTGCGACAATCGCCAAAACCATTTCGTTCGAGTTGCAACCACCTGATTTTGGTTCGCGTTTGTTCATGCGCTGGGATGTGCCCGCATTCCTGTCACTGGAAAATAATTTGCTATTTCCACGCGCATTTGATTCCTTCGTGGAGATCGCCAATTTGACCGGGAGCAACCAAAACAATGTGGAACTCAAGTTTCAATTTCCGCCAGAATTATCCAGTAGCTCGTCCAATTACTTGCTTACCGTACCCACCAAAGGCAGCACCTACCAAAAGGTGCCCTTGCAATCCCGGGAAATTTTGGAAGACAACATTGTTGAACTGTCGGTCTGGCTGGAGCAGAATGGCCAGGTGCTGGATCAGCTCACGCAGCCGGTGTACGTGCCGGCGATCCCGCTCTCGGATACCGGATTGGTTTGCACTATCGACAGTTTGATCACTACCGCATTTCCCAGGATTCAAATTATCTTTGAAGCTGAAGTGCAAGCCACCGGGCAAAAATTATTGAGCCTGGCGCCAGAAAACTTGTTCCTGTATGAGAACGAAACGCGCATCAGGACTTTTACGCTGGGCAAAGACACTACCGGCGGCGTTAACATGGCCGACATCATCTTTGTGCTCGACGTGACCGGCAGCATGAGCGAAGAAATCAACAAGGTGAAAAATAATATCATGGAATTTACCGATAGCCTCACGGCCAGAGGCATCGATTACCGACTGGGCCTGGTTACTTTCCTGGACGTCATCGAAAATGTTTACGAATTCACCAACGATCCCGTGCGGTTCAAGAACCTCATCGGCCAGCAATATGCCCATGGCGGCGGCGATGGTCCCGAAAATTCCCTGGATGCGCTTTTTCGGGCCACCCAATATTTATTTCGGAACTCGGCCAAGCGGATTTTCATCTGGATCACCGATGCCAATTATCATGAGAATGATAACGTGACTCACCGCGGCCGCCAGGAGGTTATTCAGGAACTTTTGCTCAAAGATATCGTGGTTCATGCGATAGGCAACCAGGCCTATCAAACCGGGTGGTACAATCCCATCATTGAGCCAACCGGCGGTAGCTTCTATAATATTTACGGCAACTTCCGGGATATTCTGCTGGAGATCAGCCGGCTGAGAGAGTTCAATAAATATCTGCTCACCTATACCTCGCCAGGTGCCGTTCAGGGTAGCAACCAGATCAAGCTGGAAATCCATTACGCCGGTCTCGGCGGCTGTGCCTATGCCCAATATCAACATCCGAACTCAAACAAGCTGCTTGTAAAAGCGCTCAGTTGCTATCCCAATCCCTTTAATCCGGTGCTTCGCATTTACGTCGATCTGGAGGAGGAAGCCCATGGCACGATTGATATCTACAATATCCTGGGCCAATGCATCCGCACCTTTGATCTGAAATCCCCGTCGATCCGGCACGTTGTCGAGTGGGATGCGCGCAACCAATTTGACCAGGAGGTATCGGCAGGTGCGTATTTTCTCCGCTTGAGAATCACCGATAAAAAGGGACGCTTTATTCAAAGCAAAACCACCAAAATTATCTATATGAAGTGAAAGGAGGCCCAAACCATGCTACGAAAATACTCGACCTTCATTTTTGCAGCTATTCTGGCATCTTTGACCAATGCTCTGGCGGACGGTCTGCTACGACCAGCGGATCCCGCCTATCCCAAGGAGTTATTGCGCCACCGCCTGACCAAAATCGAGGTTCGGATAACAGGGCAAATTGCCGAAACTGCGGTGTATCAGGAATTTGTGAACGAATGGCAGCAACCCACCAACGCGGTCTATTCGTTTCCCCTGCCGCCCGATGCGCGAGCAACGGCATTTTTTTACTGGTATAATAATGTTTGCTACCGAGCGGTACTGAAAGTGAAGGAGCAGGCGGTGAATCCCGGCACGGGTGAAGGCGGTGTCGCCGCGCGGATCAACGCCTATATCGGGCGGAATGGGATCAAGGTCTTCTTGCAAAACATTCCCGCCGGCGGCATTCAAAAGGTGCAATTGCATTATATTAGCCTCTGCTCCTATTTCGATGGTGAGTTGACCTATCGCTTTCCGTTGAACACCCAGGACTTTGTCACCTACCCGCTGGATTTATTATCCGCCACTTTCGATGTCACTGCCAACAGCGATATTGATGCCTTTGGCATTACCAGTCACACCAATTGGACCACTCGATTAAGGGAGCGCCGCCATGTTACCGTGGAGCTTAACCACTCAAAGACCTATTTGAACCAAGATCTCGTTTTTACCTACAAAATTCCCAATCGCGACCTGGGCGTCGATTTCTATCCGGTGGCGAACGATACCATGGATGGGCATTTTGTGCTGATGATCAATCCCGCCGAAGACGTGGACACGACCAGGCTATTGAAGAAACGGGTCGTTTTTATGCTGGACAACTCTTCCAGCATGACCGGCGCCAAACTGGAACAAAGCAAAGAAGCCATCGGCCGATGCCTGGAGATGCTAAAACAAGATGAATATTTTGACATCGTCATTTTTAACAACTTCGTAAGTCTTTACAGCGATCAGCTCATGGCAGCGACGCCGGCTAACGTTCAGGCTGCCAAGACCTATCTCTCCGCTGTTCGAACCGCAGCCGGATCGAATCTGCAATCCGCCCTGTATCAAGCATTATCACTGTTCAAGGACAAAAAACTTTGCAATTCGATTCTATTGTTTACCGATGGCTTTTCAGTGATCGATCCCAATGCTGTCGAGAGCAAAAATACTTTCAACGCCGGGATATTCTGTGTTGGGATTGGCGAAGATTTGGACCGCGCCAAGTTGGAGCTGGTCGCGTTGAGAAACTATGGTTTTGTTACCTACCTCAACGAGAGCGATAATCTACTGGCCGGAATCCAGCGAGTATTTAGCCAAATCAACCAGCCCGTTTTATTGGATACCCGGTTCGAGTTTGGCCTGAGCGAAGCCTACGCCATATTGCCCGCGAAATTTCCCTCAATTTACCGTGGTTTTCGTTTCTTCCTTACCGGTCGCTATCATTTGCCGGTGAAATCGGCCTTTTCCATTGCGGGCTATTCGGCCACCGGCATTCAGGCCTACGATTTCTACCTAGATTTTGCCAATGCCAATCCCCAAAACAAATTTGCCGAAAGCATCTGGGCCAAGGAGATGATCGATGAGATCGAGCGGCAGATTGCCGTTTTTGGCGAAACTGACTCGTTGAAGAAACTCGATATTGACATCAGCCTGAAATACAACATCCGTTGCAAATATACCGCTTACATCGCCGATTACACCACGCTGCCGCCGACGAGAGTCATTGCCGAACA
>CAZYNP010000012.1:0-65310 GCA_964647995.1 uncultured Cytophagia bacterium
CGTTCGAGCAAACGTCAAAGCAGCGGCAGCATCTTCCAATCGATTCCCCCTATAAAAAAATATCGGGTGCTTATCATGGAGTCGCTAATTGAGTCCATCGAACACCCGACACTGTTCCGACAAAAGAGTAGTGCGTTTTAGACAATGCCGCTACTCAGATTTGGTATATTTTTTAACCATGGCTAATAACTCATCAGCTTTGAGCGGCTTTTGCAGATATTCTTTCACGGGCACGGCCATCGTATCAAAAATTTGCTGGGCCGCATTGGCAAAAGAGGACAAAATCACCACCGGCGCTGTGATGTGCAGCGCCGCGATCTCATCGGCCAATTTTACGCCGGTATCAACCTCCTCCATCATCACATCCAGCAAAATGAAATCGGGGTGTTGCTCCTTGATCAGCTTCAAGCCCGCGGCACCGCTATCGGCCTCCAGCACCTCGTAATTTTGAGACTCCAGAACTACCCTGGCCTGCTCCCTGAAATCGATATCGTCGTCAATTATCAATATCTTCTTAGCCATGTTTTCCTCCACATTAATTGGCTAATGCCTCGAATTCGTCACGGAATTTAAGGATCATCCCCTGAATCGCCATCGCGCCGGCATCCCCCAGCGGGCATAACGTTGCACCATTTACCGATCGGCTAATCTTCAAAATTGTCTCAATATCATCCCGGCGTCCCTTGCCAGCTAACAACATTTCCAGTATCTGTTGGATCTTGGAAATTCCCTCCCGGCAGGGGGCACATTGGCCACACGATTCATGCGCATAAAAATTAGCCGTCGTCAGGGCTACCTCCGGTATGGAGGTGTCTTCATCCATCACGATAATGCCTCCAGACCCCAACATGGTATTTGCCTTCACACAGGAATCGAAGTCCATGGCCAGATCAATTTCATCAGCTCTTAAAATCGTCGCCGAAAGCCCCCCGGGAATGACCGCTTTTAGCTTTTTGCCATTGCGGATGCCACCAGCCGCTTGCTCGATTAAATCTTTCAAATTGGTTCCAAACGGATACTCATAAACACCCGGTTTATTCACATGCCCGGAAATACCGTAGAGTTTGGTACCTGCACTCTGGAACGACCCCATGAGCTTAAAAGTTTCCGCACCCTCCCGCAGGATAATCGGGATACAGGCTAACGTCTCGACATTATTAATGATTGTCGGACAACCATAGAGTCCCACCCCGGCTGGAAACGGTGGCTTGACCCGCGGCTGGCCGCGCTTGCCCTCGACCGATTCGATCAACGCGGTCTCTTCGCCACAGATGTAAGCACCAGCCCCGCGCATCACAACGATGTCATAATCGAATCCCTGGCCCATGATATTTTTCCCAAGCATATTGGCGGTGCGGGCATTGGCAATCGCTCGCTCCAATTTTTCGGCCAGCCATCGAAATTCCCCACGAATATAGATCACTCCCAGTTCGGCGCGGATCGCATAACCGGCAATCGTCATCCCCTCAATCAACAGCAGTGGATCATGCTCCATAATGACCCGGTCTTTGAAGGTGCCCGGTTCTCCCTCATCGGCATTACAGATGAGATAGTGGGGCTTCGTCTTCTCTTTGGGTAAAAAAGACCACTTGAACCCGGTGGGAAATCCTGCCCCCCCACGACCACGCAGAAACGATCGCTTGACCTCGTCCACAATGTCAGCCGGTTTCATGGTCAACGCCTTTTTCAGTCCCTCATACCCTCCATCCCGGAGATAGTTGTCGACCTTTTCCATCCCATTGACGCCGACATGGCGGGTTAGAATTTTCTTCTGTTCGATCATTATTGTCTGCCTCGCGCTATTTTAAAGATTTCAAAATCGCATCGACCTTTTTGGCATCCAGATTTTCGTAGTACTGATCATTGATCATCATCACTGGTGCCATACCGCAGGCGCCAAGACATTCAACCAGTGACAGGGTGAATTTCTTGTCTTTTGTCGTCTCACCAGGCTTTATTTTCAACTTTTTGGAGAGATGCTCGATAATATGTTTCGCCCCTAACAATGAGCAGGATACATTGCGGCACACCTGGATATGATATTTGCCCACCGGTTTGAGATTGAACATGGTATAAAATGTCAACACGCCATAAATTCGATTGGGCGTGGTGTGGAGCAATTGCGCCAATTGCGTTATCGTCGCCGGTGGGATCCACCCAAACTGATCCTGAATCAGATGCAATGCCGGGAGCATCGCCGAATTGCGCTGCGGAAACTGGGCGGCCAGTTGCTCGATTTTGGCCACCACCTCATCGCTCAGCACATATTCCGATGCTTCGGTTTGATAAGGGGAGGGTGATACAGCCATGTGATAAGGCCTCCATTATGATAATTTGATTTTTCCGATAGTACCATACAGCTTTATCATTTCAAGAACTACAAAAATCGCCTTGCTATTTCGATTTTATTATTACCCCAACGGATAGATGAAACCAACGGATCAAAGAGCCGCCTATCGTTTTCATTAACATTTCAAAGATTAAAGCCTTTGAACGACTTGGGCGCAGCGGCTTACCGACTAAGAAGAAATGGAGTTTCAGTTGTTCAAATCCAATATTTCGAGCAGACCAGTGCTCAAATCATAAAATGCACCGACAATTTTCAATTTTGCCTCTTTCATAGCAGCCGAGAGCAATGGCGATCGGTTCAGCCTGCTGATCTCAAGTGCGACATTGATCCGAGCCGCCGCATCAATCAATTCCTGACCATGCCCGGCCGCCTGATGAACCGCAGGCTCGATATTTTCGACCAATTTGCTGATCGATCCCTCGGTGGGCAAATTCTTCTCCAGCGTTTCCACTGTGGCAGTGACGGCGCCACAGCTACTGTGCCCCAGCACCATGATCAACGGAATGCCCAGCTCTGCCACGCCAAATTCGATGCTCCCCAGCACCGCATCATCGATGACCTGCCCCGCGCTGCGGATGACGAACAGATCGCCCAGTCCCTGGTCGAAAATCAATTCTGGCGGCACCCGTGAATCGACGCAGCCCAGAATGATCGCGAAGGGATGCTGTCCCGTCGCGATTTCCAGGCGACGGCTTTCGCTGCGATGGGGTCCAATGGTCTTATTCGCCGCAAACCGTTGATTACCTTCCAGCAATCGCTCCAGCGCCTCATCGCCAGAAAGATTGGATAATTTTGAGATGGCCATACAATGAATATTAGTTTGCTGAATTCAATGAACCAGGCTCATCCTATCTTTGATTATTTGCCTGGCAAAAATTTCACTTCTATCGATGCGACAATTTCCAGGGCAGTATCCAACCCATTCAACTCCGAATAAATTTTGCCATCTGTTCCAGCCGGCTGCCCATGACCAATTTTCTTCAATGAAGTCGACGCTGGGGTATCGCCAATGAGCAATTCCCCTTGCCAGATAACCGAGGGCTGGCCTGATCCCATTTTCCCGCCGCTATAATTATCCTCGTTTTCTGCTGCCGACTCATTAAACGAATCATTAAAATCCTTGGAATGATTGATCTCCGCTTTGATGATGTATTTCCCATCTTTCAGATCGTCGGGCAGGTGCCACTCTTTAGTGAAGCCAGATTTGGGCGTTGCACCAGTTATGGTCGCCAGTTCCGAATTCGGAGCGATGGCTTTCTCTTTGGCCTTATGGAGATCGTGACAACTGGTACAGGTAGCCTGCTCCATCAAGCCGCCCGCCTGATGCTGGTGAACCCAGACTGGCAAAGACGAAGGTCGGCGGATCTTGTCCTTTTTCTCACCCGGTGACGAACGCCAGTCCTGCAAGGCGGTCCGCTGAGTCACGTAGAGCGTCGCGACGTAATTGCCAGCGTCATCCTCCAGCCAGAATGCCATCTGCGGCTGATTGGTCACTTTGATCAGTCCCATGATCCGAAACGAATGCTGCCAATGAGCGCCTTCCCTCACAGCAATTACTATTTTTCGTTCTGGATGTGATTGTGCCACTGTGGCACGGCAGGAAAGCGATAACCCAATTTGAAAAATAATTGCAAAACAAAAAATGATCTTCGATGACTTCATCGCATCCGCCATTCATGAAAAATGAGAGGATTAATTTTTTTAATTAATTTTCTCCAATCCGCCGACTGGCGGAAAACAACCCAACGGATGTTTTTTTTAGATTTTTTATCCGTTGGGTTGTTTCTATCCGTTGGAAAAAAAATAGCATTCCTAAACTTTACAAGTTTAGGAATGCGGACATCCTCTATCCCCCCCACGGCATCTTTGAATATTCATCCGTCAGCTTATCCCGAAACTGCTTGAAGTACAGCTCATGGCTTTTTTCCCAATCGGACAGCATTTTCAAAGCATCTTTTGCCTTCTGATCGGTCACCGTATTTGCCATCCGACCATAAAATTCGCTCAGGTCTTTCTCGATCAACCAGGCGGTATTGAACACCGTGACATCGGGGATCATGGAGCCTTCGATGGATTGCTCCAGCAATTCGGATTGGGCCCGCTGCTTGAAATAATCGGATTCCCGGATGACCACATTTTCAACGCGCTGGTTATCGATTTGGCCGGTGGTCTTCAGGTCATTCAAGATTTCGGTGATAAATTTGATGTGCTTTTTCTCCTCTTCGATCAGCACTTTAAAGGCGCTGACTGCCGCGCCCGTACCAAGCCGATCCAACGAAGTGCTGAAAAAGCTCAGACCCGTTTTTTCCTGGTTGAGCGCGTATTCAAAAATTTTGATCAGATTGTCTTTGATAGGTTGCATGAGAAAATCCTGATTATTTTGGGATCAATTGTACATTAATTCATCTTGTTAGCTTATTTTTTTCACAAATTCTTACCGCAGAGACGCTAAGACGCAATGAAGTTACGAGTGAAAACGATCCATTATCTAAAACTAAGTTTAGCATTCAAAGCAATCATTTTTAACTTTGCGTCCCTGCGCCTTAGCGGTAAAAGAATTATTCGGGTCAGGTACAATAACTCATTAGTTGCACCTGACCGCCAATCTCATCATAGTGGTCAGGTTCAGGTTCAAATTTAAGCTTGCTATAAAAAAGTAAAGCTGAGACTAAAAATTGCCTGGAACTTTGTTAAGACTTTTTCATGGTTCGAAGATAAGCAAACCAATAAACCAGGCCCACCATTGCCGCTCCGCCAATGATATTGCCAATAGTTACGGGCAATAGATTGGCGCCGAAAAAGTTGCCCCAGGTTAGATTTGAAAAATCTTTGCCGGCTACTTCAACGGCTTTAGTATAAAAAGCTGGATCAAAATATTTCACGAATAATGAAATCGGAACGAAATACATATTGGCGACGCTGTGCTCGAATCCGGCCGCAACGAATGCCGCAATGGGCGGTATAATTGAGAGAATCTTATCACCGGTGCTTCGGGCACTATAACACAACCAGACCGCCAGACATACCAGGGCATTACACATAATGCCCAGTGCTACCGCCTGAGTAAATCCGAAACCGCATTTGAGATTGCCAATATTGAGCGCAGTCATGCCAATGGCATTCGCGCCAAATGTATACTGCTTGCTGAGAAACATAATATAGGCGGTAGCAACCGAACCCACAAAGTTGCCAACGTAAACGATAACCCAATTGCGCATGAGTGCACCAAAGCTCACCTTGCCACTGGCAAACGCCATGACAATCAGGTTATTACCAGTAAATAGTTCAGCACCACCCACGACGACCAAAATTAAACCCGTCGTAAAAACCAATCCTCCCAGCAAGCGAGCGACTCCATACGCCAGAGAAGAGGTGCCCGCAAGCACGGTGGTACAAAAAATCGCTCCTATTGCAATAAAGGCACCGGCCAATATCGCCAGAGCAAACATTGTTAGAAAATCAAGCTGAGCTTTCTTAATGCCAATCGCTTCAGCTTTTGTTGCCATACTTGGCGGTGGTAAAGCATCGAAGGAAACTTCATTATTCATGCATTGCTCCTTTTGTTGATTCACTGTTTAAAATTAATTATGGACATTTTATCTGGCTTAACGACCGCTTACTCGCAGTAACCAGTCAGTCACTATTCAGAACAACTGACCGGTCACTCTCAGTGACCGGTCAGTACGTCTATTCATGCTTTGCCTTTAAACCTTTTCAATCGCCACCGCGGCCACTTTGTATTCCGGTATCTTGGCAATCGGATCCAGCGCATCGATGGTCAGTAGATTAGCGGCTGAATCCGCATAATGCCAGGGGATAAACACGCTACCTTTAAATGGCCGATTGGAAATGAGCGCTTTCAATTTGATTTCACCCCGACGACTGCGGACCTTGACCATTTCACCGCCTTTGATGTTCAATCGTGCCGCATCTTTGGGGTGAATCTCGATGTAATTATCCGGCGCTTTCTCGTTCAGCACCTGAGAATTTCCCGACATACTGGACGTGTGGAACTGATACAGGATGCGCCCGGTGGACAGGATAAATGGATACTCTTTATCCGGCGGTTCTGCCGGCTCGAGATGCTCGCAGACCGAAAACAGACCCAGCCCGCGAGCAAATTTCTCTTGGTGCAGGATGGGCGTGCCGGGATGATCCTCATTAGGACAGGGCCATTGAATGCCGCCCTGTTCCAATCGCTTATAAGTGATGCCAGCATAGGATGGCGTGCACTTCCGAATCTCTTCAAAAATTTGCTCCGGCGTTCCCGGCGATAAATTGGGATAGCCCATGCGCTTTGCGATTTCATGAATGATATCATAATCCTGGCGCACCTCGCCGGGCGGCTCAATTGCTTTTCTAAATCGCTGCACCCGACGGCTGGTATTGGACACCGTGCCGTCTTTTTCAGCAAAGGCTGGCGCCGGAAAAACCACGGTCGCCAATTGCGCCGTTTCGGTCAGCATTATATCCTGAACAACGAATAGCTCCAGATTTTTAATGGCATGGGCAATGTGATTGGAATTGGGATCGGATAGCACCGGATTTTCGCCCATGATGTAAATCGCCTTCACCTTGCCCTCATCCGCGGCATTGAACATTTCCACTACCGTCAGGCCGATTTTATCATCCAGATTTTCCACGCCCCAGAATTGCTCGAATTTTTTTCTGACGTCGGGATTGGTAACTGGCTGATAGGCAGGAAAAACATTGACCAATCCGCCCATATCGCAGGCGCCCTGCACATTGGACTGTCCCCGCAGCGGATTGATGCCGGCCGCATACTTGCCGATATTGCCGGTCAATAGTTGCAGATTGACGCAGGACTTGACATTGTTCGTGCCCGTAATATGCTGAGTGATGCCCATGCAATAGAGCAACGCGGCTTTGTCTGCCCTGGCATATTCGATCGCTGCTTTGCGGATCAGCTCTGCCGGCACACCGGTGATCTTTTCGACCCGTTCGGGGTCATATTTCAGAATATTTTCTTTGAAAGCCTCGTAGTTTTCCGTGCGAGTCTGAATGTACTCCTTATCTTCCAGGCCTTCGGTAATAATCACATTCATCATGCCATTGATCAGGGCGATGTCAGTGCCATTACGGTGTTGCAGCCAATAGGTGGCATGATCGACCAGATCGATCCGACGGGGATCAGCGATGATGAGCTTTGCGCCTTTAGCCACCGCTTGTTTGATATAGTAAGCGATGACCGGATGATTTTCGGTGGTATTGGAGCCGATGATGAAAAACATCTCGGCGTCTTTGAATTCGCGCATGGAGTTGGTCATTGCGCCAGAGCCCAGGGTCGCAGCCAGACCGGCTACGGTGGCGCTGTGTCAGAGCCGGGCGCAGTGATCGACATTGTTGGTTTTGATCACTGCCCGCATGAATTTTTGAAAGATATAGTTTTCTTCGTTGGTGCATTTGGCCGAGCACAGCCCGGCGATGGCATTCGAGCCGTATTTGTTTTTGAGCTCTAACAATTTATTGGCCGTAAAATCCAGCGCCTCATCCCAGGATACCTCCTCCAGTTTGCCATTTTTGCGCAGCAGCGGTTTGGTCAATCGATTGGGCGAGCTCACAAAATCCAGGCCAAATCGGCCTTTGACGCACAGCGAACCTTCGTTGTCGGTATCGCCCTCCACACCATAAGCTCGAATAATCTGGTTATCTTTGACGTGCAATTCGATCTGGCAGCCCACGCCGCAATAGGGACAGGTGGTCTGCACCTTGGTCATCTCGTAGCTGCGGCCCTTGCCAATGGCTTGCTTTTCGGTCAATGCGCCCACCGGACAGAGCTGAACGCATTCGCCGCATTGCACGCAGCTCGATTCGCCCATCGGTTTGTCGTCATCGCAGACCACCACCGAATGGTTGCTGCGCCAGCCCATCTCCAGCACCCGATTGACCACCACGTTATTGCAGCCCTTGATGCACCGGAAGCATTGGATGCATTTGTTGGGATCATAAACGATGCCGGGACTGGATTCATCGAGCGGCAATTTTTTGTCATAAATGGGATAGGAAGGCGTTTCGATGCCGAGCAGATACGCGGCGTCCTGCAATTCACAGCGGCCGTTGCGCTCGCAGGCAATACAATTATGATGCCCATTGCTCAAAAGCAATTCCACAATCATGCGCCGCACGGCCAGGGTCCGTTCCGTTGTCGCATGTACCACCATATCGTCTCTTACGGGAACCGAACAGGCGGTCTGCAAGCCTTTCATGCCTTCCACTTCCACAACGCACACACGACACAACGCAGCCTGCCCGGTTTTGGGGTGGTAACAGAGATGGGGAATTTTAATGCCATGTTGCAGCGCGGCATTCAAAATCGTCGTGCCTTTAGGAACAGTAATTTTTTTATCATCGATGGTCAGATTCACCAGCGCCACGTCAGCCATCAGTTTTCTCCTCTTGAATTACATACATTGTACTTAAGCCCCAAGCCCCGGAATTAAGCCGTAAGGCTTTTAAGCCGCAAGGCGCGGAATTAAGCTGTAAGGCTTGGAATTAAGCCGTAAGGCTTTTAAGGCTTTTCCCCTCCGGCCCCGGCAGATAAACATCAAACCGGCTGCCCTCATTCAATTTGCTGCTCACTTTGATAAAGCCATTATGCAGTTCCGCGATACGTTTGGTGATATTCAATCCCAGTCCGGTGCCGGGTATCTTTTGAATGACTTCACTTTTGGAACGATAGAACTCCTGAAAAATCTTATCCAGCTCCTCTTCCGCAATCCCGTACCCCGTATCGATCACAGAAATCACTACATATTTATCTTGAACTGCGCCTTGGATTGTGATTTCTCCCCCATCTTTATTATACTTGATGGCATTGCTCATCAAATTGGAAAAAAGATAGGTCAGAGCGTTCTTATCGCCCAGGATAACTGGTAACTGCGGCGGCAGATCCAGGTGGATGTGGAGCTGCTTTTTCTGAGCTTCGTTTTCCATAAAAGTGGCTATCTCGCCGATCAACTTTCGGACATCCACTGCCGTCTGCTTCTGGGTCAATCGTCCTGATTCGATGGAGGTCAGACTTAACAAATCCTGAATCAAATTGCGCAAGGTTTCGGCCTTGTCCCTCGATCGCACCAGATATTCCATCTGCTTTTCGGGATTATCTTTGACAAATCCCTTGATGATGATGTCCAGATACCCTTCGATGGTGCTGATGGGCGCTTTCAACTCATGAGCCACCACCGAGACCAGTTTCTGGAATTCGGCCTTCATGCGCTCCAGCTTTTTCTCCTCAGACACGTCCCGCAGAACCAATGCGACACCGGATAGCTCCGCCCGCTTCTCTCTGATCGGCGCCAGAGTCACAAAGTAAGTTTTGCCTTCGGCCTCATTAACCACAATTTCTCTGGTTACAAACTGCTGCGCTTTGAAATCCTCTCTCGCCAGGGACTCAAAGATCAGATTTTCCAATTCGCGACTATTCAATTGACCCCGAATTGGGGTATTGGTTTTGCAGGGCATGGCCAGGCCCAGCAGCCGGCAGGCCACTGCGTTGATCAGCAGTAGCCGACCATCCTTATCCACTGCAATCAATCCCTCGCCCATGCAGTTGATGATAGTGGTCATGCGGGATTTCTGCGCGGCCAGTTTGTACAAACTTTTCTCGCGACCCACCCGCAGACGCTCGGCGCGCAGCAGCAACGCTCGGCGCTCCAAACCGCGGCGCACCACATTTCTCAATTCTTCGGGCGTGAAGGGCTTGGATAGATAATCATAAACGCCTTTTTTGAGCGTCTCGACGGCCGACTCGATCGTGGCAAAGCCGGTAATGACTATCACAATGATATTCGCATCGATCTCCCGAATAGCATCCAGAAATTCGGTGCCGGTCATCTCGGGCATCATCAGATCCAGTAGCACCAGGTCGTACTTATTGCTCTTGATCTTTTCCAGCCCAAGGCGACCATTCTCTGCCAGATCAATGTCCAGCCCCAATGGCTGAAGCGTTCGCAGACACGCTAAACGGATCACCTCATCGTCGTCGACGATCAAAATGTGAGGAGCTTCGCTGACAGAACTATTTTTATCCATTGGAGTCATTTGGCGTTCAATGGCCCAGGCGGGGAAGTGCGGTTGCCGCCAATAACCGCTCCACCTGTGGCATCACGTCCTCGATTTTCACCGGCTTATCCAGATTAGCCCATGTCGGCAGCGTGGATTTCACCTGTTCCAACATCGCTGCATGTTCTTCCACAAATGTCTTCGACAGAAAAATTAAAACTGGAATTCGCTTCATCTCTTCATCGTTCAATAACTTCTCCATGAAGTGTAATCCATCGCTGCCGACAGGTACGTCCATATCCACCATAATTAAATCGGGAGGTCTATTTTTCACTTTTTGATATGCTTCATCGGCCTCATACGACACGTCAACGCGACAATGATGCAGCTCCAAATTGGCTCGATGTATCTCTAAAAAATCATCATTCTCATCAACCATCAGGATCTGGATCTCGTGATTGCGGTCGACGCTGGCCTCCAGCATCAGATTCGCTCGCCGATAAATCGCATTCTTGATGGCCAATTTTAAGTCATCGGGGCCGAATGAGTCGAGATGATAATAATAGATTTTTTCCTTCCGAACCTTGGCCTCCAGCTCGCGGGAATTATCATGCGTTTTGACGATAATCCGCGTTTGCGGATCGATATCGCGCAAAATCTGGATGGTCCGCTCGATCGGCATCCCTTTCACATCGGCATCCAGAACGATCACATCAAAATGCGCATGTTGCGCCTGGCTAATCGCCGTGCCCAATTCATGCTCCACCGCCACAGCCAACTTATTTTTGCCGAAAAGATCGAACAATTGCTGCACGATCTGCTTTTCGCGCTTTACAATGAACATAACTTTTCCGGCTGCCGCATTGTTCATTTTCTTGCCTATGGTTCACCCAAATTTGCCTATCACGACTTCTAACGCCCCGATACAGGCAAATCTCATGCCCACAATCCGGCCTAAAACGGAATTGCTTAACAATTGAAATTTCTATGAATTATGATCGAGCCTCGCTGATCGGATGCCACCGGTATCCTCCGCAAATTGGGAAGTTTTACCACACTTCTATCGCAGGCCAGCATTACGCCTATTGATCGGGCACAGCGGATGAGGAGTTTTGCCACACTGGGTAATAATGCCACAGGCTCAGTAGGAGGATTTCGGGTTCAGAATCAATGAATGTAGCAATCGAATTATCGGCGCAATGTCAATAGCATCGTGTTGGTTAGATCATTTCATGCCCGACTGGTCTTTTTGATATCATACCGTCTGATCTTGTCGTACAAGGTTTTGCGATCGATCCCCAGCAGACGGGCGGTCTTGGAGCGATTCCAATCAGTGGCCTTCAGCGTCAACAAAATGTGTTCCCGCTCCAATTGGTCCAGGCGCTTGATCTCATGGCTGCTGGAGCTATCCACAGGCATGGTGCCTTGAATATGCGGCGGTAGACTGGCCACAGTAATTTCGTTATCATCTTCGATGACCACGGCACGCTCGATGACATTTTCCAGTTCCCGAACATTGCCCGGCCAATTGTAATTCAAAAAGATTTCTCGCACTCGAGGCGAAATGCCATGAATGGTCTGCCTCCGACGTTGATTATATTTATCCAAAAAATAATGAGCCAGGGGCAGAATATCCTCCTTGCGTTCGCGCAGCGGTGGCAAATGGATGGGAATGACACTGATGCGATAAAATAGATCCTCTCGAAAACTACCATCGTCCACCGCACGACGCAAATCCTTATTGGTCGCCGCGATCACCCGCACATCCACTTTGATGGTTTCCGCCGAGCCGACGCGACGGATCTCCTTTTCTTGAATCGCCCGCAAAATTTTCGATTGGATATTCAAGGAGATATTGCCAATCTCATCGAAGAAAAAGGTCCCGCCCGTTGCCAATTCCAGGCTGCCGTGCTTGGTGGCAATGGCCCCGGTGAACGAACCCTTCACATGCCCAAAAAGCTCGCTCTCGAACAGCGTCTCCACCAGCGAGTTACAATCGACCGCCATGAACGGCTTATGTCGTCGCTGACTATTGTAATGAATGGCCTTGGCAATGAGCTCTTTGCCCGTGCCGGTCTCGCCGGTAATCAGCACGGTGCTATCCGTGGGCGCCACCTTTTGCACCATCTCATACACTTCCAGCATCCGCGGGCTCTGGCCAATGATGGTTTCGATCTGCCCGTTACGATCGAAATGAAGCTGGCGGGTTTTGCCATTTTTCAGAATGGCTCGCTTTTCAATTATCTTTTGCAGCACCTGGCGAATGGTAGCAACGGAAAAGGGTTTTTGAAGATAGTCGTAGGCGCCAAATTTCATCGCTTCCACCGCCGTCTCTACGGTGGCATAGCCGGTGATAATCACGACATCGGTTTTGGGGCTGCGCTGGCGAATCTCTTTGAGCAGATCAAGGCCATCGATGCCCGGCATTTTCAGATCGACCAGCGCCAGGTCGAACCGACTCGCTTTTAGGGCACTAAGTGCCTGCGAGCCATTTTCAACGGCCTCGCTGCTGTGTCCCTCTTTATCCAGCAATTGTTTCAGTGCCAGCCGAATTGCCTGATCGTCGTCAACAATGATTATTTTTAAATTGGCTCCAGCCATGATCGATCCAATCTTAAGATAACTGCGTTGATCGAACAATGTTCGCTTGTTGCTGCTTGAGCAGTTCCGGGATTTCCCGGATGGAGAAACATTTATCTTCTTTGCTTTGGGCAAAAGTTCGTTATTCCGCCGCTGAGGACCGCTTCGATCTGGTCGGCTTGCCCACCAGCCATTCCCGTCTATTTTGCTGCGTTCCCATTCGATTATGCTTCGGCGGCCACTTTTACGGCTGGGATTTTGATGGTAAAAGTTGTGCCTTCATTCACCTTACTTTTTACCGTCATGCGGCCATGATGCTTGGTAACAATGCCATAGGCAATCGATAGCCCCAGGCCGGTACCTTCGCCCACTTCCTTGGTTGTAAAGAACGGATCGAAAATACGATCGATCAGCTCCGGCGGGATGCCGCAGCCGGTGTCGGTAATATCGATCACCACCATATCGTGCTTGGCGTCATGGGAGGTGGTAATGGTCAGCACTCCCATCTCTTTCATCGCCTGCACCGCGTTCAGAATAACATTCATGAACACCTGTTGCAGTTGCGATCCGTCGCCCAGGATGTATGGCAACTGCGGATCCAGGTTTTTGATGACTTCAATATTGTGAAATAACGCTTGCTTTTCGATCAGTCCCAGGGTGCTGTTCAGTATGTCATTCACCTTCACGTACTCCATTTTCCCCTCTTCCTGACGGGAGAATTGGAGCAATCCCTTTACGATGTCACGACAACGCATGGTCTGCTTGATAACTTCTTGTAGATTTTCCCGATGGGGATCGTTGTCTTTCAGGTCTTCCAGCACCAACGAGCTAAGCACCAGGATCCCGCCCAGCGGATTATTGATTTCATGGGCAATACCTGCGGCCAATTTACCCAGCGACGCCAACCGCTGGGACTGCATCAGGGTGCTTTGCATGGCCGCCAGCTCTTCGGTCCGCTCTTTTACCTTCTGCTCCAGCGTGAGTCCCCATTCCTCCAGTTCCGATTTCATCTTGCGCAAGCTGGCGATCATTTTATTGAACGAGAGCGCTAATAGGCCCACCTCATCCCTGGAGGTCACTCGAACCTCGCGCTCCAGGTCACCCTGGGCCACCGCCTGCGTCACACTCACCATTTCGCTCAGCGGCTTGGTGATGGAACGAGTGATCAGATAGCTAATGCCAACAATCAGAAAGAAACCGATCGTAGCCACCAACATGAACGTGGCAATCACCTCATTGCGAATCGCAGTGTAAGCCTTCTCCAGCACCCCCACATACAGGATGCCGATGACCTCTCCAGCATAATTCCGAATGGGCTCGTATTCGGCAATATACCAATCGTTCACCACAAACGCGCGCCCCGCCCATGGCCGGCCATGAACCAATACCGCATCATCTACCTCGGCCGAAACGCGGGTGCCGAGAGCCCGCTGGCCATCTTTGGTCCTGACCGTGGTCGAAATCCGCAAATCATTCAGAAAGATCGTTGCCGTGCCTATCTCCTGCTGTTCGTAGGTCTCCCCGCGGTAGAGCAATTCCCAGACATGATCCACAATTTTGAAATCACGATTCACCAGATGACCGCCATAGAGCACCCCCATTAATCGGCCGTCCGAACCGATAATGGGCGCCGCTGCCATCAACACCAGGCCTGATGTCTCCCGGGTCTTGGGCGAAGGCCTGGCTTTGCGCGTCTCCATCACCATGATCAACGCTTGTTCCGCCAGTCGCGGATGCTCATGAAACAGAACTTCTGCTGGTACCACTTCCGTTCCCGCCGCAACGGTTCTGGCCAGCGCGGCACGAACCACACCAATCATGGATACATCATCTCCCGTCTCATCCGGCTGCGTGATTCGTAGTTGCACCCGGCCGCTGTCATCGGTCACCGAAATAAAATCGATGTCGATGTCCTTCCGTATTTGTTCCAACCGGGTGAGCAATCGCGAGCGATCGCTACTCTGGAGACACTGTTGAATCGTAAATCCCGAAGCGCCAATGTAGATGGCATTCTTGATGGCCATCAGTTTGGCATCATAAACCATGCGCGCAGTGCGCAGATCATGATGCACTTTGCTTTCAGCCTGATTCATGATCGTCCGATTGACAATCAGCGAGCCCAAAAACGATGTGATGAGTCCGCCAACTCCCAGGATAAAAACATAGATGATAATCAAACGTGCCTTCAGCGATACTGTTCGTAATGATAGCTTCACCGGTTCAATCCTTACGCTTGGGAAGATAAACGGAAAAGGTGCTACCTTCATTGACTTTGGAGGCAACCGTAATTTTGCCGCCCAATTCATGCACAATTTTTTTGCAGATCGGCAATCCCAGTCCAGTGCCGGAGATGTGCTTCGTGGCCTCGCTGTTCACGCGGTAGAACTCCTCAAAGATCAGCTCCATTTTATCTTCCGGGATCCCAATTCCGGTATCCGAAACGGTCACTACCACGAACTCACCCGCATCCGAGGCCGCAATGGTGACTGACCCATGATCCTTGTTATATTTGATGGCATTGACGATGAGATTGGAAAAAAGCATCTGCAGGCAACTCTCATGACCGGATACGGGACTTAGATTGGGAGGCAAATTCACTTTCAGGACAATATGGCGGGCCGCAGCAGTTTCAACATAAGTTTGAACCACGTTATCGATGATGGGCGCGATGTCAATTTTGGTCAAACTGTTAGCATATTGGCCGCTTTCGATTTTTGAGATCGTTAACCAATCCCGAATCAGGTCCAGTAGCTCCCGGATGCGAGCCGCCGATCGCTCGATCCATTCTTGCTGTAGCTTCTGTTTATCGGGAGTATCGCCCAGATGCCTTAGCACATCGAAATACTGCTGCACTGCGACCAACGGCGATTGGAGCTGATGGGAGACAAAGGTAACAAAACTCCGCTGGAGGCTTTCTTTCTCTTGCCGCAATCGCTGCGACTGTCGGGCGAGGTCGCTGCGCTCCAGGCCACGTTTGACGATCAGCCGCAGTTCATCCGGCGTGAACGGCTTGGGCAAAAAATCGTATGCCCCGGCTTTCATGGCCTCCACCGCCGTTCCGATGGTGGCATAACCAGTGATCACTATGATGCAGATATCCGCATCGATCTGGTGCACCCGGCGGATCACCTCGATCCCCCCTATTTTCGGCATCTTCAGATCGACCACCAATAAATCTGGTCGGACACCGTTGATATGCTCCAGCCCCTGTGCGCCGTCCTCGTAGGTCTCAACGCTGTACCCCTCTTTCTCCAAAATCTTCAGACACGACAGACGCATCACTGGATCATCATCAATGACAAAGATCTTTTTTTGAGAGACAGATCCATCAGCCATCCTGATCGTGCCCTATTGGTTGAGTAATTGCTTGACCAATTCCAAAAATTTGGGAATATCCACCGGCTTCGTGAGGTAATAATCCGGCGTAATCATCTCCACCTCGCCCGCGGCTTTGGGGAAACGGCTGAGGGGGTCCTGCTGAATCGAGGAAACCATGAGGATGGGCAGGCGCTTGAATTCCTCATAATCGGTTTGAAATTTGATGATCTGGTTTAGCAGATAGCCTTCATCGATGGTCTCCATCATGATATCCAGAACAATCAGGTCCGGTCGTTCCTCCCTGATTTTCTGCAAACCTTGCTTGCCCGATTCGGCTTCGATCACATCATAATTGTGACTTAGCAGAAGAGTTCGGATCGAGATACGAAAATCTTCATCATCATCGATAATCAAAATCTTGGGCTTTTCTGCCATAGCGTCTCCATTGGTTAAAATTGATGGTGGTGTTTGGTTAAACTTGAGTATCTATTTCAAAGCACTATCTGCCAATTGAGCATGCGCCACAGCCGCCACCCATCGCCACCAGCAGAACATCAATCGCCCCACTTCAATGAGACCAACAGTCGCGCCAGTTCCCGATCCTGGGCATTGACGCATTTTTTTTCGCAGGCCGCCATGGTATCTCGGGTATTGCAATGATTATTGCATTGCTCCGTGCCGTACAAATCAGCCATGTCCAAAAATTCTCGCCGCAACAGATGCCGCAACTTTGGCGTGAGAACCGAGGTGGTGCTGCCACATGCCTTATGCTCGAAAATAATGCAATTGGCATCGGGATGACCGGGAATGACCTGTAACCAGAGCACCCGAACCTGGTGATCATTGATAAATTCATCCGCGGTCTTCCAGATTTTTTTACATGCTCCGCATTGCTTAAATTTCTCATCCGCCATCGAATCCACCAGCAACCTTTCCCACTCCTCCGAAGAGCCAATTGCACCATTTTTTTGCAGATTAAAACTACTTAATTATTCTGAAAAAGTCAAGCACTTTTCTTGGTTTTGTTAACGAGATGTCCAGCAGGCAGGCCAAATTCCACTGATCGCCGCATCCAGCGCCAGCAAAGCCAACCCCGCAGCGATTAGAACGCGCCAAAATCACCGCAGAAAATAGCGGTAGCGAATTGACAGCCGTTGGCTTCGTCCATCGGTTCTTAACCGTGTCGATTGAATCGGGCAGCGGGTCGCCGAAACCAACCGACCCTGGTGGCTCGAACCAATCCGGCGCAGGCTGGCGGCTCCCCACCAACGATCAGCCAGAACTGCGGCCGACTGCTTTGGGAAATTCGCCGCCATGCTTTCGCAGCAAAATCAAAGCCATGGCAACTCATCAGCATCCCGATCACAATGACAGGAATAGATATCCGCAAAATCACCTTTTTGAAGCTATAAGACAAAATAAAAGTATGCGGGGGATCAACCATTCTGAAAATTACCATTCATCCTGGCCGATAGTCAGCGCATCATGAAAGAGTCAACATCGGAAAGTTTTGGTACGCCAATCGCAGCGGAATCTCCGTTTCCAAAAGACAAAGATTGGCATCGGCAACCGACAGCTTCCACTGCTGCGGTCAATAAAAGATTTATCGATTACCAGCGGTACCTCTTACGGCTGATCGCCGATTGGATCAACGGGCTGAGCTTAAAAACCAAATGGCTTATCTACACCAGTCTCTTCATCATCTCCTTTTCGGTAAGCCTGGGATCCTTTTTCATCGCCTCCGGCAAACGCAATCTGGAGAGAGAGCTCCAAAAATGGGGCCGCTCGCTGGCTACCAATCTCACCTACAGCGTGTACGATGATCTATTGTTGGAAAAATATGTGACTCTGCGGAATTACCTGCTGGGCTTGATGAACTATCCAGAAATCGCCTATGCCGCCATCATTGACGACAACGATTTCCTGGTGGCCATCGAAGACCCGAACTCGCAATTGGACTCCAAGCTCATCGATCAGTCGCTAAGCGGGGACATGGGCGAGTTTACCTGCTTGACCGGTACCAACGGCTCCAGGTATTACCATTTTGTAAAACACATTCAGATCGGCGACCAAGACAATACGCCCGATAAGATCATTCATTCCACCCCGTCGGACAGTCAGCACTCAACCCATGGCTCCGCCCGGGTGGCTGGCACCGAACCTTCGCGGGCTAACAAACGCCTGGGCACGATCATCCTGGGCATCTCGTTGGAGACCATGACCACCAAAATGGTCACCTCCCGCAATCGTGCCATTCTGATTACCCTGGCCATTGCCCTGGTGTTTTTGACCGCCGTGTTTTGGGGCGTCGATCGCATTACCACCCCCATTAAAAAGCTGGAGGTCAGCGCGCGGCGGGCGGCCATGGGCGACCTGACGCATTCAGTGGTGCATCACCGCAATGACGAAATCGGATCATTGGCCAAGTCGTTCAATGAAATGCTTCAGGAGATCAAACGCGCCAAGGATATCGAAAAACTGTACGCCACAACCCTGGAGCAACAGGTGAACGACCGAACACGAAAATTGAAAAAGTCTGAAGAAAAATACCGGGCCCTATTTGAACATTCGGGCAGTGCAGTGATTCTGATCAACGAAGATAATCGCATCGCCATGGCCAATCAGCGATTTGTCGAGTTGAGTGGGTACTCCCCCCAGGAGATCGAAAACAGCCTGTCCTTCTTCAGCTTATTCCCGCGCGAAGATCAGCGCAAAATAAAGGAGTACTTTCAACTGCCCGGTGATCCGCGAACCACCAATCAACGGGCCAATTTCGAGGCGATTCTGATCAACCGGCTGGGGCATCAGCAAAACATCAATCTCACCCTGGCCCGAATTCCGAATAGCAAAAGCGTGCTGGCATCGATGTCGGATATCACCGCACTGAAGGAGTTACAGCGAAAATTGATACGCTCCGAACAATTGGCCGCCATCGGCGAACTTTCGGCCGCCATCGCCCATGAAATCCGTAATCCATTGGGCGCGATCAACACGTCGGTGGGCATTTTGAAAGATGCCCTCCAATTGAGTGGCGAGGATCGCGAGCTAATGGAAATCATCAGCGAAGAGACGATGCGGCTGAATAAAATTATCGAGGATTTTCTCCAATATGCCAATCCGAAAAAATTGAAATTGAAAGAGACAAATATCAATCATCTGCTGCAAGAAATCCTGTTGTTGTTCCGGGAGCGATTGAACAATGGCATCGAGCAGCGCATCCATCTGGATGCCCAATTGCCCTTGATGCTCATCGATCCCAATCAGATCAAACAGGTGCTGATCAACATCATCAAAAACGCCATGGAAGCCATGCCCGGCGGCGGTGTTTTGACCATCCTCACCCGTCAGGCGAAAAATCGATCCGGGCAGGACATGGTCGAAATCCTGGTCAAAGATACCGGTTGCGGCATCGACCCTTATGATCTCAAAAAAATCTTTCAGCCATTCTATTCCACCAAAGAAAAGGGTGCTGGCATGGGGCTGGCCATTTGCGAACGCATTGCGCAAAATCATGGCGGCGAAATCAAAGTGGAAAGCCGAGCGGGCAAAGGAGCCCTGTTCCTGCTCACGCTGCCCATGAAGCTATCTCTAACCTAACCGCGTAGGATGAATCTCATGACTGAAATATTACTGGTTGAAGATGACGCGAACTCTCGCAAGGCCTATGCCATCTTATTGCGAAACCACAATTACACGGTTGACACGGCAGCCAATGGACAGGTGGCCCTGGAGAAATTGCAAAACCACGCCTACGATCTGGTGATCACCGACCTCAAGATGATACCCGTGGATGGCATGACCGTACTCACCGAAGCCAAAAAGCTCCATCCCGAAACCGAGGTGATTGTCATCACGGCGTATGGCACCATCGAAAGCGGCGTCGAAGCAATGAAACGGGGCGCCTATCACTACATCACCAAGCCGTTCAATAATGAAGAATTCTTGCTCCTGGTCAAGCGGGGGCTCGAAAAGCGCCGAACCCAGCAGAAGATCCAATTGCTCAAACAGGAACTGAATGAAAAATATAAATTCGAAAATATCGTCGGCGGCTCCTCGCCGGTCATGAGCAAGATACTCAAGCTGGTGACCCAGGTGGCGGTAACCGATAGCACCGTGCTGATCACTGGCGAAAGTGGGACAGGCAAAGAATTGATTGCCAAAGCCATCCACAACCATAGCCACCGCAAAGACGAGCCGATGGTGACCATCAATTGCGGCTCGCTGCCCGCCAGCATCCTGGAAAGCGAGCTCTTTGGCCATGTGAAAGGCTCGTTCACCGGCGCGATCAAAGACAAGAAAGGACTATTTCAGGAAGCCGATGGGGGCACGCTGTTTCTGGATGAAATTGGTGAGATCGCCCCTCAAATTCAGGCCAGCCTGCTCCGATTTTTGCAGGAAGGCGAAATTCGCCGGGTCGGCGACAATCACGTGTTCCGGGCCGACGTCCGATTGATTGCTGCTACCAACAAAGACCTGGAAAGCGAGGTCGAACGGGGAAATTTTCGCGAGGATTTGTACTATCGGCTGAACGTCATTCCGATCCATCTGCCGCCCTTGCGCGAGCGCCGCGAGGATATTCCCCTGCTGGTGGAGCATTTCTTGAAAATTTACTCCCAAAAGCTGAACAAAGAGGCGCCGGTCATTTCGCCATCGGCCATGACCTTGCTGATGGACTATCACTGGCCCGGCAACATTCGCGAGCTGCGCAATTTTATCGAGCGCATCATCGCATTGAACACGAACCATCGCCTCGACATCAGCGATCTGCCATTTAATTTTTCCAGGAGCTTCCGGAATATCAGCGAACGACTGCCTCGCAAAACCAATTTGACCCTATCGGAGATGGAGAAATCGCTGATTCTGGAAACCCTGGAGAACTGCGGCGGCAATCAAAAATTGACTGCCGAGCGGCTGGGCATCTCCACCACCACGCTCTGGCGCAAATTGAAGGGCTATGGCGTTGCTGTGGAAGAGTTCAAGGAAGCATAGCCTAACGCCGGCGACCCTGGCAGTGCTTCGGTTGTATCCGACAGCCCGAGGGTTGGCTGGCAAAGAAGCTCCTTGAATTGGCCACCTAACTGGAAACACCGCAGCAGAGTGAGCGAGAGGGTGTTCGTAACCATCGGCTTCGTTGGTTGATGGTTGTGTTCCGTGTCCATCGGCTGGACCAGGGAGCCACCAGCGAACTCGAGACTTTCAACCGGTATTTTGAATGGCTGCGGCGATGCTGAAGCCACAATCACCGAGGACATCCATCATATCAGCATCCTCGGCGTTCCATTGCCGAAGAACCGGATCGGCTACGGCAGGGGCAACATCCTGAAGCATTGCCGGATTGCAAAATGAAAAGCGATTGAAATTTCATTATGAAATATAGCGGACCAAATTTTTGATGCCAGCGTTGTTTGACAATTCGAGAATCTCCTTAACCTATCGAAAATTTGTTAGTTGAGGGCAGCTAAAAAAAAGGTTTAGCCAACGACATCATGGCACAATTCTTGAGACAGATATTGGCGAAGCGACAATAAGTCGACATGCAGAATGCCAGATGAGAACAGGTTAGGCGGGTTCTTCATGAAAAAGATATTAATAGTAGATGACAAAAAGAATGTTCGCAATTCGCTGAGCATTGGTTTAAAGCGAGAAGGCTATTATGTCGATGTAGCAACCGGCGCCCAGGAAGCGATTTCGAAACTCGATAGTGATGACTTTGATGTATTGCTGTCCGATGTCAAAATGCCGGACAAAAACGGCTTCGAATTGGCCATGGAAATCGCTCAACTCCATCCCCGGGTGCAAACGATTCTGATGTCGGCTTACAACTTCAAGGACTATGAAGAGCGGTACGAACAGGCGGATCGGTGGCCGAAGATTTCCAAGCCCTTTGCCATGAACGAGCTGGTGGCGTTACTGGAAAACCAGCGCCGGCAGCATGAGGCTAAGGCAACATCAGCAACTTGATGAAACGCGAATTAAATAAAATTCAATATAAAAAAATAAAATCAAGACCTGACGCGAAGGGGGGTGAAAAATCGTCGGTCAGGCAAAACTGCAAGATGTTTCTTTTTTTTTTCCACTGAAAATTAACCAGAACTTTTAAATTTAAATTACATCAAGGAGAAACAACAATGGGACAACAGCAACTTCTTTTACTGGTTCTCGGCGCCATCATTGTCGGCGTGGCGATTGTGGTCGGAGTGAACATGTTTAGCACCAGCGCAGTGAATGCAAACCGGGATGCGGTGCTTCAGGATTGTATGACCTTGGCAACCCGGGCGCAACAATGGTATCGGACACCAGCCATCCTCGGTGGCGGCGGTCGCTCATTTGCCAACATTACCCTGAACTCCATTCGTTTTCCATCCAGCAATGAGAACGGCACTTATGCCTTCTCCGGAGCGGGAGCAAATCAGGTAACCATTACCGGCACCGGTCGTGAGCCGCAATCCAATCCAGGAACAGTCACCATCGTGGTGGTTCCGGATTCCATTCGGACGCCCGATTTTGGCGGTGGTTGGGAATAATAAAATCGGATCTAAAGGGCAGGCAGGGCTTCCTGTCTGCCCTTTTTCGTATGGAGATACTGATAAATGCCAGAATTTCGTTACATCGGTCTCAGTTTAGCTGGTAAGCCAGTGCAGGGCATCGTTTGGGCTGAAAATCGCTGGGACGTTCGGAAGAAGCTCGAAGAGATCATCAAAGAGCACCGGATCAACGTCAACAAGATCGAGAAGAAGTCCACCTTTATCTACAAGGTCCGCAAGGGCAATGATGTCCCCATCGTGGGTGAGCAGCGGGCCTTCAGTCGCGCCGAAGTGCAGCGCGCCTTGCTCAACATGGGTTACCAGATTATCTCCATCAAGCGGAAATGGATCGATTTTCGGACCAAAGTACCAACCCAGGATATCGTTATTTTCGTCCGTCTCTGTGCGGATCTATTGAAAGAGAAGTTTCCCTACGATGAAATCCTGCAGAACCTGGCCAATGACACGACCAACCGAACACTGCGGGATACGATCCGGGAGATTCACAAGGATTTGAAGCTGGGGAAGGAAGGTTTTCAGGTCTATGGCAAGCATTCTCGGGTGCTGGGCAAATTTACTGCCCACATGTTAGCCATCGCTTCCACCAGCGGTAATATGGAGCAGGTGTACGAAAGCACGGCCAAGTATCTTACCCGGGACGCCGATTTCAAAAAGAGCATTCGGAGCGCGTTGTTTATGCCGGTGATCGTATTGCTGGCCGTCGTTGCCACGTTCTTATTTTATATCATGTATATTTTTCCGCAAATGACCGGCATGATCACTAAATATAACATCGAAATTCCGCCCATTACCAAGGCGTGCATCGGCATTAGCGCCTTTTTGCAGCATAACTTTTTGTGGTTGCTGCTGGCGGTAGCCGTGCCGGGAGTGCTGCTGTTTCGTTATGCGCAGACTCCAAAAGGCAAGGTCCTATTTCATCGGATGATTATTTCTTTACCCGTCATTGGGTCGCTGTTGCACAAATCGAGCATCGAAATTTTTGCGCGTGTCTTTCATGCGCTGTATAGCGGTTCTGGCGAAAACATCAACGTCATCAAAACCGCGGCCAGCGCCTGCCGCAATGCCTATATCGAGCAGAAGATCAATGACGAAGTAATCCCAAGCATGCTACGGGAGGGGCGATCGTTTACCGAATGTCTGGAAAAAACCGGCGTCTTCCCGGCCAATGCCATTCATCGGTTTCGTTCGGGAGAAGAGTCGGGAACATTGCGCAAGTCGGCCCTGCAGTTAGCCGATTATTATGAGAAAGAGACCACCCATCGGATGACTCGGGTGGTGGATTTCGTGAATCTGGGCATTTCATTGATTGTAACCATTTTGATTCTGGTCTTAACCTTGATCTCATCGGAAATTGGCCTGGTGTCCCCTTCATCGACCAATATGATGAGATAGCAGTTAGGATCTGGCGTGCAAGCGGTTGGGGGGCAGTGGCTTCCCCGACCCCATTGGATCACGTTGGCTGATCATCGAGGCAAAGGAGTTAGCCCCATGGCAGTTGTTTATAACCGAATCATCGATATTTTGCTTCAGAAAAATATCATCACCAAAGACATCTGTCGCGATGCCTTGCTCAAGGTAAAATCGGAATTGGGCAACAATGGCGAGAGTACTACCACCGGCCAGCGATTGATGCAGGTGCTCATCGACGACTACCATGTGGATCGCCATCTGGTATTTCGGGAGATCTCCCGGCTCTATGCGTTCAAAGAAATCGATCTGAAGCGCGAAACCATCGATGAATCGCGGATCGAATTTATCCGCAAGATCTTCTACGATCTGCCCGAGGAGATTCGCAACAACTTTATCACCAAAAAGTTACTGCCTTACAAAGAGTCGGAACATAATAAAAAAATCTTGCTCTTTGTCTCGGCCAACCCGATCGATCGGAGCATCCAGGGCCTCATTCGACAGGTGAAAAATTACACGCAGTTTGAAATTGCCTACACCAAATTAGAGGATATTCTGGAACTGATTCAGAAAGTTTCCTATTATCAAAACGAATTTCTGACGCAAATCCAGGAGACGTTGCAGAACATCGAGATTCCGGATGATGAGTCTGGAGGTCTGGACGAAGCGGCTCTGGATGCCGAAATCAACCGCAGCATGTTGACCAATCTGGTGGAAGGGGCCCTGGTCGAGGCAGTGCGGCGTGGCGCCAGTGATATCCATATCGTTCCCAAAGAGGGCAATATCACCGAATTTTATTTTCGGATCGATGGCAAATTGCAACTATGGTATTCGCAGGATAAAGTCAAACCCGAAGCCGTAGCCGCCGTGGTCAAAGATCGTTCCATGAATATCGACCGTTTCGATCGTTCCGTGGCCCAGGACGGATATATCCAGCGCAAAGTGGATGGTTGCTTTATCCGGTTCCGTGTATCGGTCATCCCCATCGTCACTGGAGAATTTAGCCGGCGCTTCGAAAGCATCGTTATTCGGGTGCTTGATGATCGAAAAGTGATCACGAACTTGAGCGATCTGGGGTTGCAAAAGCAGGCCGCAGATGACTTTATGCGAGCGATCAGCCAGCCGCAGGGGATGATCATCCTCACCGGTCCTACCGGTAGCGGCAAAAGCACCACGCTGGTGGCCGCGTTGCATCATGTCAAAGATCCATCCAAGAACCTGATCACGGTGGAAGAACCGGTGGAATACATGATCCCGGGAACGCGGCAGATCCGCCTGAATCCCAAATTGAATTTCGATCAGGCGCTGCGCTCGATCCTGCGACATGATCCGGATATCGTGATGGTCGGCGAAATGCGCGATCTGAAATCGGCCGAAATCGGCATCGCCCTGGCCAATACGGGTCATCTGACATTTTCGACCCTGCACACCAACGATGCGCCGAGCGCCATTTCGCGACTGTACATGCTGGGGGTAGAGCCATTTTTGATCGCCAACGCTATCAATTTGATCATGGCCCAGCGACTGATTCGACGACTCTGTCCCAAGTGCAAACAGGTGGATCCTGCGCCAGACCTGGAACTGGCCTATCGCATTGGTTTTACCGAAGCGGAATTGAAAACCACTACCATTTACAAACCGGTCGGCTGCCGGGATTGTTACGGCGGTTTTAAAGGCCGCATTGCCATCATGGAAGCACTCTACGTGACCCGGGAAATCCGCCGCCAGATTCTCAAAGCGGCCGACGAAATCGATGAAGACCTGATCCGGGAGACCGCCATTAAAAATGGCATGTTGACCCTGCGAGCTTCGGGCAAGGAGCGAGTCAAAGAAGGGACAACCACCATCGAAGAGGTAATCGCGGCGACAGTAGAAACCTGAGACCGAGCTCGACGCCCACCGGCACCAATTCCGAGCGCAGAATGTGGGATTCGCGACAAGTACCGTACTTTGCCTGCCACATCTCCCCCTGACGTGCTGTCTGCGAGTCTCACATTGTGCGTTTGGAATCAACTCGGCTGGTAGTCGCTAAGGCTCGTCCCTATCAATTGAGTGTAATTTCGAAGGAGTTCAACCGAGCCGAGCGCCGGACATTCCGCACGCAACGGCTCAGCGAGGAGAAATCATGGGTGAACGAGAAATGATCCTGGTACTGGCGGCTTTGCTCTTTTTCAGCATGACCAGCCTGACCGTCAACCGATTCTGCTTGCAAAATGATGAGACCATGCTGCAGAGCGAATACGAGTATTATGCCACCTCGTTAGCGCAGGGAATCATCGAAGAGGCCAGGACCCGCTTTTTCGATGTGGCGGTGGAGTCGGATCCGCCGCCCGAGCTGAGTCAATTGCCCAATCTGTTCACCTATCCGCTGGGGCCTCGCTGGAATGAATCATATCCCAATTTTAGTGATGTGGATGATTATCATGGGCTCACCTTGAACATCACCAACAACAATAATCCTTCGGCCAAAGCCAATTATACCGTGCGGGTGCAGGTGGGCTATGTTAACGAGAGCAATTTGAACCAGATTGTCACTTATAAGACTTTTTATAAAAGAATGACGGTCACAGTCACCAGCAATTATCTGCCTGTGCCGGTGGTATTGAGTCATGTGTTCGGCTATTATGAATTTTAGCAACCAACCCGGAGCATCGAGTTTACCGTTTGGCTTCGGGATTCGCCCTGTTTTAATGGGCAGCAAGCTTGGTGCAACGCTGGGGTGGAAATAATGGGTGATGATTAAAAATTTAATTACCAAATAGCGGCAGCGCACGCAAAGCACCAGATTCGAAGCGATCAGAGCTGGAACCACAAACGCAATCAGGAGAAAGGTTGGCATCGTCAGGTTCGACCAAACATAGGAAATAGCCATTTAACCGAGCAGAAAATGAGTTCATATCTAAATCTTATAGGCAGCATTTTGATTGGGGGGTTGGTGTTTTTGATGCTCAATCGATTCAACTCCTCGATAAGCGAAAATTCACACGAGAAAACACTGGCGGCGACCACAATGCAAAACGCCGCCTCCATCGTGCGCTTGATAGAATTTGATTTCAATCGCATGGGTCTGGGAGTTGCCAGTACGACCCCAGTCATTCGGCTGGCCGATTCGAGCCGCATCACCTTTCTATCGGATATTGATGCCAATGGCAACGTCGACTCGATCAAATATATTTTGAGCATTCCCGATTCGGCCCGCCAAACCGTCAATCCTCGGGATCGCATTTTGTATCGGCTCATGAATACGCAGTCGCAAAAGGATGCGGCGCTGGGGGTCACCCGGTTCCGAATTCGCTATCTGGATGCCCTGGGCAATGTCACCGCTGATTTGGGTCTCATTCGAACCCTCGAAATTACGCTCTATGTGGAGAGCATTGCACCTTATAACAATCGTTATGCCACATTTTATTGGCAGACCAAGATCAGTCCGCCAAATTTGAAAAAATTCTAACTAACCATTCATGTTCCCAATACCCGATATTTTCAAGCTTTCCCAGGCCGAAATGAGTTCGCACGCCATAATTGGCCGGTAGTTGTTCCCAAAGAAAGACACGGTGGCACATCCGTGCGCAGAAAGAGGGTTATGGCGGATTCCAATCGCTGGCATAACTGCCACTGTGGCCTGGTTTTGTGCGGTCTGGATCAGAATTCAAAATAATCATTGCAGAAAGGAATATCTCATGGGAAAAGCCTTGTTGATGGTGATATTAGGATTTTCAGCCCTGATCGGCACGGTGACACTCAACCTCAGCCGACGGAGCCTGGAATCCGTGCAGACTTATAGCGACCAATATTCGCTCACTGCCGCCAGAAACGCCGCCACCAGTGGCGTTTACATGAGCCTTTCCCGGTTGTATCGCGATAACAACTGGCGCAGCGGCTTTAGCAATCTCAATTTAAATAATACCACGTTGAACGTGGATATTCAGGATCGAACGGAAAATCCGCATTTGTCGTCCATGGAACTGCTGGTCGTCTCCTCGGCCAGTTATGCCAGCCAGACCAAAACCATCGAAGTTCGGCTCGGCTTGCCCCCGGATCTGGAAGACCTCGCCGTCTTTGTTACTGATACCGTCATTAATGTAACGGTTCTGGACGAGAGCCGTCAACCCGATCCCTCGCTCATGATCCAGAATGCGCCGGAAATGTTGCCCTTTGATAAGGCCGGCCTGGCGGCGCTGGCCGTGGCCCAAAATCATGTCATCGATGGGAATTTTACGCCGCCAGATAACTGGCCCACCAACGATCCCACCAAAGATTTTTATTGGGACCTGGCCAATGACGTTCCCAACGTGACGCATATCAAGGGTAACTTAACTCTAAATGGCGGGCTGGATATCTACGGTATTTTTATAGTCGAGGGCAATGCCACTCTCAACGGCAATGCCCGCCTCGAAGGAGTGCTCTATTTGCCCAATCCGGGTACCATTGTTATTCATGGCGGGGGCGATCCCAAAGAAAGCACCGTTACCGGCGGCGTCTTTGCCAACGGTTCGATGAATGGCACAGGCAACCATATCACCGTCGAATACGTGAGGGACTATATGGCAATATTTGGCGGCTTCCAATTGGCTCAAAACATGTTTATCATCAGTTGGCGAGAGTCATGAGCTTCAATCGACGTAATGGATCACATTTGAATTGCATGGATAGCGTAAAGAAACAGGGAGCATGAAACTGGCAACACAATTATCAAATACGAAAAATGTGCGGGCGGTTTTGCAGCAACTGGTAAAACAGATCCCCGCCGTCAAAGTCGGCCATGAACGACATGAACTGATGCAGCAACTATTGAATCAACAATCAGAAGACGTGCGGATGCTGCTCAAAAGCGAGTTGGACAATTTTTTGCAGTTGATGCAAACGAAGCAAGCGTCCGATATCGACATCGGCGGGTCGGGTTGCAAAGGCCAGATCTGGTATCGTGTCTTCGGCGATAAGAAGCCGGAGCCACAATTGGGCACTTATTCTCTGGACGAAACCGATCTACTTATTTTGAATATCTTGCCGAAGAAAGATCGCGAGTTCTTATTCACCAATCGGTTCGTCGATTTCTCGTATACGATGTATCAGGAAAACACCCGGGCCCGGTTTCGAGCCACCACCTACTTTGAGCTCAGTCATCTCGGGCTGAACATGCGCTACATCCCCAATCAGATCCGCCCGCTCAAGAGCCTGGGGTTTCATGAGGAAGTACTCAAACTGCTCAGCCTGAAATATGTCACTCGCGGCCTGGTGCTCATCACGGGTATTACCGGTTCCGGCAAAAGCTCGACACTGGATTCCATCATCGATGCCAACAACCGCACCTCCGATGCCCATATTGTGATCATCTCCAATCCCATCGAATACGTGCACGATTCCCATCGCTCGATTGTGCGGCACCGGGAGATCGGCCGGGATGTGTTATCGTTCAAAGAGGGTACCATTCAGTCGCTGCGCCAGGATCCCGACATCATCGTGCTGGGCGAAGTGCGCGACGCCGATACGATTGCGACCGTGCTGGAAGTGGCCGATAGCGGGCATAAAGTATTCACCACGCTACATACCTCCTCGGCTACGGAAAGCATCGACCGCATCCTGGGCGAAACACCGCCACTGGAGCAAACCCGCATTCGCGAGCGCTTAGCTGACGTGCTGGTATGCGTCATCTCCCAGAAGCTGGTTCCCAGCCTGGATGGCAAGCTCGTGCTCGCCAAGGAAGTGCTGGTGGCCACCCCAGCCGTCCGGACGGCCATTCGCAACAACAACACCGACGAAATTTATCAATTGATCTATCAATCCGGCCATCTGGGCATGATCACAATGGAACAGGACCTGGTCAATCTGTTGCGCACCGAAAAGATATCCTATCAGGATGCCTATAGCCATGCCAATAATAAAAAGCGCTTTGAAGATCTGGTCAAATATTACAAGCCATGAGCAATAAACCATGCGGCAACAACTCGGCGGCAACTGTTAATTGCCAAAATAGCGGACAAACCTGAATTCGAACCATAATCGAGCCAACCACCATGATGAAAGAAGCAGTCGGAATAGCTATTAACGGTCGTGAAGTCAAAATTGCCCATCTCTACCGCGATAAACATCGCCTGGGCGTCGATTTTCTGGAGACCGCCCTGCTGAGCCAGGACATGGATTACGAAATCAGCAAGAAAGTGGAGGAGACGGCCCAGGCCGCGCTTGCCCAAAGCGAAGAGGACGTGTTTGCAACCAAAACACCTTATATCGCGGATGCTGCGGCCGAGAAAGAATCCAACCTCAAAGAAAATATCGACGTCATCTATTCGTTGGTGCGAAAATTTGCGGGCCGTCGCATCCGCGTGGCCTTCAATGCCCCTCCCTATCGCGTGACCTATCAGGATCTGGATACGCATCTGGACTATGACAAAAACGTGTTCCGCGGTTCACTCAAGAAAAAGATCGACCAATGGAAAAAAGGGTTCAATGAACTGGACAATGTTTCGGTCATTGCTCGAACCGACGGCACGCTCTGCAATGTCTCCTGCGAGATCAAACAGCCGCCGATCATCGACATTCTGGAGCAGCTCAACACCTTTTTCAAAGGGAACCTGGTCCTCAATCTCATGGATCCCAACGAGATTTCGTTGGTCAATCTGGCCAAAACCAGCTATGATTTTCATGGCACCAATGAAATTACCGTCATCATTCAGATAGAAACAGAATTCAGCCGCCTGATTTTTATGCGCGGGGAAGACCTATTAACCGTCTCCCCCATCATTCCGGAGAACTACAATCCCGACATTTTTGACATTATTTACAGCAAAATTATCTACGAGCTGGATAATCTCAATCTGACCGAAGTCAACAACATCTTGCTGGCAGGCAAAGCCAGCACCAATGCGGCAAAAAATTTCTTCGAGAAAAAATTCAAAAACGTCCGCGTCGGGTTCATCGTCTCCCAGCCGCTGGCCGAGAACCTCTCCTCTCAATACAGCCGCGAGGATCTATCGGACTATGCCATCCCCATTTCCCTGGCCTGGAAGGCGGTTTTGCAAAAGGATAGCACCTTCATTCCGACCAATTTGCTGCCCTCGCAAATTATCGAGCGACAAAAGATGTTAACCCTGAATTCGGCCGGCTATCTGATCCTGGCGTTGTTGGGCATTTCAGCGTTCATTCTGACCTGGAAGATCACTGCCAAAAATATCGAAGTGCGCCAACTGCGCAATACCAACAAGTCGCTGACCGAGCGCATTGCCAGTAGCGAAGGAACTGTCAAACGGGTGCAGGATCTGGAAGATCAGATCAACAAGTTGACCAAACGCATTATTCTCTCCGATAGTTTGAGCTACGGCTCGGATCGCCTGCTGAGCTTTTTGGAGTTGCTGAATCAAACCGTGCTGAACACCAAATCGGTTTGGATCGACGAAATTCAGAGCACCACCAGTGGCATTAGCCTCAAAGGCGTGGCACTCAAACGAAAATCGGTGCCCGAGCTGTCCGAGGCCCTGGGCGTGGCGCGCATCCGGAAGTTGACCCGATTTGAAATTGGCAGCACCAAAGCCTTCGCCTTCGAAATGGAAGTGGATTGGAAAAATCAGCCATACCAGCCGAATTCCATTCCACCCAATGCGCCAGGCCTGCTCCCGCCGGTGTCTCCCAGCGAGGTCAAGCCGAGCATTGTGACCAATACGATTACTGACGGCGACCGGACGATAACCGCGACCCAGGAAGTCGTCGCCGAGGGCACGCCCGCGCCAATTCAAGGACCGGTTTCGCCGGCGGTCACTCCGCGCTCCGAAAAATCCCGTCTCATCGAACAGGAAACAGCCAATCTGCTGGCCGAAATCGACCGCATAAAACGAGAGCAGGCCGCTCAAGCGGCCAACCAGCCAGAAGCTTCTCGCTGGGCAGATAGCAACAGTAGGCCAGCGCTCGCGCCCGGCAGCAACGGATCAGCGAGCGCCCTTCCGGAGCAGCGGCCAGCCACGAATCCGCCGATCTATGACCAAACGGGCCCCTTGACGATCAAAATCAGTGCTCATGCCAATAAGCTAACCGCGGCCAAAGAGGTTCAGAAGTTGCACCGTCTGGGAGTGGAAACCTATATCACCCGGTTTGCCAATTCCAGTCCCGAAATCCCCTATTGGGTTTGTCGCGGCCGTTTTTCGAGCTATGCCGAAGCCGAGCGAGAATTGCAGCAATTGCAAAAAATCGTTCCCGGCAGTCATGCGATCATCGAATCAGACACCGGCCTGCCAATGGGTGCGGCGGCGTCCGCCTCACGCGGCGAGAAAATCGAACGCGCAACCGAGAATCATGACTATCAAAACATCAAACAGGCCAATCAAATCCTGACGCCAGCCGAAGCCGGTTCCGCCGATATCAGCATTAACCATCCCGCACCGGACAGCGAGGGGGCCGGCGGCATGAGTGGCGTCTGGTACACCATTGGCCTCAATGCCCATGCCACCAGGTTTACCGCGCTGAAGGAGGTTGAAAATCTTCGCGCCAAAGGCCATGAAGCATTTGTGACCCAACCGCCCGACGCCAGCGCCGAAGTACCGTACTGGGTGTGTCTGGGAAAATATCGTACCCAGCAGACGGCGGAGACCAGGCTGAAGATATTACGCAAGTCGCGACCGGGGAATTATAAAATCATCGCCATGCGCGCCGACTAAAAAAGTGCCCGGCAAACCGGGTAATCCAGAGGTTGCAGTTTGAAAAATAACGTAAGCCGATTCATCAAGTCGAGACCGAAACCATGTATGCGAAACGAAATAGTATCACCATCGGGGTACTCTGGCTGCTGTTAATGGCCATCGGCGGCTATTGGTACTCGCATGAAATCAAGCTCATCAAAGAATTGAAGGCAAAAAACATCGAGCTGACCAAGCAACTGGATGGTTCCATGGAAATCGTCCAGGCGCTGAATACGGTGGAACTCCAGTACCAGACCCTTAAAATGAAATGGGAGCAGTCGCCGAAAAAAATAATTGTGGCCGACGAACCCACTTTTTCATTGAATTATATCAATTGGTTGGTAAATAATTTCAATATTCCGCTGGACTTCGATTTCGAACTCAGCCATGTTTCGGATAATGGCGATATCACCAATTTCGCGTTTATGTTCACTGGCGAAGGGAGCTATTACGACCTCTATCGCTTCATCTGGCTGTTGAGCGAAAATCCACTGCTGTATCAGGTGGAGACCTTCAACATTCGGCTGGGCGAAAATTCTTCCTCCCTGCTGGAATTTGCGCTGCGCATTAAGGGCTTTGCACTCAAGCAGGAGCTGGATTCCGGCTATCAGTTCAGTTTTGACAATATCAAACCGTACGTGGAGCGGGTATCATTTCATGATGCCTTTAAACCGCTGACCGGTTCGGAACGGCCCCGTGTGGTAGCAGATATGTTCAAACGAGAGGCCGCCCGGGCCGCTCCGCCGGTGGAAGAAAAGGGCCTGTTGAATATCTTTCAGTGTCAGTTACAAGCGTTGACGCATGACCGTATTTATGTCAAAGACAACCAGGGAAAATTGATTACATTAAGAATCGGCGATCGAGTGCACTCAGGTACATTGACCAGCATCAATCGGAAAAAAAGCGAAGCAGAATTTACGATTACATCTGACGGGGGGACCAAAACAGTCATTTTAGGATTGGGTTATCGCAAATAGGATGGGCGTGTGTATGAAACAGAATAAAAACCGGGGCCAGCAGACCAAACTCGTTGGCAGTTGGTACCTGGCATTGGTCCTGCTCTGGCTGCTGCCGCTAACAGTGTCGGCGCAGGAAGAGGAAACACCGCGGGAATATGCCCCGGAAGAATTCATCTCCTTGAGCAAAGATATGACCATTGATGCGGCGCTGGAGATCATCAATCAACTGAGCACCAAATACGAAGGCCGGATGATTCTCGATCCCAAGGACCGCAAAAGCAAGATCGGTGTCGATGTTGTCGACATGCACTGGAAACGAGCGCTGGAGTACATCCTGAAATCTAACCTGCTCAAATATGTCGTTCATCCCCGTCATTATGAAATCAGCGAAATGGTGGAGCCGAATGAAAAAGCTGCGGCTGAAGATCAACTCTCCTTCGGTTCCCGGGAAGTAGAGATCAAAGCCATCTTCTTCGAGGCCGATCAGCAAACGCTGGCCGAAGTGGGGGTCGACTGGAGCACCTTGAGAAACGGCACCGTTCAGGTTCGAGCGGACCTGACAGGAACCAAAGGCATGGCCGATGAGCTATTTGCCATTACCGGCGGTTATCAGAACCAGACCTGGCGGGTCTTCGCTTTGATCAAAGCATTTCAGTCGCTCAACAAAGGGCAGGTGATCGCCACCCCCCAGGTGCGCATTCTGGAGGGCGAAGAGGGAAAAATCAAAGTGGGCAAAAATTTCTTTCTCACCACGCGCGACTTTGCCGGCAACACCCGCTACAGCGAGTATGAATCGGGCATTATTCTGACGGTAGTTCCGCAGATCATTACCCAGGGCAAATTATCATTCATCCACCTGCAGATCTCCGCCGAAAAAAGCGATGTGGTGCCCGGTGCGGTGAACGTGATCAAAAAGATCACCGAGGGTCGCACCCAGGTGCTGTTGCTGAATGGCGAAGAGACCGCGATGGCCGGTTTGATCTCCAACGAACAGATCACTGTGCGCAAAGGAGTGCCCATTTTGAAAGACCTGCCCTGGTGGTTGTTTGGCGTGAGATATCTGTTCGGATTCAATTCACAGCAGGTGACCCGCAAGGAGTTGGTGATTCTGATCAAAGCCGAAATCGTGCCCAGCCTGGTCAACCGCTTGAAGTCCAAAGTCCGCACGAACAACTATCTGCAGGAACAGCAACGCGACTTTGAAAAAAGGTCACGGGAACTGCAGAAGAAATGATGGAGCCGATATCTTCAAAAATGCGGGTCCCATGCCTTGCCGGGAGCCGAGTGTTTGGGGGGGGTCATCAGTTTAAAATCGTCACCACATCCAGGCCTGGGCCAGTTGGCGCATGAAATGATGACCATAACCGAGATACAACGTAGCATCATCAGCAAAATTCAGGGAATTAGCATTTTTTCGATCGTGACTGGAACCGACACGCAGAGGACACATGAATCCGGAGGTTTAATATGAAACGGTTTGTGGTTGGGGTGAGCCTGATCATGGCATTGTTGGGAGGAATAAGTTGTGATGACAGCGGTGATCATATCATTAGTTCGCGCGATCACGACATCAAAACCGCGCAAGCAGCGCAGCCGTCCATTCTGGCCAATGGCATTTCCACCACGGAAATTACGGCTACGGTGGTTAATAAAAATAAAACCGTTGCACCAAATATGAAGGTCCATTTCAAAACCACCCACGGCACCATCGATGAGCAGGCTGTCACCGATGCCAACGGCATTGCCCGCGCCACCCTGACCAGCGAGGCCAGCGAGCAGGATATCACCGCTGCCGTCACGGCCACCGTGGTGGACACCATGCTCACACCGCTGAACAAAGCCATGAACGGTCCTTTCCAGGTCGAATTACAGGTGACCGGTTTCGAGGCCAAAACCCCCCGCGCGCTGCGCAAAAGCCCCAAACAGCAGGACAGCGAAGCCACAATCTATGTGAAATTTTTGGGGGTCACCTTAAGCGCCGAAATTGAGGAAACGGTTTTGCCAGCCGATGGCCTGACAAAAACAAAAATAAATGTTAACCTGCGTGAGACAACCAGCCAGAACGCGATTCGTTATACATCGATACAAGCAATAAGCAGATTTGGTTCGTTTGATGGTAACATGGCTACAGACGAACAAGGTCGAAGCCAGTTCTATTTGGTCTCGGCAGCCAGGGCAACTCTGGACACACTCAAAATTGAGTATGGCAAAACTATCACCAAAACCTTTCCCATCAACTTCTTGAATCCCAAATTAGAAGTCTTAGCCAAAGCCTTGCAAGCGCCAGCGGATGGCGAAAGCACTACCCAGATCGTTGCATCGTTAATTTCTCCAAGGAACACTCCCATCATCGGTGCTGAAATCAAATTTTCAACCTCTGCTGGCGTTATTCCAGCATCGCAGCTAACCGATGCCAATGGTCAAGCAATCGTCAACCTCATTTCGGGCCGGGAAGTCAACACCAGGGTGATGGTCGTCGCCAAATTCCATTCGCTCAGCGATACCACCTTCCTGGCTTTTCTGGCTAATATTAGCGCCACCCCCAATAGCATCCTGTTAGAGGCGAAACCCAATTATATCTGGGTCAAAGAAACCGGCAATATCGATCAGGCTATCATCACGGCAACCATACTGGACACAAAAAATCAGCCGGTTGGCAACGATGTCCGCGTGAAATTTCGCATCACCAATAGCCCCAATGGCGGGGAATATATTACCCCTTCAGCGGGCGGAAAGTTGGAATCCTCGGTTATTTCGACGGCTGAAGGTAAGGCCGATGCCACCATTCGCGCCGGCATTCGTTCCGGCACCGTTCAAATTCGAGCCGAACTGGTCGACTATCCTCAGGTAGTTGCCCAGACCACCAACCTTGTCATCCGTTCTGGCCCGCCCTACATGTGGGTCAATCCGGCCAATGCCAATGACGTCATTCCTCACGCAACCCTGGCCATAGAAAATGGCAAATACAACGTCGCCTTTGGCAATCCGATCCAGGACATCAAAATCAGCGGCTATTTTGGCGACAAATACAACAATCCGGTGGAGGAAGGCACCGCAGTCTATTTCACGACTACCGGCGGCTTCATCACGTCAGACGCCCTGACCAACAACAAAGGCCAAACTACCGTCATTCTACAAAACGTCAACCCCTTCCCGGTGCTGGTTTCGCCCGATTCCAATCAGCTCACCGCGCTGAATATCCGCAATCCCAATGACGATACCTTAAAGCTCAACCTGAGCATACCGGATTTCGAAGGCGGATTGGTGCGCAATTCCAAAGGCACATATTATGAAAACGATGGCATTGCCGTGTTATTAGCCTATACCTGGGGCCAGGATCAAAATGGCCAACCCATCAAAGTCTGGGCCACCGGGCAGGTGGTCTATAGCGTAGGCGTTCTGGTCTTCGATGTCCGCTGCGACAGCACCGAACTCCGAGTTGGTAGCAGCGCCACCATCCGCATTCGGCTGTACGATGCCAACGGCAACCCGGTGGCCGCAGGCTCCAGTATGACCGTAACCACCACCGCCGGCGAGCTTTCGGAAACCAATCTCATGCCGCCGGCCGAGCGTTATGGCTATGGTCAGACCTCCTATCAGGTGAGCCTGACCAATAACCTCGATCCAACCAAGGACAAAGAAACCACGGCCACTGTGAAAGTCAAATTGGACAGCCCCAATGGCAGCGACTCTCGCAGCGTGAATATCAAATTGAAAATCTTTTGAATAGGTTGGTGACCGATCGCAGCCATGCATCGGCCACCGGTAAATCCCTGCTGTGCATCATAAGCGGCCGGTGGCTGCCGGTGATCGGCCGCTTTTGTTTCAAGGAGTAATTCTGTGTACCAATTTTCCGATCTGGAGATACAAACCGTGGCCCGGGATATTCTCGATTATCTGCGGGCAAAACCCCAGCAGAAAGATACCCTGAAAGGTCTTTGTGAGTGGTGGTTAATGGAAGAACGGCTCGATGACACCATCGATCTGGTGACCGAAGCCCTGGGCTTTCTATTGTCTCAAAAAATGCTCATCGAAATACGCTGCGGTCACGTCAATGCTGTGTATCAAATCAATCCGGCGATGTCGCGAGCTCGGCCGGATTCTAACCTGCACGGTATAATTAAACATCGACCTCACGCGTGATTTTGCCAGCAAGCAGTTCCTCCCGCCATGCCGGGAGTAAGCGGGAGGAAAGCTCATTGGCGAAATTCTACTCCGTGCGCTTGAAAATATGATAACCGATCTCGGTTTTAATGATCTCGCTGACCTGCCCCACATTCAACGCACTGATGGCTTTATCCAGTTCTGGCAGCAGATCGCCTTTGGTAACGACACCGAGATCGCCCCCCTTTTCTGCAGTCGGCCCTTTCGATCGCTCTTTGGCTAACTGCTTGAAATCCGCTCCTTGCGCCAGAAGCTGTTTGATCTCTTTGGCCTCCTCCTCTGTTTTAACCAGAATATGCAGCGCTCGCACCGTAAAACCGGGGATATTGAACCTCGAATCGGTCAACGATTTTTTCCAGATATAGCCAACAATTTGCACGGCCACCCAGTTGCCCTCCTCCCCAATGGCATAGACCTTGGTTCCTTGCGGCAACTGGCAAATAACCGAACCACTGGGGGAAAGCCGCAAATTCTCCGCGGCCTCCTTGATAAACAGCTCATCGCCCTCTTTGATTTTCTGTTGTGATTGAGCAGACTGAGTTAGCATTATTAGCATAAAACCAATTAGCAACAAAACCACTCGCTTCATGAATCGCTCTCCTTGCACGTTAAAAGGTGCTTAAACCAAAACAATTTTCAATTTATTTCCTTCGAACCCGATCACCAATTGCTCCCATGCAGTCCCCATTAGTCCTCATCAGGCAATTCAAAGCGCCACCTTCGGTCGGGTTTGAACCAGTTGAACCAGGGCAATATTTTGGTTCACTCCTTCCGCTCTAATAATTCTCATCAGCAGCATCAGCCCCAGGCACGCCGCTACCGGTCCAAATTACGTCGCGCCCAATTGAGCCGCCGCAAGCTGCTCCAGCAACCAGAACGCGGCCCTGGCATTGGCTCGCACCAGCCCATCGATCTCATCGCCAGCCGGAAAATAGCTATCGCCGGCTTCGATGATGAACGACTTGATCCCGAATTCGCGATGCATCCAGGTGGCACATTGGCCCATAGTCTGTTCCAAAGGAGCAATACGATAATGGCCCAGGCCGTCCTTCTTCGGCACCTGCTGCGCCAGGGCCAGCGCCAGCAGCGCCATTGGATCGCTTTTGCGTCCTTCCTGTCCGGGACTCACCGGATACAACACCGCTTCGCCAGCACTATGGAAATCCAGATGGGCTACGAATTGCGCTTGCTGCGCCAGATCTCGAATCGCTTGCGTCTCTGGCTCCGAAAACGGCGCCGGGCCGGCGTAAAAATGGCTGCCCCAGGCAAGCTCGCCCCCACCACCATAGTTGCGATTCAAATCCACCCCATCGATCGTCGGCGAAAATCGCCCATCCCCATCATTGTCACGAAGATTTTTACGCCACACCAACCCCATCCGTTCCTCGCGCACAATGCGGTAGCCGTCTGGATTGATGAGCGGAACGATATAAATATCGAATTTGCTCACCCAATTGCTGATCATGGCATTATGGCCGCAGCCCTGGCAGAGCGAGTCGATCAAATGCAGGCAAATCGCCACCCCCAGCGGCTCATTGCCGTGATGGCCGGCGGTAAATAGCACCGCGGGCTGTTCCTGGTCCGCCCTCGACCAATCCGAAATCCGGACGCAGTACAGGGGCCATTGATAAAACGCGCTCCTCCCTATCCGCAATGCCCGACAGCAAACCGAATTCCGAGCCGCCAGGGATGCCATGATTGAATCGATCTCTGCCAGCGTTGGCCAGTGCGGATCGATCAACTCCTGCTGTTGCATTTCGACCAGGATTTCCGGATTCAAACCGGCTTCCTGCAAACGAAGAAATTCCTGCCAGCCGGTGGTGACTTCCAGCGATTTGGCTCGGGCGATCAGTGGTTGATCCGGGAAGAACTGCTGCAAGGCAGCTCGTTGCTGCTCGGTTTGAATGGGGATGACGAGCCGAATTTTCTCCCGGTCACGCCGAAAATATCGGGCAAAGAACAGTTGTAAACCCAGCACCACCACAATCAGCAGCGCACCCAGGAAGATGTTTAGATAGTAAAATTTGCGAAACATGGATCAGCCGGCAATTTTGCTGTGAACAGTCTCCAGGGTTTGCTGTTGCAACGCCGTAGCTTCATCACTAATCCGCTGGACTTCGGCCAGCATCTGATCGACGAATTCCCGGTCTTTGATCCCCGGCAGATTGATCCTAACGTTCAAACCCGCGCCCTGAACAGCAGCCAGCGCCGTCAATGCCGCCACACCGGCGTCGCTTACCGCATTGGCATTGCCACTCTCAGCCACGATCCGGGCCAGTTTCAAAACTTCGAGCGCATTTTTCATTACCTCCAGCGGCACCAAACAGGCATTTTTCGTGGCCTGTTCCACGGCTTGCTCGCGCTGCGCCATCTGATCGGCCGATTTTTTCGGCAGCGCAAATGCTGCCATCACCTGATTGAAAGCCTCGGTGTCTCGATCCACGGCACGCAGCAATTCATCTTTAAACTGCTGCGCATGGATAGCCACAGTCTTCATCTCCTCCCAGAAAGCATCGTAATCTTTCTTGCCGACCGTCAAATTGGCAACCATGGCCGCCAGGGCCGCTCCCAGCGCACCAGCCAATGCCGAGACACTGCCACCCCCCGGCGCGGGCGAATCCGAAGATACCGCATTGGCAAAATCACGCAGATCCTTGCGCACCAACGGCCCCTTCAGTTCTCGCACCTGATATTCGATGATCTTCTTCTGCGGGTCGAACTCCGTGAGGTCGCGCAATCCCAGCGAGACGATCGCCGTTTCGATCAACTCCTCCTCGGACACCCCGGGCGATTTGCCCTGTTTGAGCAGATAATAGCGCCCGGCCTCCAGCATCGCTGTTAGGGGAATCAAGCCCACCAGTTCACTGCCCGTCACTCGCAGCCCGCGCTTTTCCGCTTCCGCACACACCGCATCAAATGCGATGTGCGGCGGCGTGATCTTATAATTGAGCAAATTAATCGAAACCTGCGCCTGCCCATACTCATCGATGTACCAGCCCACCGCTCGGGTAGCTGGCAACAGTCCCGGCTCCTTTACGATATTGCCATTTTCGTCCCGAACCAGATTGCCGGCGGCGTCACGCTTGTTGCGCCCGGTTTCGCGAATGGTCAGCGCAATGTCGTGAGCCAATCGCTTATCTCTGGTATTCAAATTGACATTATAAGCAATCAGAAATTCCCGCGCGCCGATGACCGTTGCGCCGGATCGGGGATTGAATTGGGCTGGGCCAAAGTCGGGTTGCCACTCGGGATCCTTGAGCTTCCCTGGTAATCCTTCATATTCACCGCTGCGGATGTTAGCCAGACTCTGTCGCTCCGGTCGCGTGGCCGCGGCTTCATAGAGGTAAACCGGAATGGCCAGCGTTTCGGCCACCCGTTGACCAACCTCCCGGGCAATGGCAACACAATCGTCCATGGTCACCCCCGCCACCGGCACAAATGGACACACATCCGTCGCGCCGATTCGGGCGTGAGCGCCCCGGTGCTGCCGCATATCGATCAACTCCGCCGCCCGTTTGATGGCCTGATAGGCAGCCTCTTTCACTCCCTCGGGCGTGCCGATAAAGGTGATCACGGTGCGATTGGTGTCCGCGCCCGGATCCACATCCAACAATTTCACCCCATTGGTATCCTGAATCACTTTTGCAATCGCATCGATAATGCTGCGATTGCGCCCCTCACTAAAATTGGGTACACATTCCACAATTTTGAACATGCTTAATCATCCTCTTGTTCAAGCCTGGCGCAGCTCCTGAAATTCTTTTAGCGCCTAATCTCCACTGGCAAACCCATACCAAAAATAAAATCATCGGCCCCATGGCCATCATCCTGTCGTTGGACATCTATTCATCGGCCACGGGACAGAGCACCTGCCTTCGGATTGCGACAGCCCCGTCGATCTTATCTTTTGGAATGAGACGCATTGGCCCACTCAATTTTCTGGTACTGGCGCCTGAAAAAACGATAGCGGCGAATACCAATCACCATAACCAGGAGCGATCCCACGACGAAAATAATGCCCAGCATTTCCAGCATGAAATCCTGAGAAAATTTCAACAAGCCAATGCCGGTAATCAAAAATGCCAGGGCCGTTCGCACATACGCCAGAAAAGTCCGTTCATTGGCCAAAACCGTGCGGTCCAGCGCCAAACGATCTCGCAGCAGCGGTTCAACTGATGACAATTGCGGTCCAGCCATTGCCCACCCCACTCTTTCAGCCGATCAGATACAACTCGTCCTGCCGCGGGGAAAGAAACTCACAGCCGTGCTCGGTGACCACCACTTCCTCTTCGATGGTGACCACGCCATACCCATTGCAGGTAACCCGCGGCTCGAGCGTATACACCTGTCCCGCTTCCACCCGCAAATAGGGCAAATTGCCGTAGCGCTCCCAGCGGGGACATAGCGTTCCCGCACCGTCGTGCGCGGCTCGGCCCACCTGATGCCCCAACGCATGGGGATATTCCTCATAGCCCTGCGCCACGATATATTGACGCGCCACCTGATCCACCTGCCAGCCCGTTACGCCAGGCTTGAGGAACTCTGCTGCTCGACTGATGGCATCGCGCACTGTGGCAAAAGCCTTCTGCACCGCCTCCGGTGCCTGCCTCTCCCCGGGCCGCAAAAAATACCAGGTCCGCTGCAGATCAGAAACGTAGTCATCGATTTTCAAGCCAAAGTCGATATTCATCACATGACCCGGCTCGATCTTCCTATCGGTTGGGCCGTAGTGAGCTCCGGCGGTCTCAGGGCCCGTGAACACGGCGGGACAATGCGTGGCATCCCAGGCCAATGCGTAACCGCGGCGCGCCACCTCGCTCAACATGAATTGCGCAATCTCCTGTTCCGATTTCCCTGGCGTCGCAAATTGCGTGACCATATCAAAAATTGCAACGGTCATCTGAATCGCGTTTTTCAACCGGGCAATCTCCGCTGGCGATTTTCGACCCCGCAGCGCCGAGATGATCTCCTCCGCGGAAATCAACCGCCTGGCATACGGCGTGCCTTTCAGGTAATCCTGCAGCAATTGATACATGCCCACCGTGAGCCCATCGGCCATGTGGTCATTTTTGGAAAAATTCAACGCGATGGTCTTGGGATGCAACTGTTTGAGCGCATCGACCAGCGCGTCACGGATGGAAGCTTTGTAGCTAACAACTTTTTGATAGGTAGTGGTATCTTTAATGTTTTGATAGTCGAGATTCCCCACAATGGCTACCGTCTCCCCGGTAGATGAGATCATGAAGGCCGATTGCCAGGTGCAATGCGCTCCCAGGATCAACGGCAAACAGGGATCCGTCAACGTGTGGCTCTCTCGTACAAACGTCAGCCAGAGATCGATATTTTTCTCTTTCAAAATCTGAACAGCTTGAGCTATTTTCTCCTGAACCATGATCGTGTCCTCATTTCAACGACTGCGCCTGAAGGGGACGACACCAATCTCCCCATGGCTTGCTGCCAATGAATCCATCGTGTCACCGCCAACCACCCAGCGCCGCCGCGATGGTACCGGAAGTCAAAAAGAAACCGAGAGGGCATCTCGGTTTCATAAAAATTGATCACATTTGTCAACTGCTAAATTATAGTTTGGTCTCAGCCACAGCCTGTTTCACCGCCTCCAGCGATTTGGCCAGCATCGCCTTCTCGTCATCAGTGAGCTTCAGTTCCAGCACCTTTTCCACACCCTTGCTGCCAATTATCACCGGCACACCGATGTAATAGCCATTGATGCCATACTCCCCTTCCAGATAAGCCGCGCAGGCCAGGACCCGCTTCTTGTCTTTGAGGTAGGACTCAGCCATCTCAATTGCCGCGATGGCCGGGCTGAAGAAGGCACTGCCATTGCCCAGCAACTTCACGATTTCGGTGCCAGCCTCGCGGGTTCGGGTAACAATGGCATCAATTTTATCTTTAGGTAGCAACTCGGTCAATGGAATGCCGCCCACCGTGGTCAATCGAGGCAGCGGAACCATGGTCGGTCCATGGCCACCGAGCACCGTTCCGGCCACATCTTCCACCGACACGCCCAATTCCATGGCAACGAACGCGCGATACCGTCCCGTATCCAGGACGCCCGCCATGCCTACCACGCGATTCTTGGGAAAACCAGTGATCTTCTTGAACGAATACACCATGGCATCCAGCGGATTGGTCAAAATGATGCAGAAGGCGTTGGGGCAGTACTTTTTGACGTTGTTGGCTACTTCGGTCATGGTTTTAATATTGACATCAAGCAAATCTTCCCGACTCATGCTCGGTTTGCGAGGCACACCAGCGGTTACGATGACCACCTCCGAGCCTTGAATGTCCTCCCATTTGCTCGTACCGGTCAAGTAGGCATCCACATTCATCAATGAAGTACCTTCCATAATATCCAGCGCTTTGCCCTTGGCCATTCCCTCTCGTTCCGGAATCTCGACCACAACGGCATCGCCCAACTCTTTCTCAGCAACCAGCAAGGCTAAAATACCACCAATTTGTCCCCCACCAATCAGTGCGATTTTTTTTCGTGCCATGTCTCTCTCCTCGTTATGTCAAGTGCCTCAGATTTATGAATTAATTTGCCATGAAGCCTAACGTCGATGAACACGATTATTGTTGCTGTCCAAACGTGAGTCGCCGCAGAGCAATCAGGTTGGCGACGCCGCCAGCATTGCTAAGCGGTGATGATATGCACGACTTTTTTCGATCGGCCCCGGGTCGCATATTTTACGATGCCATCGGCTTTGGCAAAGAGAGTAAAATCCTTGCCCAAACCAACATTGGCGCCTGGATGGATGCGAGTGCCGCACTGACGAACCAGAATGCTGCCCGCGGTCACGCGCTCGCCACCGAAACGCTTGACACCCCGCATCTGCGGATTGCTATCGCGACCATTTTTGGAACTGCCTACACCTTTTTTATGTGCCATTGATCAAACCTCCAACTTTCCAATTTAGTTCACAACAATATCTTCAATCTTAATGCGAGTATAATCCTGCCGATGTCCTTTTTTCAAACGATAGGATTTTCGTCGCCTCTTTTTGAACCCGATCACCTTGTCCCCGCGCTCGAATTGCACGATCGAGGCCTTCACCTGCGCGCCTTGAACCAGAGGGTTTCCGATCCTGGTGCCGGTTTCATCGGCAACCAACATGACTCGATCCAGGTCAATGGTCGAACCCACCTCACCCATAAGTTTCGGCACGCGCACCAGATCATTCTTGGCAACCTTGAATTGCTGGCCTCCAACTTCCACAATTGCGTACATTCAATATCCTCCAATCAATCAATTGTCTGACACTGCGACCGATCATCGGCCAGGTGTCTATCAGCTCATTGGCTATTTTTAAACGCCGCTAATATAGCAATTTTTATGTTATTTGTCAAGAACTAAATTTCTCAGTGATATTGGTATTGTCCTTCTTGGAATAAAAATGGAATTCGTCGATATCCAGATTGGGGTCCTCCGATAGCTCGATCAACAACCGCTGGCTCCACATAATCCGGCGAATGGGGCTGCGAATCCCTTCGGATAGATACGCTTTGATCTCGGGATGGGTGACCAATTGCAGCCGCCGTTCTTTCGAGGAAGCCCGAAACCGCTTTACCCAGCGCTCGATCCTGGTGAGAATCGTGCTCTTGGAAGTGATTCGTCCCAATCCCTTACACGTGGGGCAGGTTTCGCTAAACGTGAACAATAGGCTGGGTCGGACCCGCTCGCGCGTCATTTCGATGAGCCCAAATTCGCTGATCGGCGTGATATTGGCCTGAGCCCGATCTTTCTTTAGCTCATTTTTGAACTCATCATGCAGGCGTTTCTTATTGCGCTCGTCGCGCATATCAATAAAATCGATCACGATAATGCCGCCCAGGTCGCGCAAACGGAGCTGCCGGGCAATTTCCGTCGCCGCCTCCAGATTGATGCGCAACGAATTGTGCTCATGATCTTTGTGCCCCATGAATTTGCCACTGTTGACATCAATCGCAACCAGCGCCTCGGTTTGATCGAAAATAATATAGCCGCCACTTTTCAGCCACACCTTCCGCGCCAGGCTGGTTTCGATCTCCGATTCGATGCCAAAATGATCAAAAATGGGAATATTTTTGTTGTAAAATTCCACCGAGTTCACCAGGCTCGGCGAAACTTCTTTCAAATAGGCAGTTATCTCGCGATAAAGCTTTCGGGAATCCACCACCAGGCGCTCCACATCGCTGGTAAACAGATCCCGGATGACACTGGAAGTCATGCCCATGTCCTTATATACCAGCATCGGCGCCCTGGCGCCTTTCAGTCGCTTTTCAATCTTGCGCCACACGTTCACCAGCGATTCGATATCCTGGCGCAACGAATTTTCATCGCGTCCCTCGGCCACGGTTCGCACAATTACGCCAAAACCATCGGGCCGCAAGGCTTTGGTGATCTTTCTCAACCGCCGCCGTTCGCTGTAGCTATCAATTTTTTTTGAAATGCCCACCATCGACGAATTGGGTACCAGCACCACAAAGCGGCCAGGAATCGAAATCTCCGTGGTCAACCGCGAACCCTTGGTGCTGATCGGCTCTTTGATGATCTGGACCAAAATTTCCTGTCCGACCTTCATCTGCTCTGGCGGCAACGCAGCTTGATGATTGTTTTCTTCATCTCGATCGATCAGGGCGCTGACAGTGGAGAAGGTTTCGCCAACATCCGAAAAATGGAGAAACGCATCCTGTTTCTGACCGATGTTAACAAATGCGGCGCGCATGCCTTTCACCACATTCACCACCTTGCCCAGATAAATATCACCGACCATGCGTTCACGCTCGGGCTTTTCGACAAATAGCTCGACTAATCGGTGTTCCTCGAGGATTGCAATGCGCGTCTCAGCCATCGACGCATTAATGACAATTTCCTTTTTCATGGTAAAAAGATCCTATCTAAATTTGTAAAGGGGTTTCATTATCCATGAAGTTAAATCTCCATGGGAGTCAATCGCAGATCGCCGTACTGAACAAATAGATTGGTTCGATGAATCCGACTCAAAGCTATTTCCTCATCGGTTAGTCCAAGCATAAGGTTCAGCACTTCCTGCACGCGTGCCGTTTTGCCATTGACGAAATTGAGCGACAACCGTAGCTGGGAGGACTGGCCATCCACTGCAATCGTATCGATGAATGGTCGAATGTCCATCTGCTGCGTACCGTTGTCTCGAATGCGTTCCATGACAATTTGCGACCGTTGCAGAAATTGAGCGATCACCTGATTTAGATAGGATTGGTCAAACTGGCGACAAAGGGTGACTTGATATTCGGCGCGATTGATGATCGAGGTCAACGAATGGGGTTTGCCATATAGGATTCGCGTATCCAGCACATAGAGGCCAGCCGGCAAATTGCGATTCAGCGCTAATTTGATGTCGCGCTCCTGCTCACGATAGTAGTGCAGGTCCAGATACTCCGCATCGCTGGTAAAACCCATCGCCAACGGCGGCCCATAAGCAATTTTTGGATGTGGGTGAAATCCCTGCGAATAGACGAGCTTGATCCCGGCTCGCCGAAACGACCGTTCGAAGATTCGAATCAAATCCAGATGCGAGGTGAAGCGAATCGGCTCTTTCTTTTCATATTTCAGGCGCAAAATACGGATGGCCGGTTCCGCCGCAGTTTTGATCTTTTTGGGAATCCGACCAAATTCAATCGCTTCATTGCCCTCGTTTGGCGCAGACCTGGATTTTTCCCCGGCGGCTGCCTCCCTTTTCTGAAACAAAATCTCGTCACAGGCCGGGTGCGACATCAGGCCACAGGCATTGCACAAGGAGTCGCGGCAATCCGGAGTAATCCGCTCGTCCTGCGCCCACAGGTATTCGCGCTTCAAAAAATCTTTGCTCACGCCCTTGGAAATATGATCCCAGGGCAAAAGTTCATCGACATCGCGGCCTCGGGCATAATCACCGGGTTCGATGCCCGCTTCCCGGAATGCCTGCAGCCACAACTCATAGCGAAACTGCTCGCTCCAGGCATCGAATCTAGCCCCTAATTCCCAGGCCCGGGCAATTACCGCCCCCAGCCGCCGATCCCCGCGCGCCATAATCCCTTCCAGGAAAGAAACCTCTGGTTCGCGCCAGTTCAGTTTCATGCGCCCACTTTGCGGCAGCCGATCTTTCAGATAAAACACCTTGTTCTGAATCTCGCTGATCGAGTTTTGCGCGGCCCACTGAAATGGTGTGTGCGGCTTCGGCGAAAAGGGCGAAATCGAAACATGCAATGACGAACGCTTGTATCGGTGGGCAATCTTTAACGCGTCCCGAATCAGCCCCACAATACCATCCAGATCGTCATTGGTTTCGCCGGGTTGGCCGATCATAAAATAAAGTTTCACCTTATCCCAACCCTCGTTGAAAGCGATTTCCACCGACCGCAGCAGATCTGCATTGGAATTTGTCTTGTTGATGATGTTGCGCAGCCGCTCGGTACCCGCTTCCGGCGCCAGGGTCAAACCGGATTTTTTGACCTTACTGGCGTGTCGGGCCAGCTCCGGCGAAAATGTTTCGGTTCGTAGCGATGGAAAAGATACGTTCACCATTTGCGGTTCCAACACGCTGGTCAACCGATCCAGCAAGGGCAAAATCTGGCGATAATCGGATGTGGAGAGGGAAGCCAAAGAAATCTCGTCATACCCGGTATTGCGGATGACCGTTGTCACCTGTTGTACCAATTCAGCTACCGGCCGTTCACGAACCGGCCGATAGATCACGCCGGCATTGCAGAAACGACAGCCCTGGGTGCAACCGCGCATAATCTCCACCGAGTAGCGATCATGCGTCGTTTCGATCAATGGCACCAACGGCTTAAGCGGATAATACTGCGGCTTCAACTCCTCAATGGTGTTAGCGACGATCGGCTGGGGTAGCTCCGGTTCCTTCGGTTTAATCGAACTAACTCGCCCTCGTTCGTCATATTGCACTTGATAAAATTGGGGAACATAAATCCCGCGTATCCGTGCCATCTGGGATAAAATTTCGTTGCGAGCAAGCTTCCTGCTTTTTGCCTGATGCAGTAACTCGATAAGTTCAACCACCAGTTCCTCGCCATCGCCGATCACAAAGGCATCAATGAAATCAGCTAATGGTTCTGGATTGAACGCGCAGGGGCCACCCGCAATTACCAGGGGGTGAGCACCATCCCGTTCTTGCGACCAGATCGGCAGCCCGGCCAGGTCCAATATGTTCACTACATTGGTATAATGCAGCTCGTACTGCAAAGTAAATCCCAGAACATCGAACTTACGTAGCGGCTGTTTCGATTCCAATGAAAAAAGCGGCAGGCCTTTGGCACGCAATTTTTCTTCCATATCGGCTGCTGGCGCGTATACCCGTTCGGCCAACGCATAGCGTTGCTGATTGAGGATATGATATAATATCTCAAAACCAATGTGGGACATGCCGATCTCGTACAGATCGGGAAATATCAGAGCGAACTTCACCAGCTCATTTGACCAATCCTTTTTTATCACATTTATTTCATTCCCGATATAACGACCGGGTTTGTTTACTAAAGGGAAAACTTCGCTATTTAGTTTAGCATCTAATTCGTTCATCAAATCGGTAGACACATTATACTCGAAATTAGGATGAAATAGGTTCTATTGTCCGACAAGCAACAATCCCAAATTTCAACGAGACGCCACGAACCCCATCCCCGGTGAACCGAGCCCGGTTGCTGCCGGAGATTGGCAATCCATTGCCAATCCCATGCGGCTTGCCATCCAATGAATGCTCGATCTTGGTGGCCGTGTCATGAATTACTCTAATGACTGTCGTTGCTTGAAAAAATCTGACTATTCAACTGGTTGAGAATCTAAAAGTTCCTCGATCAACGGTAATGCTCCTGGACGTATCTGACACCCTCTTCCACCGCTTTAATATTCAGTTCGACAAATTTTTTCTTCTTGATTACCTTTTGAATACTATCGAACACCACATGGTAATCCATTACCTTCGTGTATTCGAGGTAGGCACCAATGCAGACCATATTCGCGGCTGCCGTCAATCCCAGATTGGCGGCCATTTCGGTCAGCGGAATGTACAGTGCTCGAACATCCTGCCGTCGCAATTGGCGATCAATGATCGATGAGTTGACAATAATCAAACCACCGGGCTCCACCGAATCCTCGAACGCATCCAGCGAGGGTCCGTTCATCGCAATGAGCACATTGGGATTGCTGGTCAGCGGCGAACCAATGCGCTTGTTGGATAGAATCACGCTGCAATTGGCCGTTCCTCCGCGCATCTCGGGCCCATAGGAGGGAATCCAGCTCACCTGCAAATCCTGATCCATTGCACAGGCTGCCAGCAGTACCCCGGCGGTCAAAACCCCCTGGCCGCCAAAACCAGCGATTTTCAGCTTTTGCTCGGGAAATTGAGCCATAAATTCTTTAGCTGTCGGTTGTTTCTCGCCCGCCTCCAGCAGGCCCAAAAGTTCCAATATCTCGCGATCGGAATATTCCTTATGCTCGATGACACGCGGCGTCACCGTATCCGAAATATCTTTGAACACCTGAACCGGATAATAGGTCATCATATTTTCCTGGATCCACTTCTGTGCCTCCACCGGAGTCAATTTCCAGCCCGTGGGGCAGGGCGACAAAACCTCGATAAAGGAAAAGCCTTTGTTGTCAGCTTGATTCTTGATCGCCTTACGAATGGCGCGTCGCGTGCGACTGATAGTTTTGAAGTCGATCAACGCGGTTCGCTCGACATACACCGGTGCACCCAACGTACTGATGAGTTCGCACATTCGAATCGGATAACCTTCATTCAAGGGCGAACGCCCGTAAGGGCTGGTGGTTGTTCGCTGACCGACCAGGGTCGTCGGCGCCATTTGCCCACCCGTCATGCCGTAAATGGCATTATTAATAAAAATCACCGTGATATTTTCGCCCCGATTGGCAGCGTTGATTATCTCCGCCGTTCCAATCGCGGCCAGATCGCCATCACCCTGATAGGAAATAACGATGCTATCAGGATTAGCCCGCTTGAGACCGGTAGCTACGGCGGGTGCTCGGCCATGCGCCGCTTGAATATTGCCCACGTCGAAATAATAATAGGCAAACACCGAACAGCCCACCGGCGATACGAGAATGCTCTTGTCCGCTAAATTGAATTCTTCCAGCGCTTCGGCCACAATTTTATGCACGTTGCCATGACCACAACCGGGGCAATAATGGGTGGTCTCGGGGTGGGTTTTGCCTTTGCGCTCAAATTTATCATAAAAAGCCTTCGGCTTCTTCAGTACTTCTGCCTTCATAGTCACTCCTTACATTCAAATTAGAGATACTTTCTCGTGACAGCAATCAGTTCTTCAACCGTAGGGATAGCGCCCCCCATCCGCGAATAGAATTGCACCGGCCGTTGGCCATTGACAGCCAGTCGCACATCGTCCAGCATCTGGCCATTGCTCAGCTCCACCACCAAAAACTGTTTGGCGGTTTTGCAGAGGTCGGCGATTTTCTGCGTTGGAAATGGAAACAGAGTAATGGGACGGAACAGCCCCACCTTTTGGCCCTCGGTACGAAACGCTTCCGCAACATTCAACAGCAGCCTGGAAATGATGCCATATCCGACCAGGATCAATTCCGCATCGTCGGCCTGAATCATTTCAAATCGCACTTCTTGTTCACTCAATTGGTGGTATTTTTGTTGCAATTTTTGATTGTGCTCTTCCAACAACTGGGTATTCATCAAAATCGAAGTGATCAGGTTCTGTTTGCTGGCACGATCTCCCAGCAGCGCCCAATCTTTGCGCGGCAATTTCTTTCTGGACGTCGGAAAATCAACCGGCTCCATCATCTGGCCAATGTAGGCATCGGTGAGCACCACACAGGGATTGCGATATTTATCCGCCAGGTCAAAGGCCAACATCGTCAAATCACACATCTCCTGCGCGGAGTTCGGCGCCAGCACGATATTCCGATAATTGCCATGGCCGCCTCCTTTTACGATCTGGTTATAATCGCCCTGCTCGGGCCAGATATTGCCCAATCCGGGCCCCGCACGCATCACATCGACAATCACACAGGGCAGCTCAGCGCCAGCACAATAGGAAATACCCTCCTGTTTGAGGCTCAAACCAGGCCCTGAGGATGCGGTCATCACGCGTTTTCCGGCAGCCGCCGCGCCATAGACCATGTTAATCGATGCCACTTCGCTCTCAGCTTGAATGAACGTCCCCCCCATCAGCGGAAAATAATATGCGGCTGCTTCCGCAATCTCACTGGCTGGCGTAATCGGATAGCCAAAATAGTGCGTGCAGCCGGCCAGCAGCGCACCTTTAATCACTGCTTCATTGCCTTTGATCAATTCTTTCGGCATCTTTTCCTCCTCCCCTACTTTGCCTTAGATTTCTTATAAACCACAATCGCGCCAGGCTCAGGACAGCAATAAAAACAGACGCCACAGCCAGTGCAGCCCTCTCCGGTATAGGCGGCATATTTGTAGCCCATGTCGTTGAATTTGTCAGTAAATGCGATCACCTTCTGCGGACAATGTTCGATACATAGCCCGCAACCCTTGCAGAGATAACTTACCACTTCCATAAACGGTAGAGGTCGATCGACCTCTACAATCTCATCCAGCATGCTCTTCCTCCTTAAAAATCGTTGATCATGTTCACGATTCTTAAAATCATATTTGGCAAAATAAGGCGTTCTCATTATATGGTTAGTAAAACGGTCGAATTATTATAACAATTTTTTTATCAAGTTGCAAGTTATTTTTATGCACCGATTGAATTCTTTCGCCAGCCACCAAAACGCCGCTGGCAATGAGCCGGTATTGAAACTTTTTATGGGATCGCTTATTTTCTGCTTGACAAGATGCAAAATTTTTTATATGTTGCAGATGAGCAAAAGTGATCGATCCCAGGACAAAATCAAATAAGCGCATCTGTGCCTTGTTGTTGTTGGTATCCCCCCTGACCATGCCGCCGAATGGCAGAGGGGCTGCGTTAACGTACCTGCACCGATTGGCCGGGGGATACGGAAGCATGTTATACATTCCTGTTCCAGCCCGGTGATTGCTCACAAGAAAAGTCTAACCATCGACTCATTTGTAAGGGTGATACTCATGAAAAAGCAAATGGTCTCGATTGCGGTAGTCCTCAGTTTCCTGTGCGTTTCTTCGCTCACCTTCTCTCAACCAAAAGATGTTTTCATCCAGCGCCGTCAGGCAGTCATTAATCGTCTCACGCCGAATGGCCTCGCCATTTTTCAAACTTCGCAACGGGGTCATCGCTGGGGCTTTAACTTTCAGCAAGAAAGCAACCTATTTTACCTGACGGGCCTGAATGATCCCGGCACCGTTCTGATCTTATCCAGGACCGGCATTGGCTATCAGAATCAAATCAACCATGCCATTCTCATCACCAATCCTCCTCCCGAAAAAGCAGGCAATAGCGAGGCCTATTATCGGACGCTGCGGGATAGCCTGGGATTGGATCTGGTTGGCGGCATGAAAGAACAGCGCAAGATCTTCGATGCCATCACGCAGGTCGATAAGCTCTACACCAATGTCATTGCTCAAAATCAAAAAGCAGGCAAAACGCTGCTGGAGAAACGATTGATCAAACTGCTCGAGGATCTGCCCAACATCAATATCGAAAATCCGACTGAATTGATCGCCGAGCAACGGCGGATCAAGTCGCCTGAAGAAATCGCCCTCATGCAGCGAGCCATCGACATCACCTCCCTGGCACACCAGGAAGGGATGAAATCCATGACCCCTGGCTTGTATGAATACCAGATCGAAGCCGTCGTCGAATATGTCTTCAAATATCTCGGCTCTCAGCAACTGGCTTTCCCGACCATTGTCGGTTCAGGACCCAATAGCCTGGACCTCCATTATGAACTGGGAGCGCGAAAAATAGAAGCGGGCGACATGGTAGTGGTCGATATCGGCTGCGAATACAACCATTATTGTGCCGACATTACTCGCACCATTCCTGCTTCGGGCCAATTTACCCCTCAACAAAAGGAAATTTACAACATCGTCCTGGAGGCAAATCAGGCAGTGATTGACATGCTGCGGCCTGGCGTAACCATGGCCCAGATGGATTCCCTGGTCCGAGCCATTTTTGCCCGATATGGCTACGAAAAATATTGGCGCCACGGCTGCACCCATCATCTGGGATTGGATGTCCATGATGTGGGTGATACCCGGCTGCCTCTGGCGCCAGGCTGCGTGGTGACGGTGGAGCCAGGTCTGTATATTCCGCCCAATTCCGATTTGCCCAAAGAATACTGGAATATCGGCGTTAGAATTGAGGATGATGTGTTGATCACCGAAAATGGCCATCGGGTGCTTACGGCCGCCTGTCCGAAAGCCGTGGAGGAAATTGAAGCGTTGATGAAAATGGATGGTTTGGGAAATATCAAATTGGAAGCTCCAAATCCCAAATAACAAATCACAAACAATTTCCAATGATCGAAATCTCAAGATCCAAACGAGGGGAAGTAAGGTTGATCATTCTATTTTCTCGGCATGCAAAACGCAGAGCAAAGCTTTATAACATTCCTGAAGCAATGATTGAAAAAATACTCAAAGTAATTGGGGGACATTAAATTGTTTGAGATTTGTTCTGATCATTGAATTTTGTAATTTATCCGGCCGTTGTCGGACAGGTTTGGGATTTGGCAATTTGTAATTTGGAATTTAACAAAATTATGGAGCGACATGACTGCCCTGCCCGAGATCAAATCCAGGTTTGTCGTTGTTCCCCGCCAGAATTTAATGAATTTATTTGTTGACAGGGGTGAGATTTTTTTGTATATTTTTGTTGATATTAACCGATTTGATATAAAATTTATATAGGGTGATCAATATGTTATCGATCAAAGGAATGTACGACGGCAACGTTATTGTGCCGCTGGCAAGAGTCAATAAAAAAGCCAATACGCTGGTCATCATTACGTTTCTCGAAGAGGATTTGCCAATAGATGAAATTAATTTGATAAAAGATGTCGAAGAAAAATATCAGGCACTTTCAAAATCTTTTGATTTTGGAGCTACGCCTGATGATGATTACGTCCAAGAATTGATGGCCATTTATCATGAAACCTTTCCTAAAAATTAATCACAAATAATGGAAACTGGCTATTATGCAAATCCGAAGAGGCGAAGTTTACCTTGCTCGGTTTTTTGAATTTCCTCATGAAGATCAAAAAGCTATTGAAAAGGAACGACCTGTTCTAATTCTGCAAGATGATGAAGATAATATCAATCAACTATACCCGCTTGTCATTGTCGCCCCCATCAGCACAAAAAAGTTAGACAGAATCTACAAACAAGATATATTAATTCCCGCCAGAGAAGCTGGATTGAATGAGGATTCAAAAATATTGCTCGGTATTATTCGGACCATTCAAAAAGTTGATCTCGTTAAAAAAATTGGCAATCTAAGCAAAAGACGAATGGAAGAAGTGAATATAAAGTTATTCAGGGTATTAGGTTTTTTAGAAAGGTAAAAAATTCATCACCGTTTCAGGCGAGGAAATTAATCCGTTGTACACTCCCCTGGATTTGGAGGGCATCGATTTTGAGCGGGATATCAACTTCCCTGGCGCCTATCCCTATACCCGTGGCGTCCATGCCAACATGTATCGGGGAAAGATGTGGACGATGCGGCAGTTTTCAGGCATGGGGAATTTTAAGTTGAAATTTCAAAAAATCAAATAACAAAATACAAATAAATCTCAATTCTTAAATCCGAAATTCCAAATTTGATCAGACGAACATTTGGGAGGAGCGAAATTTATTTTAATCATTGGATTTTGTAAATTTATCCGCCAGTTGTCGGACAGATTGGGGATTTGGCGCTTTGTGATTTGGAATTTAAAGGAAATATTATGAAAAGAATGTCAAATGACCCAGATATGCTGGAAGAATACGATTTCAGCCAGAGCGTTAGAGGAAAATATGCCCAGCGATATGCTGAGAGAACCAATGTTGTCGTACTCGAGCCCGATGTCGCTGAATTTTTTCCCGACCATGTGTCCGTGAACGAAGCGTTACGGTCGTTGATTTCGATTATTAAAAACAACGGAAAAAGGTTGATCAAGAATCAGTTGCCATCAGCAGTTGAGTACCAGTCAGTCATGTATCTATTGAGGCAATTGAGCCATCGATAAAATTTGAGGAATTGGGGAATATTCTTTTTTGAAAAAATAAAATGATCAAAAGGAGCTTGGTTGATATGCGAATTATTAAAGCTATTGGGAAATTTATAAATTCACAGATAGGTCTTCTATTTTTGGGATTTATTTTAACTACAATCCTTGGTACTTATTTCACTGAACGTATTCAGCATAAGGCATGGGAAAGACAAAATGAATTTGAAATAAGATGACAAAACTTCGAATGGGAACGCAATCGAAAATTTGAAATACTAAAACGTAAAATAGATGATGGTGAAAAGTCACTTGAAGAAATCTCTGACTTAATAAACATCCGCTATTTTCGTCTTCATAATGTTTTTTCGAATATCTTGGCAAAAGATGTAAATGCGGCAAAAAGGAATTGGCAAGAATATATGGAGACGGTAGAACTCTGGAATGTGAAATTAATAATTAACCAGAATAAGTTAGCACGACTTGTTAGTAAAGAGATATCATTAGAATTTAACAATTATGAGACTGATATCAAAAACTTACACAACCCAAAAAGCATTCATGGTAAATTTTTTATTGCTCATAATAAAATACTTTTGCTATTAAATTGCTTGAAAAATTCTGATTGTACTATCACAAAAAATGAAATTCAAGAAGCAAACAATCTATTACGCGACCTTGATTATCATACCGATCTTTTTGTTGATAAAATTTCTAATCTATTTCTTCAGCGTGCTTATGAATTAGAAAAATTTGAAATAAATCCTGAATCTCAGAATTAATGCTAGGTCAAATTAAAAAAATACGTGTGGAGGAAACTTAATGCTCAATGACAAAACCAAAAATCAAATTAAAAAACTCCATTCCCAATGGCAGCAAGAAGCCAATAAATCAAAAACACTAAACAAAAAATTCATCACCGTCTCAGGCGAGGAAATTAATCCGTTGTACACGCCCCTGGATTTAGAGGGCATCGATTTCGAGCGGGACATCAATTTCCCTGGCGCCTCTCCCTAGCCCCGTGGCGTCCATACCAACATGTATCGGGGAAAGATGTGGACGATGCGGCAATTTTCAGGCATGGGCAATGCAGCTCAAACGAATGAGCGCTATCATTTTCTGCTGAAAAAGGGAGAAACAAAAGAAATTTATTTTAATCATTTTTTGTAATCGTTCGCCAGTATCAGATGTCGAAATTATTTTGCTGTTAAATATCTTTGAAACCTTATTTTTGTCTTTTGACCTTAGTAGCATAATGATAACCCACAAATTCTAACCTTATTACCTTATTTTCCTTGTCTAATAAGGGAATAAGGTTAGGGCGTTTGTTGATCTTGCTTGCTACTAAGGTTTCAAAAGCAAAAATAAGGTGATTCAAAAGCAAATATTTAGATCACAACTGTCTGATTTCCGATGAAGTCGGAATTTTAAAAATATGGAGGCAGCTTAATGCTCAATGACAAAACCAAAAATCAAGTTAAAAAACTGCATTCACAATGGCAACACCAAGCCAATCAATTAAAAACGCTAAACAAAAAATTCATCACCGTCTCAGGCGAGGAAATCAATCCGTTATACACTCCCCTGGATTTAGAGGGCATCGATTTTGAACGGGATATCAATTTCCCTGGGTTCTATCCTTACACCCGTGGCGTCCATGCCAATATGTATCGGGGCAAGCTGTGGACCATGCGGCAGTTTTCGGGCATGGGGAACGCCCAGCAGACCAATGAGCGCTATCATTTTCTATTGAAACGAGGCCAAACAGGTCTTTCGGTCGCCTTTGATTTGCCGACGCTGATGGGCTATGATTCGGATCATCCCCGTTCCCTGGGCGAAGTGGGCAAATGCGGCGTGGCCGTGGATTCCTTGGCGGATATGGAAGTGCTGTTCAAAGGGATTCAATTGGACAAAATCTCCACCTCGATGACGATCAATGCGCCTGCCTCGATTTTGTTCGCCATGTATATCGCCGTGGCTGAAAAGCAGGGCGTTCCATCGGAAAAATTGACAGGGACGATTCAGAACGATATTTTAAAAGAGTACATCGCTCAGAAGGAATGGATCTATCCGCCCGAGCCATCGATGCGGCTGATCACCGATACCATGGCCTTTTGCGCCGATCACGTTCCCAAATGGAATACCATTTCCATCTCTGGCTATCACATTCGGGAAGCGGGCGCCACAGCGGCTCAGGAACTGGCGTTCACCCTGGCCGATGGCTTTGCGTATGTGGAGGCAGGGATTAAAGCGGGTCTGGATGTGGATGTGTTTGCGCCTCGGCTATCGTTCTTCTTCAATTCCCATCTGGATTTTTTTGAAGAGATCGCCAAATATCGAGCCGCTCGCCGCATCTGGGCTCGGCACATGCGGGAAAAATATAAAGCCAAGAAGGAAGCCTCGTGGTTGCTGCGTTTCCATACCCAGACCGCTGGTTGCAGCCTGACGGCGCAGCAGCCTGAAAATAATATCATCCGCACCGCTTTTGAGGCGCTGGCGGGCGTGCTCGGCGGCACCCAGAGCCTGCACACCAATTCGATGGACGAAACCCTGGCGTTGCCCTCGGATCATGCGGTGAAAATTGCGTTGCGAACCCAGCAAATTATCGCCCACGAGATCGGAGTGGCCAATACTATCGATCCGCTGGCTGGCTCGTATTTTGTGGAAGCGCTGACCAATAAAATCGAGGCCCAGGCTGAAAAATATTTCGAAGAAATTGAAAAGCGAGGCGGGGTATTAAAGTGCATCGAGCAGGGCTATTTCCAGAAAGAGATCGCCAAATCCGCCTATCGCTACCAGAAAGAGATCGAGGCCAAAGATCGCATCGTGGTCGGCATCAATGAGTTTATCGAGGAAAACGAGGAGATCAAAATCCCGATCCTCTACATCGATCCCCAGGTGGAAAAGGATCAATGTGCGGCGCTGAAAAAGCTGCGGGCCAATCGGGATAACGATAAAGTGAAGCGATCGCTGGAACATCTCCGAAAAGTGGCACAGGGAACGGAAAATACCGTCCCCGCCATTCTCGAATGTGTTCGGTGTTACACAACCGAGGGGGAAATCGTAGATGTTTTGCGAGAGGTGTTTGGGGAGTATCAGGAGCCGCCTTTCTTTTAGTAAGCAGTGGGCAGTTGCCAGTCGGCAGTCTGCAGTCTGCAGTCGGCAGTCGGCATTCTGCAGTCGGCAGTCGTCAGTCATCAGTTTTTTATGCCCAACTGATTGATGAAACCAACGGATAAAAAATTTGGAAAAAAATCAGTTGGGTTCATCGATCCGCTGGCGACATAAATTGAGATGATAAATCATCAATTATCAGTTTTTTGATGCCCAACTGATTGATGAAACCAACCGATATTAGTTTTAAAAAAATCCGTTGGATTCATCTATCCGTTGGGAAAATAAAATAAAAGCATTCATCATCGGACAATTTGAACTATCGCTCAAAAGAGGAAATCCAAAATATGAAACGAAAGATCAGAATTTTATTAGCCAAGCCTGGGCTGGATGGCCATGATCGGGGGATCAAAGTCATTGCGGCTGCATTGCGAGATGCAGGAATTGAAGTGATTTATACAGGGCTGCGACAGACGCCCGAGCAGATTGTGGAAGCTGCCATTCAGGAAGATGTCGATGGAATTGGGATGAGCATTCTCTCTGGGGCGCACCTGACGCTGTTTCCTGCCGTGATCAATCTGTTGAAAGAAAAGGGAGCTGGTGACATTGTCGTGTTCGGTGGCGGCATCATTCCCGATGAAGATATCGAACAACTGGAGCAGGCAGGCGTGGATCGGCTGTTCACCCCTGGCGCTTCGACGAAGGAGATTGTGGAGTATATCCATCAGAAATTTGGTGAAAATAAATGAAAGCTGAAATTGGAAATATTGTAAAAGAATTTGTTCGGGATGCACAACGAATATTAAAAGATAATCTTGTCGAAGGTTATCTCTTCGGCTCATACTCTCGAAATGAACAAACTCCTGAATCTGATATCGATTTATTATTCATCGTCAAAAAATTTGACAACCAGATCAGACATAAATTAAGCTCTCTTGCTTCTGATTATTCCCTGGAGAGAGATGTGATTATTTCTCCACTTATAAAAGATGTTCGGACCTGGGCAAAAAACCGAAAATATGAAACTCTTTTCTACAGCGAAATTATTAGAGATGGGATCAGGCTATGTTAGACAAAACCACCATTGATTTATCAAATTATCGCATCGAGAAAGCCAGGGATCTACTGAGTCAGGCTGAATTGCTATCCGCTAATAAAAAATTTGATGGCTGCCTCAATCGTTCTTATTATGCGATTTTTAATGCGATGCGATCCTTGTTAGCGTTAGTAAAATTGGATAGCCAGACGCACGCTGGCGTCCTGTCAATTTTTGATCGCTATTTTATAAAGACGGGCATCATTGATAAAGAGTATAGCAAGATCGCACATTCTGCTTTTGATTCAAGACAGGATTCTGATTATGAAGATTTTTATACTCCATCAGAAAACGATGCCGCTTCCCAATTGGAGAATGCAAAAGCGTTTGTCAACGAAATGAGTATGAAACGAAAAAAATTTGTAAATGAAGAATTGGATTTGCCAGCAATTCAGAAATAATTCCTGATTAAATTTTGAATTGCTCGAATCATAAATCCAGATTCTAAAATCTAAAATTGAAAATGGCGTATTCCAATGACAAAAACAATTCATGCCTTTTTCGATGGCAAAGTCTTTCGCCCTGAAGATGCGGTCGATCTGAAAATTAATAAACAATATCGTTTAAAAATTGAGCCGTTGTGGGATGAAGAACTAATCGAAGGTGTTGAGAACGATCCTGCCTTTGATCTGGCTTCACTGGCAGTAAACACTGGAATTGCTGATCTGGCTTCAAATCATAATCATTATCTTTATAAAGAATAGTAAATTTCCAACGGATTAAATAATCCAATTATTAAAAAAAATCTTTCATCCGTTGGGTTGTTTCTATCCGTTGGAGAAAAATTTATTTTTTAAATCGAAAATCAGAAATCTGAAATCTAAATTGGAATAATATGACCCTCGATCCCAAACTCGAAAAACTCTACCGACTCAAATCCGAAGCCAAACTCGGCGGTGGCCAGAAACGCATCGATGCCCAGCATCAAAAAGGCAAGCTCACCGCTCGGGAGCGAATCGATCTTTTGTTAGATGAGGGCAGCTTTGAGGAAATGGACATGTTCGTCCGCCATCGCTGCACCGATTTTGGGCTGGATAAAGAGAGCTACCTCGGCGACGGCGTGGTCACAGGCTTTGGCACGATTGATGGGCGGCTGGTCTTTGTTTTCTCCCAGGATTTCACGATCTTTGGCGGCTCGCTATCTGAGATGTATGCCAACAAAATCTGCAAGATCATGGATCTGGCGTTAAAAGTGGGGGCACCCGTGATCGGCATCAATGATTCGGGCGGCGCTCGAATTCAGGAAGGGGTCGATAGTCTGGGCGGCTATGCAGAAATTTTTTTGAGAAATACCCTCTGTTCTGGCGTCATTCCCCAGATCAGCGTTATCGCTGGTCCCTGTGCTGGCGGCGCTGTCTATTCTCCAGCCATCACCGATTTTATTTTTATGGTGCAAAATACCAGTTACATGTTCGTCACTGGACCCAATGTGGTGAAAACCGTCACCCATGAGGAGGTCACGTTCGAGGAGCTGGGCGGCGCAATCACCCATAGCTCCAAAAGCGGTGTCTCTCACTTTGCCTGTGAAAATGAAATCGATGCCCTGAATTGCGTCAGGAAACTGATGAGCTTTATTCCATTAAACAATATCGACGATCCTCCCTATGTCGAGCCCACCGATCCAATGGATCGAATCGATGAGGAATTGAATACGCTGGTGCCCGATAATCCCAACAAGCCGTATGACATGAAAGAGGTCATCAAACGGGTGGTGGATGATGGCGATTTTTTTGAAGTGCATAAAGATTGGGCCCAAAACATCATCATCGGCTTTGCCCGATTGGGCGGCTATCCTGTGGGCATTGTGGGCAATCAGCCAGCGGTACTGGCGGGGGTGCTGGATATCGATTCCTCCTGCAAGGCGGGAAGATTTGTCCGCTTCTGCGATTGTTTTAACCTCCCCCTGGTGACTTTTGTTGATGTGCCAGGCTTTTTGCCAGGGACGGCGCAGGAGTTCGGCGGTATCATCAAACATGGGGCGAAATTGCTGTATGCTTTTTGCGAAGCGACCGTCCCAAAACTCACCGTCATCACCCGCAAGGCTTACGGCGGCGCTTATGATGTGATGAGCAGCAAGCACATCCGAGGCGATTACAATATTGCCTGGCCCTCGGCAGAATTGGCGGTGATGGGGCCCAAAGGAGCGGTGGAAATTATTTTCAAAAAGGAGATCGAAGCCTCACCCGATCCCGAAAAGGCACTCCAGGAGAAGCTGGATGAATTCATCACCGAATTCGCCAATCCCTACAAAGCCGCCGAGCGGGGCTACATCGATGACGTGATCGAGCCGAAGTTCACCCGACCGAGATTGATTCGGGCGCTGAGGATGCTGGAAACGAAAAGCGATACCAATCCGAAGAAGAAGCATGGGAATATTCCGCTTTGATTTTAGAATTTAGATTTTAGATTTTAGAATTGAAAACCTTTTTTCCAACGGATTGAAACAACCCAACGGATTTTATTTTTTAGAGTTTTTATCAGTTGGGTTCTTTAATCCGTTGGGAAAAAATATTATTTTTATCAAATTTAGTTGATGTAGAATTTATTTGTATATTATGAATCCCAGAGTGAAAGAAGTTAAACCAAATCCTGACTTCACATTAATTATAACTTTCTCGAATTGCGAGGTCAAGATCTTTGATATGAAACCATATTTAGAAATCGGCATTTTCAGAGAACTGAAGGATCTGAGTTTATTTAATTCGGTGAAGCCATTTTTAGGCAGCATTCAATGGAAGAACGGCCAGGATTTGTGCCCTGATACCCTTTATTTGGAAAGCGTATCTTTAAAGCAAAAGCAGCAGCAATCCTGAACGGAATTCTGATATCTACTATCAAATATCTAATATCCGATATCGAAAAATATGCTTAAAAAAATCATAGTCGCCAACCGAGGCGAAATCGCCATTCGCATCATGCGAGCCTGTCGGGAGCTGGGGATTGCTACCGTGGCGGTCTATTCTGAAGTCGACCGGACGGCGCAGCATGTGCGCTATGCGGATGAAGCCTATCTCATCGGGCCTGCACCCGCCACAGAAAGCTATCTCGTCATGGAAAAAATTATCGAGGCGGCAAAAAAGTCTCAGGCCCAGGCCATTCACCCTGGCTATGGCTTTTTGGCGGAAAATCCTGACTTCGCCCAACTGGTGAAAGATAGCGGCTTGATTTTTATCGGGCCCGATCCAGCGACCATTCGATTGCTGGGCGACAAAATGGCCGCCCGAGCAACGATGATCCAGGCAGGCGTCCCCATCGTTCCTGGCGTGAAACAGGCGATCGCTTCGGTGGCGGAGGCGCAAAAAATCGCCGAGGAGATTGGCTATCCCATTCTGCTGAAAGCAGCCGCAGGCGGTGGCGGAAAAGGCATGCGCATCGTTCGCCGTCCCGATGAAATGGCGCCACTGTTCAAAATGGCTCGCTCCGAAGCGATGTCCGCCTTTGGCGATGATCGAATCTATATTGAAAAATATCTCGAACGACCTCGGCATATCGAAATTCAGATCATTGCGGATCAACATGGCAACGTCGTGCATCTCGGCGAGCGGGAATGTTCCATCCAGCGACGGCATCAGAAAGTGATCGAGGAATCCCCCTCCCCGATTGTCGATCCAGAAATGCGGCGCCGCATGGGCGAAACAGCGGTCAAAGCCGCCCGAGCCGCCAATTACATCAATGCGGGCACCGTGGAGTTTTTGGTCGATCAAGATAAAAATTTCTATTTTCTGGAAGTGAACACCCGATTGCAGGTGGAACATCCTGTCACGGAAATGGTCACGGGCATCGATCTGGCCAAAGAACAGATCCGAATTGCTGCGGGAGAACCCCTGAGTTTTTGCCAGGAGGAGGTTCAATGGCGAGGCGCTGCCATCGAGTGCCGCATCTATGCCGAAGATCCTGAAAATAATTTTCTCCCCTCCATCGGCAAAATTCAGAGCTATCGGGAGCCGAATGGCATTGGCGTTCGGGTCGATTCAGGTCTGGCTAAGGGCGATGCGGTTTCTATGTATTACGATCCCCTGATTTCCAAATTGATCACCTGGGGCAGAGATCGCCACGAGGCCATCGAACGGATGAAACGGGCGCTGGATGAATATGCGATTTCAGGCGTCCAGACGGTTATTCCGTTTCATAAACAGGTCATGCGCCATCCCGACTTTGTAGCAGGTAATATTTCGACCCATTTTATTGATGAAAATAAAAATTTTTTATCCGATTTGAACCAGGTTCCCGAAGCTGATCTGGAAGCGCTGGCCATTCTCTCCTGTCTGGTCGATTACCGAGCGAAGAGAAGAACGAATAATATTTCCATTCAGCCAAAATTGAGCACCTGGAAATATGAAACCAGACGGAGAAGGCTCTTTGGCGTATAAACTGTGAGCGAACGTATCTTAAAAATATCAAAAAACAAAACCCAAATTACAAACAAATCTCAAATTCAAATAAACAATGACTCAAATTAAAATCACTCCTGTACCAGACGTTTGGAATTTGAGCTTTTGAATATTGAATTTTATTTGTGGTTTGTCATTTGGAATTTGGGATTCAATGAGGGGCTTGAATGAATTATATTGCCAAAGTTGCAAACAAGGAATTTAAAATAAATCTTGACTTTAGCGGCGCTCAGGTGGTAGCTACGATCAATGGCAAATCCATCCCACTTGAATTGCATGAGATCGATGGCAGCCATGTCTATTCGGCCCTGGTTGGCAATCGCTCGTTTGAAATAGAAATCAAACGCAATGAAGCTGGCTATCAGGTTTTTCATAAAGGCACTGCACTGGAATTCGTGGTGGAAGATGAGCGCACCGCCCGATTGAAAAAGTCGCTGCGCCAGACCGTTGCCCATAAAATCGATCAAGAACTCAAAGCGCCCATGCCAGGCTTGATCGTCACGATCGAAGTCAAACCTGGACAGCAGTTAAAAAAAGGCGATGGGCTGCTCATTATCGAAGCCATGAAAATGGAGAA
>CAZYNP010000012.1:65410-71862 GCA_964647995.1 uncultured Cytophagia bacterium
AGCAGTTAAAAAAAGGCGATGGGCTGCTCATTATCGAAGCCATGAAAATGGAGAATGAGATCAAAGCGCCGTTTGATTGCACGATCAAAGAAATTAAAGTTCAGGAACGGCAGGCAGTGGAGAAGGGGCAGGTGTTGGTGGTGTTTGGGGCGTAGGGCTTGGAGCACGGTGCAAGGAACGTGGATTGACTTGACTTCTTTATCGAGAAAAGATAATTAAAGAGTGAGGTATAAACAATGGTTACAAAAGAATTAGTAAAATCAGAAGTCGAAAAATTAAATGACGATTATATTCCTGTATTGTATAAAATCATCAAAGCCTTAGAGTCTTTGACTTCAAGTGATTCATCAAAAAGGATTAGCAAAAAAGATAAATCGTTGGAATGGCATCAATTCATCAGCGAAACCTATGGTTGTTTATCAGAAAGCCCCATTGAACGTGGTAGCCAGGGTAAATTTGAGGTGCGGGAGGAAATAAAATGACGTATTTATTGGACACCAACACCTGTATAAAATATCTGAATGGGCGATCTGAAAACATTAGACTCAATTTAGAATCCAGGAATCCAGTAGATATTGTTTTATGTTCTATTGTCAAGGCGGAATTATATTACGGAGCAATGAAGAGCCAGAATCCTGAAAAAACCTTGACGAATGTAAACCGATTTCTGGAGCGTTTTATTTCATTGCCTTTTGATGATGATGCTTCAAAGGCTTATGGAGAAATTCGTGCAAAACTTGAAAGAAAAGGGACTCCTATTGGCCCAAACGACTTGCTTATTGCTGCAACAGCATTATCTAGCAATATAACGCTTGTAACCAATAATACACGAGAATTTGGTCGAATTGATGGTCTGAAATTAGAAGATTGGGAAGCATTGTCAAATCATCTAAGCGATGAAAATGGAGAATGAGATCAAAGCGCCGTTTGATTGTGTGGTGAAAGAAGTTAAGGTGCAGGAGAAGCAGGCCGTGGAGAAGGGGCAGGTGTTGGTGGTCTTTGGGGCATAGCGCTGGGTGCGAAGTGCAAAGAGCATGGCGCATAGCGAAAAGAGCGTAGAGAGTGGAGCGTATAGCGTGGGGCGATTTCGCAATAGAATTATTATGGAGACACCAGGAGCCACAAAAACTGAAAATTTTGTCCAGCATTGGCTGACTCTGGGATCACAAATTGTGAAATTACCAATTCAGCATATCTGGATTGATTACGATCGGGAAGCCGATGTGTTGTACCTCAGTTTTCGGAAACCAAAGCGGGCGACAAAGACCATTGAAACGGATGATGAGTTATTGATCAGAAATGAGGGAAATAAAATCGTTGGAATTACCATCTTAAATGCCAGCACAAGATGATTGACCGTTGCTGAATTCATATCAATCACCTGGTGCTTATGAATTATCTTGGGATGGCAAAGATGATCAAAACAGATTGGTGGCAGGAGGCATCTTAATTGTGGAAATGAGGACGAATGAATTTATTGAAAGACAGAAGATTACGCTGTTAAAATAGATACTGAGAGGAAAGAATTGAGAAGTGAGGCGGCAATTGTGAGATGATATCCTTCCTACTTATTGCGTTTCACTTCTCACCTTTCATATCCGATATGCCACTAAATGAAGGAAAATTTGCATGAAACCTCAAGTTTACATAGAAACCTCAATCCCCAGTTTTTATTATGAAGATCGAACTGATCCAGAGGCTGTTGCCCGCAGAGAATGGACCAGAAACTGGTGGGACAATTATAGTGATCGCTACTTTTTAATGACCAGCCCTGCCGTAGTTGATGAATTGAGTCGTGGCAAATATGCTAAGCAAGCAAAAGCTCTGGAATTAATAAGCTCATTGCCGCTGCTTCCTATCGAACCAGAAATTTTAGAAATCGTTCAAACTTACATACAACACAAAGTCATGCCGAATGACCCAGTAGGAGATGCGCTCCATCTTGCTTTATCATCGTATCATAAATGCGATTTCTTGCTGACGTGGAATTGTCAACATTTGGCTAATGCTAATAAGTTTAGTCATATTCGACGTGTAAATACCATGCTTGGGCTATATGTGCCCCTGTTAGTAACACCTCTTGAATTACTTGGAGAATAAAATGATAAAAGAAGATTCTACCATCGCTCAAATCAGGGAGATTCGCCATCAGATTTCCCAACAATTTGATCACGATCCTAAAAAGATAATTGAATATTATATTGAGCTGCAAAAAAAGTTTCAGTATCGGCTGGTCAATAGCTCAGATCGAAAGCAAAAAGTTGCAGATGAATTAGAATAGATATTTTTAATTCTCGGTACACTAAATTTTATGTCTCGCTTTTTGAAAAATATATTCACTTAACGTATGAACAAACCAAAAATAATCTATCGATCAAAAGAATCGATTCACGGCAAGCATTTTCAATCGAAAGAGTGGATTCAATACTCGCTGGACATCATCGTAAAAGATGCTGGCAAAAATCCTGTATCGATTGAAATGACCTTTGTACCACCCCATCCATTTGTAATGGATATGCCATTGCACCATTCGATTAAATCATAAAGCTTATCACAGGCATTTATTAAGATTGCCATTTTTTTATAGCTATGGCTTTGATTTGCGCAACTGAATGAATCAAATTTTGAGTACCTAAAAAGATGATCCCCCAAGAAGGGAAATTGTTCACTGTTTTTTCGTTTAAAATTTTTACTAATCAGATACAAATTAAAAACCAAACAAGAGGGCAAATCTATGGCAGGAATTGTTGGCTATGGGGCGTACATCCCCCGCAATCGGATCAAAGTCGAAGAAATTGCTAAAACCTGGGGAGCAGATGCGCCGAGTTACAAGAAGGGTCTGCTGTTACAGGAAAAATCGGTGCCAGGGCCTGATCAGGATACCATCACGATGTCCGTGGAAGCCACTCGAAATGCGCTGCAGCGGGCAGGGATTGACTCCCGAAAAATTGGAGCGGTTTATATCGGGTCGGAATCGCATCCGTATGCAGTGAAACCCAGCGGGACAACAGTGGCCGAGGCGATCAATGCGGTGCCTGAGTGCCACAATGCGGATCTGGAGTTCGCCTGCAAAGCGGGCACCGAGGGAATGTTCATCTGTCTCGGGCTGGTGGATGCAGGATTGATTGAGTATGGCCTGGGCATCGGCGCTGATACCTCCCAGGGCGCTCCTGGCGATGCGCTGGAATATTCGGCGGCAGCAGGTGCAGCGGCGTTCATCATGGGCAAAAGCGATCTGGTGGCCGAATGCCTGATGACCTATTCTTACATGACCGATACCCCCGATTTCTGGCGGCGGGAGCATCAATTTTACCCCAGCCACGGCGGAAGATTCACGGGCGAGCCTGCCTATTTCAAACACATCATGGGCGCTGCTGAGGGCATTATGAAAAAGGCTGGTAAGAAACCATCGGATTTTAACTATGTCGTCTTTCATCAACCCAATGGCAAATTTCCCTTGCGGGTGGGCAAAATGCTGGGGTTTGAAAAGGAGCAGATTCAAACAGGATTGCTCTGTCCCGAGCTGGGCAATACCTATTCTGGCGCGTCACCGCTCGGATTGACCGCTATCCTCGATGAAGCCAAGCCTGGTGATTTAATCCTGATGGTCTCGTATGGCTCAGGCGCTGGCAGCGATGCCTTCATCTGGCGGGTGACCGATCGTATCAAGCAGGTTCAGGATAAAGCGCCGAAGACCTGGGATATGCTCCGCAACAATAAAAGATATCTGGACTATGGCACCTATGCCAAGTTCAGGGGGAAAATTTTGAAAAAAGAATAATACTTTGATTTTTGATTTTAGATTTTAGATTTACGATTTGCGAATTCGAGACCGCTAATTACACGAATTAGGCTAATTCCGCTAATTTAACAAAGTGGATTAGAATTTATTTTACATTTGCCGAATGAAAAAATGGTGAAAGTCAGTTTTAAAACAAAAGAAAATCGTATTAAAGGCTTTTATGAATTAGCAACCAAAGGAAGAGGTATAATCCTCCCGAATGGCATCTTTGAAATTGCTGATCAATATTTACTGATACTCGATGAGGTTAATGTGGCTTATGAAATCATTTCCAGAACGCCAAATTGATATTTCATCCTTTTCAGATTTCAATTCTTTCAATTAGCATAATTCATAAAATTAGCGAAATTAGCGGTCAAACACAACTGATTGGCAAAAGATATTTTCAAAGAAAATGAAGGAGAAAAAATATATGCGAGAAGTCGCTATCATCGGGGTTGGGATGAATAAATGGGGCGAGCTTTGGGAGAAATCGATCAATGATATTTTTATCGAAGCGGCGCTGCAAGCCATCGACGATGCGGGCGTCGATCATCTCGATGCCATGTATGTCGGTTGCATGTCGGGCGGCGTATTTAATGGACAGGAGCATCTGGCGTCGTTACTAACTGATTACCTGGGCATGGGGCCAATCCCTGCCACCCGAGTCGAGTCGGCCTGTGCTTCGGGCGGACTCTCGGTTAAAGCGGCCATTCTGGATGTCATGTCTGGCAATTCGGACATCGTTTTAGCTGGCGGCGTCGAAAAAATGACCGACGTGACGGGCGATCAGGCGACCTATGCCCTGGCCACGGCGGCGGATCAGGAATATGAAGTCTATCAAGGCGTCACATTTCCTGGCTTATATGCCATGATGGCTCGGGCGCATATGCATCAGTACGGCACCACCCGAAAGCAATTGGCAGCCGTGGCGGTGAAAAACCATGACAACGGTTCTTTGAATCCGCTGGCGCAATTTCCGCAGAAAGTCACCATCGATGAGGTCATCAATTCGGTGATGGTGGCCGATCCGCTGCGCATTCTGGATTGCTCGCCGATTACGGACGGGGCGGCAGCAGTGATCGTTTGCTCATTGGAAACAGCCAGGAAGATCAGCAAAAAGCCGTTAGTGAAAGTGATTGGTTTCGGTCATGCTACCGATTCCATCGCTTTGCATTCCCGACCAGATTTAACTTCGTTGAATGCCGTCAAATTAGCTGGTGAGCGAGCTTACAAAATGGCGGGCAAAAAGCCTGAAGATATCGATCTGGTGGAAGTGCACGATTGTTTCACCATCGCCGAGATCATCGTGACCGAGGCGCTGGGATTTTTCGAGCCAGGCAAAGGTGGCCCAGCGGCAGAAGCGGGCCTGACCGCCCGAGATGGCAAAATTCCCGTCAACACCAGTGGCGGCTTGAAATCCAAAGGCCATCCCGTCGGCGCCACAGGCGTTGCCCAGGTAATCGAAGTGGTGAAGCAACTGCGGGGCGAGGCTGGCAAACGACAGATCAAAAATGCTCAGATCGGGATGACGCAGAATATGGGGGGGAGCGGGGGAAGTTCGGTGGTACATATATTTGAAAGAATCTAAGGTAAAATTCCAAATCTCAAAATACAAATAACAAACAATTTCCAATGCCGAATTTTCAAATTCCAAACAGGAAGCAATCAAACTATCTGGCTGCTCTCTTCTATTTGGTCATTGATTATTGAGATTTGAAATTTATTTGTTATTTGAGATTTGCTATTTGGAATTTTCTAAATCATAACATCGAAATTAAAAACAGAAAACCAAGTGGAGGTAACATAAATGTCCGTTCCTGCATACCGACGAGCCATGCCGCAGCGCTATCGCTATGAAGCGGCAAAATGCAAAAGCTGTGGCAAGATCTTTTTCCCACCCCGATTGATTTGTGACCATTGCCACTCACGGGAGTTTGAAACCATCACCTTGAATCGAGAAGGGGTGGTCAAAACCTACACCGTGATTCATGTGGCGCCCAGCCAGTTTGTGGATCAAGCGCCGTATGCCATCGGCGTGGTGGAATTGAAAGATGGCGTCAGCCTGCTGTCTCAAATCGTGGATTGTGAATTTGATGATTTGAAAGTGGGAATGCCCGTGCGATTGGAATTTCGGAAAATTTCGGAGGATGGCAAGGCTGGCATTATCAATTATGGGTACAAGTGTGTACCTGTTTGAAAATTTAAAAATTCAAATGACGAATTACAAATAAACTTCAATCTTCAATACTCTTTCAAAGGTTGTAAACCTTTGAAAGGGTTTTTGAAGCGAGGCGAAGAATGTAGTATGAAAGGAGCAACAATGTCTTACAAGATTAGCATCGTGATCGAAAAAGATGAATATGGCTACTATGCCTATTGCCCAGAGTTAAAGGGGTGTCAGAGCCAGGGGGATTCATTGGATGAGGTTCTGGCAAACATCAAAGAGGCAATAGAGCTCTATCTGGAAACATTATCCGAGGAAGAGAAAGTATCTTTTTTAAGCAAAGAAATTCTTACTACCACGATGGAGGTTCAGTTTGCCTAAACAACCTCGCATAACCGCTGCTGAAGCAGAAAAAATGCTGCTAAAAGCTGGTTTTGAATTGATACGAAGCAAAGGAAGCCATCGAATTTATCAAAAATTTGTAGGACAGGTTGCCAACCTGTC
>CAZYNP010000012.1:71962-113517 GCA_964647995.1 uncultured Cytophagia bacterium
GCAAAGGAAGCCATCGAATTTATCAAAAATTTGTAGGACAGGTTGCCAACCTGTCCTACAAGTCGGGATCAAAATGAAATTTAAACAACTTAAAACATTCCTCGAAAAAATCCATCATGTCAAAGTCGCTGTCTACGGCGACTTTGCTTTAGATGCCTACTGGTTTCTCGATCCCCGAGGCGGGGAGATTTCAGCCGAGACGGGCCTTCATAGCCAGGCAGTGCAAAAGCATTATTACACTTTGGGCGGAGCGGCCAATGTCGTGGCCAACTTAGCGGCGCTGGAGCCTGCGCAGATCAAAGTCATTGGCGTCATCGGCAATGATATTTTTGGCAGGGAGATGGTACGGCAGTTCGAGGAGCTCGGCGTGGATCATCAGTCCCTGGTGATTCAGACAGAAAATTTTGATACCGTGACCTTCTCAAAAATTATTCTCGATGGCCAAGAGCAGCCACGGATCGATTTTGGTTTTTTTAACCAGCGTTCGCCCGAAACCGATGCGAAAATTATCGCTGGTATTGCCGAAGCGATTGTCCAGTGCGATGCGCTGATCTTCAACCAGCAGGTGCCGAATAGTTTGAGCAACGAGAAATTCATTCACGATGCCAATGCGCTGTTCGATCAATTCGCTGACAAAATCATCTTGCTCGATACTCGGCATTATGGGCATCGATTCAGGAATATCTATCGCAAGACCAATGCCGTTGAAGCGGCTCGGCTGAATGGCGTAGCGACAGAAGTATTGGATCAAATCGACTTCGAAACAACGCAAATCCATGCTCACCATCTTTTTGAGGAATCGGGCAAACCCGTTTTTATCACCCGAGGCTCGGAAGGAATTCTGGTAGTTGATAGCTCTGGCAGCCATAAGATTCCAGGCATAAAATTGAACAAGCTCATCGATCCCGTGGGTGCTGGGGATACCGTGGTCAGTGCCCTGGCATTGTGCCTGGGCGCAGGATTTCCGCCTGCCGAAGCCGCCGAATTCGCCAACCTCGCTGCGGCCGTGACGGTGCAAAAATTATTTATGACGGGCACGGCTTCGGGCAAAGAAATACTTGATCTTTGTCTGGAGATTGGTTATATTTAGATAGAAAATTTTGAAAAGAGGGGAGCAATTCATTGTCAGTCATTGATAGAATTCGAAAGAAAATCCTGAGTTGGGAATATGAATTTAGTATCCCTCATTTTTTTGAAGAAATGATTGCTGATCAATTGAGTTTTTCGGATATTAAAAATGCAATCTTGAAAGGAAGAATCGGCAGAAAATTTACTCGTGATCCACGGGGGACTCGCTATGAGGTTATAGGGCCTGCGAGAGATGGAAGAAAAATCGCTGTGATCTGTCGCATAAAAAGCACTGGAAAATTATTATTAATCACAACCTACATTTTGGGGTAATTATGAGATCAAAAGTAGCGCCACAATATGATTATGGCAAATGCGAAATTTGTGATACGCCAATGGAAGCAAGGCTTATCAGACAAGACTTCTGGATTCGGGGGGAACTTATCGTCGTTGAGGATGTGCCTGCTGGCGTTTGTCCCCAATGTGGCGAAAAGGTGGTCCAGGCAGATATCGGCCACTGGTTGGAAGCACTATTAACAAATACTGACCAGATCGCCAGGGCGCCACGCATTTCCGTCCCTTCAATTAAATTCGATGCTGAAATGGTAGCAGTATGAAAGGAATCGCATTAGCGCATGATCGATAAATTTGCCAATCTCGGTCCAATTATTCAGGCCTTATTGGCCACCTGTTTCACCTGGTTTGTGACTGATGCGGGGGCGGTGGTGCGTTTTTTTAACCATCAATCTATCCCGCTTTTGAAGGGAGGCCAGGGGGGATGTTTAGAATCTAACCGAATAAACAAATAACTCAAAATAGTTCATTTCAAAGGAGTTTCACCATGCGAGCGTTAGAAGCAAAACAGCGACTCGAAGAAATTATTAGTTTGCTTCCTGAAAGCAAATTGAAATAAGTAATTGATTTCGCCAGCTATTTGAAAGATAGCGAAGAAGCAGAGGAGCTATTAAGAATGCAAATGAGTTCACAGGCATATTCAGACTGGTTGAGCAGCGAAAATGATATTTATGATGCGGTATTCAAAGATGAAGTTCAAAAGAGGTGATATCATTACTCTGCAAAGTGCCGATGCCTTCTGATGAGTTTAGAGAGTTCAAGCTAAGACCAGGTTTGATTGTTTCAAAAGATTTAAACAATCAACGGCTAAATGATGTAATTATAGCTATCTGCACCTCCAATATTTCAAGGAGTCAGGAGCCGACGCAGTATCTCATTGAAGGAGAGGAGATTAATCAGGCGGGAATAAAAGTTCCATCCGCAGTTAAATGCGAAACCCTATTGACGATCAATAAAAGTATGATTATTAAAATTCTTGGATCCCTATCCCAAAAAGGAATTGATAAAATCAAGGTTTGTCTCAAGGATGCTTTGGCATTAGAATAAAACAAAGCGAATCGACATTAATTAGTCTCGAAGCATCTCAAATTAAGCATTTCTAATTTGAATATTGAAATTTATTTGTAATTTGTTTTTTGTCTTTTGGGATTTAGCACTTTGAGCAGGCACATACATGACTATTAATTGGTTTACCAATCTTTCTCCAATTACCCAGGCCTTATTGGCCACCTGTTTCACCTGGTTCGTAACCGCTGCGGGCTCGGCCGTGGTGTTCTTTTTCAAAACCATCGACCGCAAAATTCTTGATGCCATGCTGGGCTTTGCCGCAGGAGTGATGATCGCTGCCAGCTATTGGTCGCTGTTAGCGCCCGCCATTGAAATGGCTGAGGAGGGCAGTCTCCCCTCCTGGATTCCAGCGACAGGCGGATTTCTGCTGGGCGGAGCGTTTCTGTGGATTGTGGACAGGCTGCTCCCCCATCTTCATTCTGGTTTCAACACGGAAAAATCAGAAGGGATTAAAACATCGTGGCAGCGAAGTGTGCTGCTGATTCTGGCCATCACGTTGCACAATTTCCCCGAAGGATTGGCCGTCGGAGTCGCTTTTGGCGCCATCAGTGCCAATCTACCTGCGGCATCTCTCTCTGGGGCAGTGGCGTTAGCAATTGGTATCGGAATTCAGAATTTTCCTGAAGGCGCTGCCGTTTCAATCCCATTACGTCGTGAAGGTTTTTCCCGCTTCCGCTGTTTCTGGTACGGACAATTATCGGGGGTCGTTGAGCCAATTGCTGGCGTGCTCGGCGCTGGAGCCGTCATTCTGATGCGGCCGATTCTCCCCTACGCCCTGGCATTTGCCGCAGGCGCCATGATCTATGTGGTGGTCGAAGAACTGATCCCCGAATCGCAATTTGAAAAAAACACCGATTTTGCCACGGTAGGCGCCATGTTGGGCTTTGCGGTGATGATGACGCTGGATGTGGCGTTGGGGTAGTGAAAATCAAAAGGGATTTTGTGAAAGCCTTTATTATGAATTTTGTGACAGATCTGTTTTAGAAAAAAATTGATTTACGAATAAAGATTAACGATTTTTTATTTGAGAAGGTTTGAGGTCGTAAAAAAAAGAAATCAGAAATACTTCAAAAATCGTTAATCGTTAGTCCTTGTTCTGAGATCAGAATAGAAAATAGAAAATCATTCAGAATAAAACCAGAAGGCAAAAACCGCATGTACCGAATCGAATCGAAAATTGATACGAAGAGTGCTGAATTTCAAGAGAACAAAGCAGCCATGGAACAGGCTGTGTCGCTACTGAAAGAACGAATGGAACTGGTAAAACAGGGTGGGCCGCCCAAGGCCCGAGAGGTGCATACCTCACGTGGCAAAATGCTGGTGCGGGATCGATTGAAAAAACTGTTCGATAAGAATACCCCTTTTTTAGAGCTCTCGCCATTGGCAGCCTGGGACATGTACGACAATGAAGCCCCAGCCGCCAGCATGGTCACAGGGATCGGAGTGGTTCATGGCCGAGAGGTGTTGGTCGTTGCCAATGATGCCACAGTCAAAGGCGGCACTTATTTTCCCATGACCATCAAAAAGCATATTCGGGCGCAGGAGATCGCCATGGAGAATCGGCTGCCCTGCGTCTATTTGGTCGATTCGGGCGGCATCTTTCTCCCCTATCAATCGGGCACGTTTCCCGATCGGGATCATTTTGGCCGAATTTTTTACAACCAGGCTCGGCTATCTATGATGGGCATCCCGCAAATTTCCATTGTCATGGGCTCGTGCACGGCTGGCGGCGCTTACGTTCCCGCCATGAGCGATGAGACCGTCATTGTCAAAAATCAAGGGACGATTTTTATCGGCGGCCCACCGCTGGTGAAAGCAGCCACAGGCGAAGAGGTGACCGATGAGCAGTTGGGCGGCGCCGATGTGCACACCCGCATTTCGGGCGTCTCCGACCATTTTGCTTTGAACGACGAACATGCGCTGGAGATCGCCCGTAACATTATCGAAAATCTGGATCCACCGAAACGATTCGAGTTGGATGTCCGTGAGCCAGAGGATCCTTATTATGACCCGAAAGAAATTTATGGTATCGTCCCCAGGGACTTGAGAAAGCCATACGACATCCGAGAGGTGATTGCCCGTTTGGTGGACGGCAGCCGCTTTCACGAATTCAAAGAGCGCTACGGTCCGACCATTGTCACGGGCTTTGCCAGAATCATGGGCTACCCTGTGGGCATTCTTGGCAATAACGGGGTGCTGTTTTCAGAGAGCTCGCTGAAGGCGGCTCATTTCATGGAACTATGTGCCGTGCGAAAAATCCCATTGATTTTCCTGCAGAACATCACGGGCTTTATCGTGGGCAAGCAGTACGAGCACGGCGGTATTGCCAAAGATGGCGCCAAGATGGTTCATGCCGTCGCCAATGCCGATGTGCCGAAATTTACGGTCATCGTTGGTGGTTCTTATGGCGCTGGTAATTACGCCATGTGCGGCAGGGCCTATGGTCCCAGGTTGTTATGGATGTGGCCCAATGCCAAAATCTGCGTCATGGGTGGCGAGCAGGCGGCCAGCGTTCTGCTGCAAGTAAAGATGCGAGCGTTGGAAAAAAAGGGCGTCAAAATGTCCCAGGAAGAACAGGACGCCTTTATGAAGCCGACGCTGGAGAAATATGAACACGAATCCAGCGCCTATTTCAGCACCGCCAATCTCTGGGACGACGGCATCCTGGATCCGCTGGATACCCGCACGGCGCTGGGACTGGGCATTGCCATGTCGCTCAATGCGCCGATTCCTGATCATAAATTTGGGGTATTTCGGATGTAGGTGAATGGGTAATTGGGCAACTGGGTAATTTGGGATTGGGTAATTGGATAGTTGTGGAGCTAGGTCTTTGGATTCTAAAGGGAGAAGGAGCGATTCGGAGCACGGAAAATATTTAGTTATCGAAATTAAGCAGGAAGCATCACATGTTAAGATTGATTTTTGATTCTAATTCCTTAATAACAGCTTGTAAATTTCATTATCAAAACTTGCCAGTACTAAACTACTTTTTGAAAAATTGTGAAATTACTGTCCCACTGGCTGTTAAAATTGAGGTTGTTGATCCTGGCAGCACCTATGAAGATGCGATTTATGCGAGAAGCCTGTTGGAAACAGGGCAAATAAAAGCAGCCAAGCTCTTTCTGGCACCTGATGATATTTTAATGCATTATAAAATTGGCACAGGAGAAAGAGAGGCGATTATGCTTTATTTGCAAATGAAACCAGAAATTGATTTTCTGGTGACCGATGATCGGCTTGCTTATATTGTTTGTGATCGCTTGGGAATAGATAAGATATTATTCCTCGATCTTATCGTGCAATTTGTTAGAATGAACTTTTTTACTTCACATCTGGCCAAAGAAATTGTTCAGGTTATTAAATCAAGGTATCCCGAAGGCTTTATCTATCACACGATAAAACTATTAGAAATGGAGAAACAAAATGCCAAGAGTTCTCTCTGATAAAAAAGACGAGGTTTTGAAAATCATCAAAAGCAAGATCAGACCTGGGGAAATTGATGAATCACCCATTCTCCTCGAATTTTTAATTTTGGGATTTGAGCAGAAGCTAAAAGAATTATATGAGGAGTTTCAGCGAGGTGAAAGCAGTCTGGGTTATTTAGCTGACCAATTGGGTATTAGCCCCTGGGAAGCCGTACATCTTCTTGAAGAACGGGGGCTTCGTACGACCAACTTATAGCATTGAATGATTGGGGAATTGAGGTAATTGGGCAATAGCTGAGAAAAGCTTTTCGCTGATTAATTTGAGGAATAAATATGATTAACGAAATCATCAGCAAAACCATAAAATATTCAATCGAAAATAAAACAGCCTGGGTCACGCTAAACCGCCCTGAAATCCACAACGCTTTCAACGAAACCATGATCGGCGAATTGTTGGAGCTCTATCAAAAAATTGGAACAATGCCCGATGTAAGGGTGGTGGTGATTACGGGCGCAGGCAAATCCTTTTGCGCTGGTGCGGATTTGAACTGGATGGGCGGCGTGATCCAATACTCTTACGAACAAAATTTGAATGAATCTTTGCAATTGGCAGAGTTGTTTTATACCATGTACTCGCTGCCCAAGCCGACCATTGCCATGGTCAATGGCGCTGCCATCGGCGGTGGCGCTGGCATGGTGGCGGTGAATGATTTCGTCATTGCCAGTGATCAGGCAAAGTTCAGTTTCAGCGAGGTGAAATTGGGATTGGTGCCTGCCTGTATTTCGCCCTACGTCATCCGTCGGGTGGGCGAGAATCGCAGTCGGGAGCTGTTTCTCTCGGGCGAACGGATGGATGCTCAGAAGGCGCTCTCTTTTGGATTTGTGAATCAGGTGGTGGCTGCGGAGCAATTAGAAGCAGCGGTTAACAAGTTGATCGATCAATTATTGAGCAGCGGGCCCAATGCGCTGGCAATTTGCAAGGATTTGCTGGAAAAAGTGCCGCAGATGAGTCTGGAGGCAGCGAAACAATACACCGCCGAAGCCATTGCCAGACTACGGGTGAGCGATGAAGGACAGGAAGGGATGAGGGCGTTTTTTGAGAAGCGGAAGCCGAGGTGGGTTGAGTAATAGTAGCAGATTTATCTCTTGCAAAAATACCGAAATTCAATATCGAAAGAAATCAAAATTATAACAATATGACAACTCCTACATTGAAAGAACCTCTCTTTTTAAAAAACCAACTAGAGTATATAGGATCTTGGACCGTAGAATATGAGTGGATCCATTGCAATGGCGTTGCTATCATAAAAGTAATTAAAGAAACAGAAAAAGTAACCTATCCAATGATTGAATTTTGCCCTTTTTGTGGAATGTCAAATGAATGGCCAAAAGCAACAGAAGACGATGAATAGATAAAATCGGCTTCCAGGCATAGGAATCGACTCAGAAAAATAAAAAAGCGCAGTTCGATCATTTATGCATTATCAAGAAATTCTGAGAAGCAAATTTTCTTAATGTTATATTAGCAAGGTCTCATCAACCATAAAATTTGAAATAGAATAATTGAGAATTGGTTTCATGAAAGAAAGCCTTGTCCAGTGGACATTACTTCACAATTTAGATTTTCTCTCTCAACTGCTGGATTTTAAAATCGCTACCAGAAAGGGTCAGGAAGTATCGACAGATCATGGCAAAATCGATTTCATTGTGGAGAGCTTTGATAAGAGCCAGATGATCGTAGAATTGGAAACCTTGCTCAATTCACAGAATAAAAGAGATTATTGCTTTCATCAAATTTTGAATTATAAAAATGTGAAATTCATTGATGACACTGACTATTGTATTTTATTTGCTGATGAAACGGCGGCGCAGGCAAAACGAAATGTTTTTGATTTTGGGAAAGAAAATGATGTCGTTGTTAAGACATACCCTTTGAATGAAGTCAAAAAGCTTTATTCGATAACGCTCGAAAAATTGAGTCTCAGCTTTGGATTGGCGTTACCAAAGCCCAAAAATTATACAATCTGCTATCTACGCTGGTTGAACAAAATTCTAAAGCCATTTCGTGATCATGAAAAATCAGATTTGACTGAGAACCAACTCGCAGCGTATTTTTCGTCTCCCAGGTCAACAAACTTTAATTGCTATTTGCGTCTTGCTTTAGATTTTGAAATGATTTCCAGGAACAAAAACAGTTTTTCAATAACCGACAATGGGCTTGAGTATATCCAAAATTTTAATCCAGATATCGACCTGGCTAAAAACCTATCTTCAATTGACCTGACGAATCAGCAGAAAGTAATCCTATTAAGAGTCCTTACGAATGGCAATTGGACCGCTCATAAGGTGAATGTTTATTGGTTTCTGAAATTTATAGAAGTAACTAATGGCGACTGGCTGCCAAATATCAAGGATTTTGAGAATTATAAATTAGATTTAGCGAACGGTCTTTTTAGTGTGAAATATAAAGCCAGGACCATGTATGAATTTCTATGCTTCGCTTGCAATTGGTGTCAGGAACTCGGGCTGGTGGAAAGGATTGCCACGGGAACTGAATATGATAAAGTGTATTTAACACCTTTAGGTATCGAGATTAATAACATTTTCAGCCTTGATCTCCAATTGAAGAAAAGCCGACTGAATCTCAATTTTAAATATCTGGATTAGCCGTGGAATAAAAGAAGCAAGATACACATAAGTGACCGAAATAAATTCTGGAGAATTTTCTATGACCGTATTAAAAGAAGCCAGTATCGAAACAATAAAAAAGTTGCCAGATAGCTGTTCGATCGATGACATCATGTATGAGATTAATTTCATCGCTCAGGTTCTCGAAGGACTCAAGGATGCGGAAGCTGGGAGAGTGATCACCACTGAAGAATTGCTAAGGCGAGTGGAGGAATGGGCCAAATAAAATGGACCGAAAAAGCCAGCAGCCATCTCCAAGCTATCTTGGAGTACATTGCGAAAGATTCCAAGGTCTATGCAATAAGATTTGTTAAATCGCTCATTGCTTCAACCAAGAAACTTGAGACGATGCCGAGATGTGGCCGAATAATACCAGAACTCGAAGAACAGGGACTCCGAGAAATAATTTACAGAAATTATCGCATCGCTTACAGAATTAGGGAAAATGATGATATTGAAATCCTTGCAGTCATCCACGGTGCTCGTGATTTTTTGAGCGCCTTTGAAGAATGATCCATTTAAGGAAAATTTATGTTCAAAAAAATCCTCATCGCCAACCGTGGCGAAATTGCGGTTCGTGTCATTAAAGCCTGTCAGGAGCTGGGCATCAACACTGTGGCGGTCTATTCGGAAGCGGATCGGAGGGCGTTGCATGTGCAACTGGCCGACGAAGCCGTGTTGTTGGGCGCCCCTCCCCCACTGGAAAGCTATTTGAATATCGACAAAATCATCGCCATCGCCCATCAAACCAATGCGGAAGCCATCCATCCTGGCTATGGATTTTTGGCGGAGAACTCGGCCTTTGCGGAACGATGTGAACAGGAAGGCATCGCCTCTATTGGGCCGAATTCCAGGGCCATGGCGCTGGTGGGCGACAAGCTGCGCTCTCGGCAGACCATGTCGGCGGCCAATGTTCCCATCATCCCTGGCATGCAACAAAAGGTAGCTGATTTTGATCAGCTCAAAAAAGAGGCGGAAAAAATTGGTTATCCTGTCATCCTCAAGGCTTCAGCAGGCGGCGGCGGCAAAGGCATGCGCATCGTTCGCTCGTCAGCCGAATTGAAGGAGGCCATGGAAGCGGGCATGCGGGAAGCGAAATCCGCTTTCGGCGATGAATCGATCTATCTGGAAAAATTCATCGAGCAGCCTCGCCATGTGGAATTTCAGGTCATCGCCGACCATCACGGCAATGTGGTTCACCTGTTTGAGCGGGAATGCTCCATCCAGCGGCGGCATCAGAAGATCATCGAGGAGTCGCCTTCGGTGGCCCTGGATGCCGAGCTGCGGTCAAAAATGGGCGAGACGGCCAAGCGGGTCATCAAAGAAAGCGGCTACACCAATGCGGGTACGGTGGAATTTCTGCTGGACAAAAATAAGAATTTCTATTTCCTCGAAGTGAACGCCCGAATCCAGGTGGAGCATCCCGTCACCGAATTCGTGACAGGGATCGATCTGGTGAAGCAGCAGATTCGGATCGCAGCAGGCGAGCCACTCCCCTTTCGTCAGGAAGACCTGCAGCAGAAAGGACACGCCATCGAGTGCCGCATTTACGCCGAGGATGCTGAGAACAATTTTCTCCCCTCGCTGGGGACGATTTATTTCGTACAAGAGCCAACGGGACCCTGGGTGCGGGTCGATTCGGGGCTGTTTTCGGGCATCGAGGTTTCCATGTATTACGATCCCATTTTATCCAAGCTGATCGTCTGGGGCCAAAATCGCAGCGATGCCATCCAGCGCATGAGGCGGACGCTGGATGATTATGTGATTCTGGGGATCAAAACCCAGATCCCGTTTTTGAAGGCCGTCATCGAGCATCCCGAATTTGTGCGGGGCAACACCAATACCAGCTTTTTGAACGACTATTTCGCCACCTGGAAAATGCCCGCACTGGATGAAACGGCGATCTCCAAGGCGCTGGCCATTGCCGCCATTCATGAACTGACCAATTCCAAAGCGGCAGTGCGAATCGAAAAGCAGAGCCATGCCACGCCATGGAATACTATTGGACAATGGGAAATTTTGTCGGCATAACTTGAACATCTCAGCACACCAAGCCGCAAAGTCGCCAAGCTTTGACAAAACTCGGTTTCATGATTAATTTGGAACTAAGATGGCAAATTGATTTTACAGGCTTAAATTTATATCTTCAGATTTCGTTGCGTCTTGTCGGCTTTGCGTGAAGCGTTATAAAAGATCATAGGTTAAATAAGAGGGATTATGGATCTGGAATTTAGTATTGCCCAAAAAAATTACTCGGTTTCGATTCAAAAAAAGAACGAGCACTATCAGGTTAAAATTGGTGATCGAATTTTCGACCTGCAGGCGGAGCACATCACGCCCAATTGTCTATTGCTCAGCGAGGCCAATGGCCAGCAACGCATCTATCTGGCCAACTCTGGCAACAAGACGTTTATCCACTTGAACGGTCGCTCGCTGGCCGTGGACCATCCCGAAACAAAGGAAAAGACCTCGTTTCAATCGGATGATCATCTAACGGGAGCGGATCATGGTATTTATGCGCCGATGCCTGGCAAAATTTTGAAACTTTTGGTTGCGGAAAATCAAGCCGTGACTGCGAAACAAAATTTAGTCATCGTCGAGGCGATGAAAATGGAACACAGTGTGCGTGCACCCAAACCAGGGGTGGTCAAAAAAATAAATTTTCAAGAAGGCGATCTGGTAGATACGGGTCAGGAAATCCTGGAAATTGAGTTCGATGGCGAAACTAACCATAGTCAATAAGTGCGGGAGGTAAAATGGAATTCAGGAATCTGCTCATCGAGAAACGAGATGCGATCGGCATCATCAAAATCAATCGGCCTGAGTCGCTCAATGCGCTCAACATCGAAACGCTGGGCGAAATTCGGGATGCGGTGACGGCATTGAACAATGAAGAAGATATCAAAGTTTTGATTTTCACTGGCGAAGGGAAGGCGTTTATCGCTGGCGCCGACATCAAACAGATGAAGGATATGAATGAAAATGACGCCCGAGAGTTTTGCAGCCTGGGGCAGAAAATCTTCGATATCATCGAGAATCTGGACAAACCCGTGATTGCGGCGGTCAATGGCTTTGCGCTGGGCGGCGGCTGTGAATTGGCCATGGCGTGCGATATTCGCATCGCCTCGGAAAACGCCAAATTCGGCCAACCAGAAGTGAATCTGGGTATTATTCCTGGCTTTGGCGGCACGCAGCGATTGGCCCGTTTGGTGGGCAAAGGGATCGCCAAAGAATTGATTTTCACTGGCGATATTATCGATGCACATGCAGCTATGAGAATTGGGCTGGCCAATAAAGTGGTTGCGCCTGAAAATTTAATGACCGAAGCAGTGGCCATGGCTCAAAAGATTGCTTCCAAGGGACCTGCTGCCGTTATGATTGCCAAGAGCGTCATCAATCGTGGTCTGGAAGTCGATCTGGCGAAGGGCCTTTCCATCGAGCGGGATGGCTTTGTGCAATGTGTGGCCTCGGGCGAAGCGAAAGAAGGGATGGAGGCGTTTGTGGAGAAACGGAAGCCGAATTGGCCGTAGGTTGGAAATTTCCAATGAATTTTTGAATAACAAGCTCATGATTCTAAGTCTCTTTTCCCAAGAATTGCCAGGAGGAAAATCATGATGCCCCCAGGTAATGGCCTTGATCCTTTGTTGAAGGACATTTTCACGCTGATCGGCTCGAGCGTAACGATAATTGGCGGATTCGTTGCGGCAACGCTGGCTATTTACAATTTGATTTTGAGTCGCAAAATTCGGGAAAAGGAATTGCGCTTCAAACAAGCGCAGATGGGCAAGCAAATCATCGAAGAGATGTTTGATGATGAGGCGGCCGGAAATGCATTATTGATGATCGATTTTAACCAGAGAAGCTTCGATCTCGGTAGCCGCAAAAAATCCATTATTACCAGGGACGATGTGCTCCGGGCGCTGAATCCATCGAATCAGGATGAAGATCGAAAAACTGTTTTCATCAGAGAATGCTTCGATGGCTTGTTTTATTTTCTTGATCGTATCGAACATTTTGTCACGATCGGGCTTACGACATTTGCAGATGTTGCTGTACCCATCAAGTATTACGCAACTATGATGTCAAAACATAAATCCATCTTGGTGAAATATATCCAACTCACTCAGTTTGAGCGAGCCCTTATTTTTTTGAATCGTTTTTCTACTTGGAAAACGGCATCGATCGAGGATTCGATTTTATGAGTTTAAAAAGCAGTTGGCTACATCCCGAGGTTGAAGTGCGGCCATCGAAAAGGCATGGGAAAGGAATATTTGCCAAACGCCCGTTAAAAAAGGGAGAACGCCTGGCGATCTTTGGTGGCGACATCATGTACATCGACGAAATTCATAATCTGCCTGAAAACATGCAGGATTACCCCATGCAAATCGAGGAACGCTTCATAATCGGATCTCGAACTTCCGCCGAGCCTGAGGACACCGACTTTATCAATCATAGCTGCAATCCCAATGCGGGGATTAAAGGGCAAATTTTTTTGGTTGCTATGCGCGATATCGCAGCAGACGAAGAAATTACTTTCGACTATGCCATGGTAGTTTCCGAATCCCACGAGAGCAACATTGTGTTTGAAATGGAGTGCTCCTGCGGGGCTCCGAATTGCCGAAAGCGGATTACTGAACACGATTGGAAATTGCCCGAGCTCCGGCGGCGATACCAGGGATATTTTTCACAATATTTGCAAGAAAAAATCGATGCCGAAAATTAAGGCTGAACCGGGCATCCCCGTTAGCTGATCAATGAACTTTTTTGCTGTTCCATCAGCATGATAAAACAGCGTTGGCGCTGGCCTGGCAGCCTCACCAATTGTTAAGAGGCTACGTGTCGTTATCCTCAACTGAGCAGCCGCATCAATTACAACACGTTTTTCAAAATAGATAACCAGATTATATCGAAATTGGGGATAGATTAGGGTCGAGCTGGCAGTCTTATCAAAAAAAGCTGATAGCAACCCAGCACTAAGAGACGTGCAATTAACAAAAACCGGCACTATTTCCGCGAACGACTTCTACTTCAACAATTTGGGTTATCGTTGCCGATGGCTGCTACCATACCGCAGGGCTTCATCCAGGAAGGCCTCAATGTTTTCCAGGGGTGTGCCACTTACAATGCCATTGCCAGCCGCCAAACACATACCGCCATCCGGTCGATCGAAGGTATCGATCAGGAATCGCACCTCGGCGCGAACCTCCTCGGGACGCTTGACCACCAGCGTCTGTTGCACATCAAAACCAGCCAAAAAAGCCAGGCGATTACCAAAATCACGTGCCACCGCGACTTGATCCATGGTATGCTTTTGAACGGGATGGAAGACCGTGACGCCGGCTTCGATCAATGCGGGCAATAGCGGGGTATTATTGCCGCAGCTATGCAGCCACCAATGCAGCCCATGCCGCTGCAATAGCTGGCCGAGTTGCACGTAATAGGGTTTGATGAATGCATCGAAAAGTTGGGGGCTCATCATCGATTGGGTTTGATGGCCGAGATCGTCACTGGTGAAAAATCCATCTGGCTGAAGCTCACGCACCGCTCGCTCGAGATAGCCGCAATATAACCGGCATAACGCAGCGTGCAACTGGTGAATTTTGTCGGGTGCGGCATAATAATCCACCAGCAAATTCTCCATGCCCCGTAATCCCCAGGGGCGTTCAAAGAACAACCGCCACCAGGCAATGAGCACATATAAATTTTGCTTTCGCAGCTTTGCTGCCTGCTCAATCAACGAATCAAATTGCGGATCGCATTCGGGATCAGGCATCTTTTCGATAAATTCATCCAATTTCGCCCAATCATCAATGACCACCTGACGATCATAGGCACGGTGAGGATTGATGGTCCAGGAGAGCCCCATGCGATTCACATCCAGCGGCTGGAGCCACAGCCAGCCCACATCTTCGGGAAAACGATCAAACGCGTCCAGGCGAGTACCATACTGCTCCAGCAAACCTTCGCCCCACCATTTGGCCAATACCATGGGAATGCGAGCAGGATGCTTGCGTTCAATTGCTTTGATCACTTCTTCACGAGGAAGGGGCGTCCAGCGATGGTGGTTATCGTTTTTTTCATTTCGCATGGTAACCGCCTACACTGCCGCAGCTACCAATGCGTGCTCAATGGAATCGATCGTCTGGGCAATCACATGGATCGCTTCATTGATTTTTTTTAGTTTTTGGTTGGCGTCACCGATCAAATCGATAGCCGCATTGATGCCCGCGATCGCAGCTTGAAAGGCGTCATGCTCAGCGTTCAATTCTTTCACGATGGCTAAGAGGGTCAGCTTTGCCAATCGATCTTGCAATTCGAGCAGTTGCCGGCTGTGCTTGCCCGTATGCAGCACGGCGAGATTGTTCACGCGCGAGGCCAAACCGGCGGTCTTCTCAACTAATTCGTGGCTCATGGTCATCATCCCTTTCATCAGTCCTTTAAACTGCGATAGAATTTCTGGGCGCGTCGTGCCTCCCGCGCCAATTCCTGCAGCGAGTCGAACGCACTCTGGACCCGGTCTAACTCCTGACGAATTTCTCGATGGGCCTGAGGAATCCTGGCCATTGCGCGATTGATCGCTTCCAGGGACGCTTCAATATCATCGGCCTCGACAATGATCCCGGCTATTTCCAGATCGAACGGAACCCGCGCCAAGGTGCCTGCTTCGGGCCGAACCTCATTGGCGTGATTGATCAGGGGGGTCAGCAAGATACCAATGGTCATTTTTATTCGGTCATTGCTACGAATGATCAGATCCGATAATGCTTGAATATCATCCTGGGCCAAATCCATGGCCTGTTTGAGTGCTTCTCGTTTTTCCTGCTTCACAATTTCGCGGCTCATTTTATTGATTAAAGCGGCAAAAATGCCGGTCACCTGAAATTCCTCTGAGGCCGGAAGAAGCTGAGCCTCATGGAATAGGTTCCGCAGGTCGCCGCCCAATTGAAGCGTGGCTTTGTCGACATTCTTGAGATGGTCTTTGGTAACAAAAGCTTCCAGCACATTCATATAATCCACCAGGACCTCCAGCGCCGCGGCTCGATAGCGCAGTTCCGGCGTCAAATCGTAACTTTGGCCGGCTATCAGCGGCTTGAAGCTGTTGCGAGTGATGTTAACATCGGAGGCGGTGGTAACGGCAAAGCGCTGCTGCAATTTTTCGATCCGGTTATAAGTCTGGTGCGTGGTAGTGAGCAGTGAGGCCGTGGATTCCTGCAGTAATTCATATTTGGCCAGCGGAATTCGGGCGGCGCAGCTCGCCAGAATTATGATGCTGGACAATGCAATTGCCAAAAATAATTTCAGAGAGCATCGACGCATTGGCATGGGTTGCCTCATTGACTTGAGTTAAAAGCAAGGTTAGACGGCCATCGTTCCCCGGGCTCGATTTCATGGCTCCCGTGATAGTTTTCTTAACCACAAGACAAAAAGATCGCCATCAAATCCCGCCTGGCTGTTAGGTTTTCTTGGCTAAGGGAACATTTTGGCCACCAGGGATCGAATCTCTGCATCGTCGGCCAAAAAAGGCAGCGTGATCTGGCCCTGGTTTTTATTGGTTACATTCCATCGAGCCGCCGTGGTCAGCGCATTTTCATTGCGCGCCCAGCTTCGCCGGGCAACGCCGCCCATCACATCCCATGACAGGCCCTTTCGCACGACTTCATCCATTCGTTCGCTGCCATCGAGAAAGATGGCATTGCCGCCGTTGCTGGCGCGACCAATGCCTACACCGCCGCCATTCGATAGCACCACCATGGTCATGCCACGAGCAATATTGCCCCCAAAACATTGCACCGACATATCCGCGGTCACACGACTGCCATCATAAATATTCGCGGTTTCGCGAAATGGCGAATCCGTGCCCGACACATCATGGTGATCCCGCCCCAACATCACCGGTCCAATTACTCCCTCGCGAATCATCTGGTTGAACTTCAATGCGATTTGAATGCGCCCCTGCTCATCGGCATAGAGGATTCGGGCTTTGGTGCCGACCACCAATCGGTTTTGCTCCGCATTTTTGATCCAATAATAATTGTCCCGATGAGCGGCGCTCAGATGGGGGTCGATGCAAGACATCGCCGCCTGATCGGTCTTGCGCAAATCTTCCTCGCGGCCGCTCAGGCAAACCCAGCGAAACGGCCCAAAGCCACGATCGAAGCACAGCGGTCCCATAATGTCTTCCACATACGATGGAAAGACAAAGCCCTCAGAGGTATCCCGGCCATTTTTGGCGATCTCCTTCTCCCCCGCTTCAAAAACCGAGGCCATAAAACTATTGCCATAGTCCCAGAAATGGGCGCCTTTTGCGGTCAATTGCTGGATCGCCCGAAAATGCCGGCGCAACGACTCATCCACCAGTTGTCGAAATCGCAGCGGATCTTCTTTGATAAGCTGCCGGCCAGCCTCAAATGAGATACCAACGGGCGTATAACCACCTTCATATACTGCATGGCAGGATGTTTGGTCCGAGAGCAGTTCCACCTGGATCCTGTTCTTGACCAAATATTCTAAAAGATCGACTACGTTGCCGTGATAGGCAATGGATATGGCTTTGCCGTCGCGTTTGTTTTGCTGCATCAGTCGAACAACCTCATCGAGATCGTCCGAAACCTGGCTCAGCCAGCCCTGATCCCGGCGGGTTTTAATGCGACTGGCATCCACTTCGGCAATCACGCCAACACCGCCTGCAATTTCGATGGCTTTGGCCTGCGCGCCGGACATGCCCCCCAGACCCGAGGTAACAAAACAGACGCCGCGCAGGTCTTTGTCCTCGGGAATGCCCAGATATTTCCGGCCGGCGTTGAGCAGCGTGATGTAGGTTCCATGCACAATTCCCTGGGGACCAATATACATCCAGCCGCCAGCCGTCATTTGCCCATAATTGGAGACACCCATGGCCGCCAGCCGCTGAAACTCATCGGGTCGATCCCAGAGCCCAACGATCAAGCCATTGGTCGCGATGACTCTGGGAGCATTGCGCTGCGACGGGAACAGTCCCACGGGATGGCCGGAACTCACGACCAGCGTCTGATCTTCGTGCATAACTTCAAGATATTTTTTAACCAGAACATATTGCATCCAATTTTGAAAGACCTGGCCGGTCTCACCATAAGTGACCAACTCGTAGGGATAGAGTGCAGTTTCAAAATCCAGGTTGTTGTCGATCATCACCTGCAGTGCCCGTGCCTCGGGGATACCGCGATAATCATCAATAGGCCGTCCCCAGATTCGTCCCTCAGGACGGTAGCGATAGCCGTAGATGCGGCCACGAGTTTTCAATTCTTCTAAAAACTCAGGCGCCAACTGCTCATGCAACGCCGGAGGGATATAGCGCAAGGCGTTTTTCAACGCCACGATCGTCTCGGATCGGGTTAGCGAAAATGGCCGCGCCGGCGCCCGGCGAATGCCAGGGGCGAAATCCTTTTGGGCCGGCAATTCGTCATCCAATTTGATCGTCATCGCCCTGGCAATATCAATATTATTCATAAAAATCTCCCCGGATAATTTTGGATTCAATCGCAATCGCGACATTTTATATCAAGCGAACGCTAAGATTGGAAAATTGGCACCTGAACCGATCAACTCGCCGGCACAGGCAAAATTGGCGAAGCGTCACACCAGGCCTACTGTTTTGACAGCGCGCTCGATCTGCTCCAATCGCTTCTCCAGGGCGCCGGTGTAGCCGATGGCCAGCCGCAGCAATCCTGGCGATAGCCCCATCTTCGCCTGGTCTTCGGGCGGAATTTCTGATGAGGTCGACGAGCCGGAGCAGCTCATCAGGGTATCAAAATAGCCCAGCGAGACCGCAATCAGTCCGAATTGTTCGACATTCTGGAGCACGGACATCAGCTTCTCGGCCCGCTCCCGCGTCTGGCAATCCAGCGCCAGCATCCCGCCATAGCCGTAGCCTTCGTTCATCATTTCAGTAAACAGCCCATGTTCGGGATGCGATGGCAGGCCGGGATAGACCACCGGTGCGCCAAGTTGCTCCAGTCGGGTTGCGATGGCCATGGCTCGCCGGCTATGCTCCCGCATTCGGATTCCCAGGTGGGGCAATCGCTGAATGATATCAAACGCCACCCGCGGATCCATGGTCGGCCCCAAAAGCATTACTCGCCCCCGGTGCAAATCCATTAACTTATAAACGAAATCTTTGGAGGCGCAAATGCAGCCGGCAATAACATCGCTGGCGCCGTTGATAAATTTGGTCATGGAATAGATCACAATATCGGCGCCCAATCTGGCGGGTGAGACAATCATTGGCGTAAAGGTATTGTCCACCATCAATGGCAACCCATGATCGTGGGCCAGCCTGGCCAGCCGCGGGAGATCGGCCACTCGGAGCGTGGGATTGCCCACAGTTTCAGTATAAAGCAGCCTCGTGTTGGGAGCGATTGCCCTTTCGAATGCCGCCAAATCCGTGGGAGCTACAAAGGTGGTGGTGATTCCCATCTCCGGGAATAGTTCCCCAAATAACGCATGAGTCCCGCCATAGACCACATCGCTGGAGACAATATGATCACCACAATTGCACAGTTGGAGGATGGCACAGGCGATGGCCGAAATGCCACTGGCTGTGCTAACCGCCGCTTCGGTACCCTCCATGGCAGCCAGGTAACGATCGAGGACATCCACGGTGGGATTGAAATGACGACTGTATAAAAAGCACCCCCCTTTATCCGGGCCGCGCAGACCGGCAAAAATTTCCGGCATGATATGCGGTTCTAATACCGTAAAGGTGGCGGAGCGTTCAATGGATGGCGTTACCCCGCCGTGCTCGCCAAATTCACGACGGGTCTCGATCAGCGATTGTTCTGGATTAAACTTCTGCATCAGGGACCTCCTGGGGTTCTTTCGGTTCATAAAGTGGGCAATGAAGCGCTTTATTCATAAAGTGATCATGACGATTGAATTCGATTACTGCAATTATAATGTAATTGGTTACAAGCTAAATGTCAAGCAAAAAAATGTGGCTCTTACGAATAATTTAGCCAATTATTTAGATCTCGCCAGCCAAGATGGTGGTAGTACCCGATAGAGCCAACTTTAGCCAAACCAAAATTCTCATTGCAAATTAATCTTCTGTTCCAGCTACGGTTGATGCTATCAATATATTATTGATTAACCAAACAATTTCCGCATTCAGAAAAGTTTGTTTCTATAAATAAGTAGCTCCTGGAAGCAAGGCTGACCCGGCAAAATTGATCGTCAACAATGAACTCGATATATTGCGGAGCGAATGCTAATACGCTGTTCCGCTATGCTTGCGGATGGATTATGTTCACCGAAAATGGTAGAGGAAGCAAACTATGCAGCCCATTCGGATGGGGGTTATTGGATGTGGTTATTGGGGACCGAATTTGATTCGCAACTTCCAGGCGACCGCGAACTGTCAGATGAAAAAATGCTGTGATCTGGATGTCAATCGCTTGAAACGAATGCAGCAATTATATCCTGCGATTGAAACCACAACCGATTATCGTGCCTGGCTGGATGCTGACGACATCGATGCCGTGGCCATTGCCACGCCGGTCCGGACACATGCCAGAATCGCTCGCGAGTGTCTAACTGCGAACAAACATGTTTTGATCGAAAAGCCCATCACGGCAGCGGTAGCGGAGTGTTTGGAGCTGATCAGACTGGCCACTGCGCACGGCAAAATTTTAATGGTCGGGCATACATTTGAATACACTGCTTCGGTCAATAAAATACTGGAGATAATCGACAGCGACGAGCTGGGAGATATATTATACATTGCTGCTGAGCGCTTGAACCTGGGCTTATTTCAACGCGACATCAATGTGGTCTGGGATCTGGCACCGCATGATATCTCGATCATTCTTTATTTGCTGAAGAAAATGCCGCTTAGCGTGAATGCCCGGGGCAGCGCCCATTACAAAAAAAATATCGAAGATGTCGCCTGGGTTTCGCTTGATTTTGGAGATAATCTGGTGGCCTTTCTGCACCATAGCTGGCTGGACCCATATAAGATCCGACGAATGACCATTGTCGGGAGCAAAAAGATGCTCGTCTACAACGATATCGATCCCAATGAGAAGATAAAGATTTTTGACAAAGGCATTAACGCGCCGCCCTATTATAACACCTTTGCTGAATTTCATTTCGCCTATCGTTATGGCGATATTTATAGTCCGCGCATCGAGGATTATGAGCCGCTGGCGAAGGAATGTCAGCACTTCATAGATTGTATTGTCAACAACCAGCGCCCAATCTCCGATGGCTATGATGGTTTGAAAGTAGTGTCAATCCTGGAGGCGGCCACACAATCCTTAAAAAACTCGGGGGTAGCGGCAGCAGTAACCTTACCAGCGATAAGTTGATTCAGGAGAGCCATGAGCTATCAGATAATTGCCGATGATGTAAAATTGGGAAAAAACGTTCGCATCTTCCATTTTGTCAACCTGTATGGATGCGAAATTGGCGATAATACCAAAATCGGCTCATTTGTCGAAATCCAGAAAAACGTCAAAATCGGAGCGAACTGCAAAATTTCCAGCCACACCTTTATCTGTGAAGGTGTGACCATTGAAGATGAGGTTTTTGTGGGGCACCAGGTGGCGTTCATCAATGACCGTTATCCGCGAGCGACCACCCCGGCCGGTCAATTGCAAACCGAAAGCGATTGGAAAGTGGAGCCGACGCTGGTGAAAAAACGGGCGTCTATCGGGTCCGGGGCTACCATTTTAGCGAATGTCGTGATCGGGGAAGGCGCCATTGTGGGCGCCGGCAGTGTGGTGACCAAAGATGTTCCGCCCAATAGCGTTGTCGCCGGATGTCCGGCCAGAATTCTTCGCCGGATCGAAAATGATTAATTGGAAAGGATGAGGATCAGAATGAGTAAGCTTATTCATTCGCTTTGGGTTGGGGGATTAATCATGCTGTGGAGCAACTGGGCGGCCTTTGCGCAAGAAAAGACCAATGCCGGCCACCCAATCACCAAAGAGAGCTATCTCATTGGTGAAGAAAAAAATCTGGACATTATCGTCCACATCTGGGGGGAAGTCAAAAATCCGGGGGAAAAACGAGTGCCGGATGGCACCAATGTGCTGGAATTGATCTCCAAAGCAGGTGGACCCACCGAATATTCCAGCCTATCACGGGTGGTCCTATTCAGCAATCAATCGTTGCATCAGGGAATGACGGAAGCCAGTCAACTCGATAACTCTTTGGAAAAGTTTATGCGCAATGATTTAGAGAAGCTGCGCCAGACCGGCAAAGTAGAACTTGACATCAATAAATACCTCCGGCACGGTCAATCCCGGAATTTGCCGCGCCTGATGCCGGGGGATGTGGTAAATGTCAAACGAAATACCTGGTACACCTGGCAAACGTTGGTGCGAGTCGCCTCGCAAATGGCTATCGTAGCCCAGGTGTGGTATTGGTATAATCGCACCAATCAATAGAACCCCCTAATAAAAACGGATGAGCACCATGACCCAAGAACCCAAAAAATCTCATGATTTCGATGAGATCATGGCCGTATTTCGTCGCCGCGTCTGGCTGCTGGCGTCCTTTGTGCTGGGCGTGCTGGCAGTGATCGCGGTTTACAATGAGGTCGTCCCTCCATTATATGTAACTGAATTTTCGGTAATATATGAAGATTTGATTCAGCCCATACCCAAGGTGGATTATTTTCAAACCACCCAACGACGGGAAACTGTGCTGTCCAATCAAATCGAGGAGATCAACAGCCGCCAGTTTTTCCAGGAGGTGGCGCGAGCATTACCAGCCGAGTTGCTGGCCAAAATGAAGTTGCCCAACGACCTGCAGGCCAGCGCAGCCGATGAAAAATATCTGGCATCATTCATTCGCAAAAATTCCACGGTGGCCGAACCGGAGAATAATTCCAATGTGATTCGTATCACCTACGCCGATCAGCATCCAGAGGTGACCTTTCGAATCGCCGAAACCATGGCCAGAGTCCTCGGTGATCGAGCCATCGAGCAGCGAAAGCAAACCATCAGTCATGCGCGTCAGCTTATTGAAGATCAACTTGGCTTCTATAAAAACCAGCTCGATTCGGCTGAAAAGCAGCTTCGCGATTTCAAAGAGACCAACAACATCAGTTCGCTGGATCAGGAAACCGAGGAACTATTACGCCAGATGACCGAGGCCGAGGTGCTGTTGACGACCGCAAAAGCGCAGCAGCAAGCAACCGAGAAGCGGTTGAAATACATCCATGAAAAAATGGCCTCGGAACAGCACGCGCTGCAACCCGATGCAGTGGTAACAATTAGCTCTCGCCTGGAAAAATTAAAAAATAAACTGGTGGATCTGGAGTTGCAGCGAACCGACCTGTTGATGAAGGGCTATTCCAACCAGCACCCGAAGCTCGTGAAATTGGGCGAAGACATCGACCAAACGCGCGAGAGCCTGGCATCGGAAACCGAAGAACTGATTCAGAAAGGAAAGTTTGTCGATCCCCTGTCGCAGTTGAAGGACTTCTTTAAAGAATCCATTACGCTGGAAGCCAACCTGGAAGCCTATCAAGCGCAGGTACAAACGCTGAATCGCATCCTGCAGGAGTACGAAAAGAAAATTCGGCTGTTACCGGACTTAGAGTTGCAGTTGGCCCGCCTGGTGCGCACGGTGAACAGCAGCGACAAAATCTATACCATGTTGCTGGAGGAACGGGAGCGCACGCGAATCGTGGAAGCGCAAAATCGAGGCAACCTCCGCCTCATCGATCCGCCGGAGTTGCCCACTACGCCCGTTCGGCCTCGGAAAAAAGTCAACCTGATGATCGGTTTTCTCATCGGGAGCATCATCGGGAGCATCATGGCATTTGTGATCGAATCATTGGATACCAGCATTCGTACGCCGAAAGACCTGCAGCGGGTTACGGACCTCTCGGTGCTGGGAACGATCCCCAAATTTAAAGCCAATGTCAATGGCAATTTGGATCACATCCCAAGAGATCAGCGCCCGAGCTCGGCAGAAGTCAATCAATTAATAACGCTCTACGATGGCAACTCGCGCGCGGCGGAGGCCTTTCGTTTGCTGCGAACAAATTTGCAGTTCGAGTCGGGTGATTTTCGCTCCAATATCATCATGGTCACCAGTCCGCAACCCGGTGAGGGTAAATCCACGACCGCTATCAATCTGGCGATTACCACCGCCCAATTGGGTTATCAGACCCTGCTAATCGATGCCGACCTGCGTCAGCCGGTATTGCATCGCGTATTCAATCAAGAGCGACAGCCGGGTCTGTCCGATATATTGCAGTCTGAAGCCTTTCAACAGCTTGAGCGCGACCAATTTTCGCTGCAGAAGAAACGACACCGAGACGACAGCCAATCGAATGCCCTACAGACCATTGGCAATATCCTTGACGGTCTGTTCAGCAGCAATTCCGGCGCTACTCAGCAACCCAATTCGGAACGTCTTTCGGCGCTGGAAGCGGAGATCGAACGCCACATCCTTCGATTGGAAGCTATCGAACATCTGTCGCTATTGACCAGCGGTGCTCCAGTGGACAACTCTTCCGCCATGCTGGGCTCCAGGCTCATGCGGGTGCTGCTATCGTTGGTCAAGAGCAAGTACGATATTGTCTTCATCGATTCGGCGCCGGTGTTGGTCGTGAGCGATACCGCGATCCTGGGACCTCAGGTCGACGGCGTGCTGGTGGTTTGCACCTCCGGCCGGACCAATCAGCGAGCCGTGGCTCAAGCCCTGGCCTTGCTCGAAAAAGGCAGCACCAAAATTCTGGGACTGGTGCTGAACAAATGCCTGGAAGAAGCCGTACCGCGCTCCTATCGACGCTATTACAAAAGCAAAACATAATTGGGCCGAACTGATATGGGGTGGTATCAAAAGCTTTATTGGTATCGGCTCAGGCAAGAAATGGATCATCGCTTTTCGCTTGAGCCAATGTATCGGCGCCGAGGTTTGATCACGCCCACTTTTGCTACCGCCCGGTTCGGCAATATGCCTGATTTTATAGATCCATCGGTGGCTCGCAGCAACCGATGAATAAGCTACCCACGACGTGACCGCCCGCGCCGTGCCAGTTGCAGAGAACAGCATTTCGGGGGAAGGATCCATGGACGTTTCCATCGCCAAACATAATCCGATTAAGCACATTCTGAAAAATCTTTCTCGAACCAAAATCTTAAGCCGATTGGATTGGGGAAAGAATGGCGATAGCCATCATCATCCACCTTCAGAGGGTTATCTGAAATCCATCGACTATTTCCGTCAGCGGTATTTTATCGAACAACGACGAGCGGAGCGCAAGGGCTATGAATTTGTACTAATGATTTTGGATTTGAGCGGTGACGGCCGTGGCCTCAATTTCAACCCCTCGATGTTAAAATTAGAGCAGATGCTCCTGCAAACCGCGCGCAGCGTTTTAAGAATGACCGACGTTGCGGTAAACTATTATTATGGGAAAATGGCCATTCTGCTGCCGGACACCACTGCTGAGGGCGCTTACCTCGCACTCAAACGGATCAAGGCCATGTTGAATGAAATGGCCGATGCCAACGAGGCGAAAATCTTTCAACAGATGAAAATCGACGTCTACTGCTATCCCATCCAGGCCGACGAAATTCATCAGTTTGTGTACGATCGCCTGGTGGATGACAACCAACCTACGGTTCAGTTTGAAAAGACGATTCAGCAGATGAAGACGTATTTCCGTCAGCGGAATGGAAATAATAGCCAGGTTCGCTTACCGTTGATCTCCTCGTTGCGCTGGTCACCATCGATGGCATTGGTCATCGAAAATCCGTTCTGCTGGTTAAGCGAGATCTTTGAAGATATGCAGGAATCGGGCAGCCGCACCGCGAAACGGGCATTGGATCTCTTGATTGCGCTGGCGCTGATAATTCTCCTATCTCCTGTGATGGCACTGATTGCCATTGCGATCAAACTGACCTCCCCGGGCCCGATTATCTTCAAACAAGAACGGTTGGGCTTGATGGGCAAAAAATTTATGATGTACAAGTTCCGAACCATGTACCGCACCAGAGATGAAACGCCACATCAGCAGTACGTCCAAAACTTTATTCGTAATTCCGATCATGACTATCGGCTGGGGATGGCCGAAAACCAAATTTATAAGATGCAGCATGATCCCCGCATCACGGCCATCGGCAGGTTTCTGCGCCGAACCAGTCTGGATGAAATCCCCCAGCTATTCAATGTGCTCCGGGGCGAGATGAGCCTGGTCGGTCCGCGGCCGCCGCTCCAGTATGAAGTTGATATATATGATTTGTGGCATCGACGACGCTATTTGACGGTCAAACCAGGCATCACGGGCTTGTGGCAAATCTATGGCCGCAGCCGAACCACCTTTGACGAGATGGTGCGACTGGACCTGGCGTACATCACCAATTGGTCGCTAAGGTTGGATTTGAAAATATTATTGAAGACACTGCTGGTGCCGTTCAAAAATGACGGCGCGTATTAGTTACCAGGGTGTTGACAGTGTCCATGATCATTCGATCAATCAATACGTTTTGATTCAGCCGGTATTGCTGTTCCGGGCAGTTTCCGGCGCTGGTCAGGTGGGAAGGAAAGAAGTGCTTACAGGTACTTCTTTTTTTTAAAATGCCCGGCTGACGCAACGGCTAAATTTTCTGAGAAGAACAAGGAATTCTTAACAATGAGAATCTGGGTTGATTTTGAAAATTCTCCACATGTGCTAATTTTGAAACCGATTATCGAAGAGCTTCAGCGGCAGCAACATGAAGTGATCATGACTGCCCGTGACTGTTCACAGACCATCGAATTGACCCGATTGTTTCAACTGGATGCCAGACGCATCAGCCATCATCACGGTCGCCAACGGCTTCAAAAATTGCTGGGGCATCTCAGCCGCATCGCCCGGTTGGTGCATTTTATCCGCGGCCAATCCATTGATGTCGCCGTGTCGCATGGATCTCGCAGTCAAATCATTGCCGCAGGAATGAACGGATTGCCGACCTTTGTCCTGTGGGACTATGAATTTGCCAGTTTGGCCGTGATCCATCATTATATCAATCGACTGGCCATACCAGAGGTCATAAGCGCCGATGCGTTTCGTGATCAGATCGATCGGGCCAAAATCATCCATTACCCCGGTATCAAAGAACACATCTATGCCGGGAGGCTGCTCGGTCAATATACGAAGGACCAGGAATTGCCACATGCTGAAGATAAAATCATCATTACCATCCGTCCGCCAGCTTTTGATGCCCATTACATTACCCAGGAAGAGAGAGCAGAAACGCTGTTTCAAGAAGCGCTACGCTATCTTTCGCACCAGCCTGAGGTGATCCTGGTGGTTCTGCCACGCACGCGGTTTCAAGAGCAGCGGATCAAGCATTATGTCCAGCAGCATTGCCAATCTGCCCGGATCCTGTTCCCCAAACAGGCGGCCAACGGTCTCAATATCATCTGGCATTCGGATATCATTATCGGAGGCGGCGGCACCATGAATCGCGAGGCAGCCGTACTGGGCGTGCCGGTCTATTCGATTTTCCCAGGCAGGCTGGGTGCGGTTGACCGGTTTTTGCAGGAATCAGGCAAATTAATGATCATTCGGCATAAGGACCAGTTGCCAGCCATCAAACTGCAAAAGCGGCACCGACCAGAAAAACCGCCTGAGCTTGGGAATGGCAAATTGCTGGATTTTTTGATCGAGAAAATCATCGAGACGGCTTCATAGCAGCCTGAATTTGAGTCAGCAGCTAGGTGTTGCAGCCAAATTTCGTGAACTTTAATCAATCAACTTTTCAATTGGTAGCATGGGGCAGGATGATGCGGGTGTTATTTTTACGTGCGGGCAGCTTTTCTCATGTGAATTATCATTTGCGCTGCGCCTTGAGTCGTCAGTTGGCGAGCGTGGAGGACGTGGACGCCGGCCAGGCATTGCGCCGGCGTACCGGTCAAATCAGCGGCTGGCGAAATATGCTTCATGCGATGATCGCTGCCCGGCGATTCTGGAATCAAATGTACAGCAAAAATAGCTATGCCTTTGGTCGTATGACTGCCATTTGCGACCTCATGGTGCAAACGCAGCGCGATATTCAATGCATTTTTCAGACCCAATGCAAATTTAGCATCAGCCAGAAACCTCCATCGTTGCCCTATTATATTTATACCGATCTCACGCAGCGACTGACGGACCGACTCTGGTTGCCCTGGGCCTTGCGCGGCTCTGCCACCGAAATTGCCAGATGGTTAACTCTGGAAGAACAAGCATTCCAGCGGGCGGATAGAATTTTTACCTTCAATGGCTCGACCAAAAGCTCGCTGATAACTGACTACGGCATCGAAGATGAAAAGATCATAGTGGTTGGCTCAGGTGTCAATCTGGCGCCAGTTGCGGCTGATGAATTGCAACCAAAGGACACTACGGCGTTTCAGCTTCTTTTTCTGTCCACCGAATTTGAACGCCAGGGTGGTCCGGTGATCTTGCAAGCGTACGAATTGCTCCAAAAATATCATTTCAATTTGAAGTTTGTTGTTAGCGGAAATTTCCCCAAAGGCTTGCCCAGGGGCATCGAAACGCTGCCCCAGCTCAACCGCGAGCAGATCGATGAGCAATATCGGCGCAGCACTATCTTTTTGATGCCAGGCAAATTGGGCGGCCTGCAATCGGTGCTGGAAGCCATGAGCCGAAAATGCATCTGTATTGTCAGCGACAGCAACGTTTTGATGGACGATGTGATCCAGGATCGTCGCACCGGCTGCGTGGTGCGAGCAGGAGATGTGCGTCATCTGGTCGATACCATCCTTGAATTATATCTAAATGAAAACTTGTCCCAGCAAATTGCTGAACAGGCCTACGCCTGGGTCAATCAGCATAGCACCTGGGAACACGTGTGTCAGCGATTGCTGCCACACTTGAAGTATGACAATAACACCTGAAATTCTAAAAAGGGAACGATTCTCAATAAGCGCCCCACGAAACACACGAAAAACACTGAAAGCAATTTTTATCTTTTGAATTTCATGTCACTCCGTGTATTTCGTAGGCAAAAAATGTTCATTTTTCCTCGTCAGGGTTCATTTTAGAAATTTAGGTAACATGAAGCGTTATGCCAGAATTGACTCAAAAAATAAAACAGAACACCGGCTATATTTTGCTCCAGAATCTGATCACCCCGCTGGTTAATCTGGTGATTGGAATCTATGTCATCAAAAAGTTGACCATCGCCGATTATGGTATTTATAGCCTGCTCTATGCGCTCATCGGCTATCTAACGCTCTTTTCGTCGCTGGGATTGCTTAACGTTTTTCAACGCTACGTGCCGGAATATTACCAGCAAAAAAGTTATGGCAAAATCAAACGTCTGGTCCACTACGGTTTGGGACTGCGTCTTTTGCTGGCGATAGTCTTCTTTGCCCTCATGCTCTGGGCGGGGCCGTTGCTGGATCGGCTATTTCGAGTAGATAACTTTCATCATTACATCTATATTTTCTCTATCGGCATCATCCTGTTTCTGGAGATCCAACTGGTAGAAGTGACCCTGAGCTCGCTATTGCTGAACCGAGCGATTATGATCAGTTACTTCGGCGCTACTCTCATTCGAGGTTCTTTGGTCTATTATTTTCTGGAACAACATCTGGCGTTGCGAGGACTGCTGCTGGCGGAGACGATTTATTATGGCATTCTTTTTTTACAGCAATTGCTCTTTTATCGGTCTCAGTTTTCAAGCCAGCATCCATCCTCAGCGCCGAGCCTGCCCGTGAAACGATTGGTACGCTACGGCGGCCTCAGCTATTTTGATGAAATCGGCTGGACCATTCTGGATGTCAAAACCGATTTTTTCGTCATCTCGTCGTTTCTGGGTCCGACGCTGGTTGGTTTCTATAGCTTTGCCAATCAGTTCATGGAATCCATTTCCCGGGTTCTGCCCTTCAAGATGTTGCGGCCATTGATCCGCTCCGTTTTTTTTGCCAAATTTTCTGAAAAAGGTCAACCGGAACAAGTGAATCGCCATTTTAATTTTCTGGTCAAAATCATTGCCTTCATGTGTTTTCCAATTTTTCTGGCGGTCCTGGCTGTGGGCGATAAAGTTATCCTGCACCTTTTCGATGCCAAATATCTGCCCGCGCTGCGATTGCTCTACATCTTTACGGGATTTATGATGATTATTAGCTTTCAATTTCCATTGCAATTGATCGTCCAGGCCATGGAAAAAGTAGAAATCAATTTTTACAGCAACATTTTCTCGATCTATAACCTGGTGGGAGACCTATTGATCGTAAAATTGTTGGGACTTACCGGCGTGGCGCTGGTCACCTGTTCCGCTCGTCTGTTTCAGTTGGCTTTCGTCTGGTTTCGGATCAAAAAATTGGTCGCACTTCAGGTCGAGGTCGGGCCTTTGGTTCGGATAACGATCAATTCCTGCCTGATGATGGCATTTCTGCTCATGGTTCGGCCGTTGATTCAAAATCTTATCAGCCTCATCGTTGCGCTGGTTTTGGGCTGGGCGTTGTATTTCGGTTGTTCATTTTTCAACAAGAGCTTTTTTAGCGAAGAACGAAAATTCATCAATCAACTATTGCCGCGTCCGGTGTTTGTGTTTTGAGGGTAGGAATATGAGGATTTTGTGGATTGCGCAAAAAGATTTTCAGTATGACCTCGATATCTCCACCTGGGTGGAAATGGCGCAGCAACTCGGGGAACAGGGATACCAGGTAACATTGGTAGGATTGCGGGCGCACCCAAAACGTCATCTGACGGAGCCGAGCCGCTTTCGACTGCGACAGTTGCCTGTGCTGAATTGTTTTCCCTTCGTTGCCATCACATTTCATCTGCAAATCCTGTGGCACAGTTGCATCTGGTTGGCAACGGAGCAGCCAGACATCATTCTAACGCATCCCTTCACGGCCATTTTCTTGTTGCCGGCCAGGATGCTCGCCCGAATTGGTCGCATGAAGACCAAATTTGTCCTGGACATTCGCACGTTGCCGGTTCGGCAAAAGAATTTGAATGACAAAATCAAAAGCTGGCTCATCCATCAGACCATCAAACTGGCCAAAAGATACTTCCATGGCATCACAGTGATCACACCCGAGTTGCGGAAGTTTATCGCCGAACATTACCAGATTGCTCCCGAAACAATGGGCATCTGGATGTCGGGCGTCAATGGCGAGTTCTTTTGCCCCCAAACACAGCCGCCACCGCCAGCGGCAGCACCTTTCATGGTTATGTATCATGGCGCGCTGGCCGAACAACGCGGGCTGGCGGAAACGATCCAGGCCATGGCGAGCGTGGCTAAAAAAAATCTGCCAATTAAGCTACGATTGTTGGGACAGGGGCCAGCGGCAGGTCAACTGGGACAATTGATTCAGCAGCTTGGCCTGGCTCAGGTCGTCCAACTGAGCAGCTCGGTGCCGTATCAGCAGATGCCCGAGCAGATTGCCAGGGCAGACGTGGGAATCATCCCGCTACCGGATGAACCGTGCTGGCGGGTCAGCAGTCCACTGAAACTATTTGAGTATCTGGCCATGGCCAAGCCGGTGATTCTCTCCCCGATTGCAGCGCACCAGCATGCCGTCGGCGACTGCCCGGCAGCAATTTTTTTGAAATCGACCGCAGCAGCAGATATTGCGGCAGGCATTGTCGCCGCCTATTCGCTGCGCGACCAACTTGCCTGGCGCGGTCAACAGGGCCGAGAATTGATTCTCACCCAATTCACCTGGAAACGCCAGGCCGAGCAATTAGCCGGTTATTTGAATCAACAGCTCAATTCCAATCATAACTCAAATTAATTTGAAGCGAGAAATCATGACTGCCATTCGTTCATTACAAAGCATCCCGTTGCACCATCTGGTGTTGATGTTCATGTTGGGGGCGTTGGCCGGTCTCATTTACATGAGCCTCTCCCCTATCTGGTGGCTGATGTCGTTGGGGATGGCGATCATCATTGCAGTCTTCATCAGCAATCGCATTGGCATCGGGATCATTTTGATGGCGTTGTTCATCCTCCAGTGGTTATTCGGTGCTTTTCGGGCGATTCCCAAGGAGATCACCTGGCTGCCGGATGTCATTATCATAATTCTGAGCGCCAAGTTTTTCTACCTTCAGGCGAATAAGCGTCGCCTGGTCGATACGCCAATCGATACCGTGATCGCAGCCATCCTGCTGCTGGGGTTGCTCAGCGCGATTTATAACAACGTCTCGGTAGTTACATTTTTGTTCGGCTATCGGAAATTTTTCAAATACACCTTAATGTTTTATATTCTCAGGCATATCGAATCAGATGATAGATTTTATCGGTTCTTTTTTTATGTTATCTTCATCCTGTTGCTAACTCAAATTCCAGTTACCATTGCGCAAGCCATTGTCTATGGCGCTATTGGCAACGATGTCGCCGACAATGTCTCCGGCACCCTGGGCTGGAAAGCCACCGGCGCCATGGCATTGCTGATGAATTTTGCCATTAGCATGATGATCGGCTTTTATACCCAAACACGACGGCTGCGATTGCTCGTGGTGGCGGCGTTGCTCACCATTCCCATTATTTTGGGATCGGGACAATATGGCTTGATCATACTGCCCTTAACGGCAATGATTTGCTGGATACTGGGGCATGACCTCAATTTGAAAAATTTGATAAAGGCGCCAATTCTCGGAAGTGTCCTTATCATTCTAATTATCCCGGCGATCAATTATCACGACTATCGCTATCATGGAAATTTGTTAAAGTTTCTCACGTCGCCATCGGAAATTTATTCGCTGAATATTCAAACGCGCAAAGAGGGGACATTTGGTCGCTTTCAGGTAATCGAGGTGGCCCATCGAGTGCTTTCGGAAAATCCCGCCCAATTATTAATCGGCTTCGGGCCCGGGAATGCGTCGGAAAGCTATTTTCGTGACTACAGTGGCAAGTTAGAGAAAGAGTTTCGCGGCTTGAAGATTTGGGGCATACAATATACCGCAATCATCCTGGAATATGGATTTATGGGACTGGGGCTTTTTCTGTGGCTATTCTTCAAACTCTGGCGTCTGAATCGCCGCCTGTATCGCTGCGCCTCCGACCCGTTCTGGAAGGCGATTGCAGTTGGTTACAACGGCATGATCCTGGCCTATGTGCTTGGCTGTCTCTATAATCCCGCGTGGTATTATGATGTATTGGCCTTCAGCTTCTGGTTTGCCACTGCCGGGATTGTTGCGCGGCTGGAAGTTGAATCAAAAACGACCGCTGCCGGGATCCCGAAATTGACTTTGTTACCGCAACACCACAACTGACGTGCCGATCAAAGGCAAAGCCACGTCATTGTAACATTATTAGAAAAAAAATCATCATTGGCAAGAACCAAACAACGGCTCAGACCATGAAGCGCCTAAAAAAAATTTTGCTTGTCGGTCCGCGACTTTCGCTAACCAGCGGGGTGAGTCATCATATCAAAACATTGCTCGCCTCGCCGCTGGTGCAGAATTTTCAACTAAAATATTTTCAGGTCGGCTCGCAACCGGGCGCAAGCCAGTGGCGGGTATTATTGACTTTTTTTATGACCCCCTGGCGCTTCTTGTGGCGGCTCGGGAACTATTGGCCCGATGTGGTTCACTTTAACCCGTCATTTGATCATAAATCAGTGCTCCGGGAATTGAACATGCTGGTTATTTGTAAAGTATTGGGCCGCAGAACCGTGGTTCAATTCCACGGCGGGAATGTTAACCTGCTGTTGCAGAATGGCCGCTTGCCCGGTTATCTCAGAGTCCTGCTGCGTTGGACCGATCAAATCATTGTTCTGACTCAGCTACAAAAGCAATCGCTACTCCCCTTCTGCAAGGATGACAAAATTGCCGTCATTCCCAATATGGTCGATACATCGCGCTATTTCAACACCCGGCGGTTGAATTCCGTCTCGCCGTACCAGGTGCTGTACATGTCTAAAATCGAGCAACGCAAGGGGATCTTCGATCTCATCCAGGCAATACCAGCCGTCACCAGTAAATTTCCTAACATCCAATTTCTGGTTGCCGGCGAAGGACCAGATAAAAGCAAGCTGCAATGCCTCGGCTGCGAAGATGGCAATTGGGATTATATCAAATTATTGGGGTTCATTGGCGAAGCGCAGAAACCGACTTTTTTAGCGAAGGGCGACCTATTCGTTTTTCCATCGCACTATGTGGAAGGTATGCCCTACGCATTGCTGGAAGCAATGGCCGCCGGCCTTCCCATCGTCGCCTCAGCTACCGGCGGCATTCCAGCGATGGTGAAGGACCGGGTCAATGGAATCCTGATTCCGGTCAATCAACCAGCAGTTTTGGCCGAGGCCATTATTGAATTGCTCTCCAATAAAAAAATGCGCCAGCAATTTGGCCGGCGCAATCGCCAGCTTGCTGAAACCCAATATGAGATGTCTGTTGTCTGCCAAAAATTTGGTCATCTGTATGAACGACTTGGAAACCGCTGCCATGATGCAGCAAAAAATTGACGTTGCCCTAACAGGTCTATTGAATTATCTCGAAGCTGAGGGATTTCAGGGGTGGGAGCCGTATGAAGTTCCTGAGTTGCGATTATTAAATGACTGCCGCTGGCATTGGCTGCGGGTGGTTTGGACGCAGCTATTTCGAATCAGCCCATTTTACCTGCATGCGCATTTTACGAAGGCAAAAATCCACGCCAAAGCGGCTGCGCTGTTTGCCCAGGCGTTTTTGACGCTCTATAAAATTTCTGGCAACCATTCATTTCAGGAGAAAGCCAGGTTCTTTTTGCAATGGCTCGTGGATCATCGATCGAACTCGTCCCAAAATTTTAGCATCGGCAACCAGTATCAATTAAGTATGAAAACTTATGCGGCTAACCCAGGCGCACCAGCGCCGTTGATTACCTGCCTGGCCATCGATGCCTTTGTATCCGCATACGAAATTATCGGCGAGGCCAGTTATTTGAATTTAGCGAAAAGCGGGATTGCCTATTTTTTGGAAGAACTGCCATTGGTCAAGAAAAGTCCTACCGAATGGTATTTCGTCTATCATCCAAACCATCATCAATTCATCCCCAATATTCCGGCAGTTATCAGCGGCACGCTGGCTCATGCCTATGCCCATATCCCGGAAGCGACCTGGCTGCCTGTGATGCGCAACAATTTGCATTGTGTGGTGCAAGCTCAGCAAGCCGATGGTTCCTGGCGTTACAGTCCTAACGCGCGTTACACCGATAGCTTTCATACCGCGTTTATCCTGGAAGCGCTGGCCAAATTCCGCCACTATGTCGATTCCAGCGCCTACAATGAAGCCTTTCAGAAAGGTCTGCAATTCTATCTGCACACCTTTTTCACCAATAACGGTCGTCCCAGGCATAAAAAGTGGCACGGGGTTCCCAGCAACATCGATTCATTGCTAACCCAGATCGACTTGCGGGATTGCGCCATGGCATTGATCCTGTTCAGCCGGCTGCTGGCACAACGGCAATTGGCCCTGAGTTGGCCTTTGCAATTATTGGTCTGGACAATGAGTCACTTTCGCGCAAATCGCGGTTTTTTTTATTACCAAAAAATTCCTCTGGCCACTCTTCGTGGTCCATACCTGAGCATGCAAGCCTGGATGCTCAACGCATTAAGTCAATTGAAAATTACAGTCGATCAAATTCAACCATAGCAGGAGCGTGGGAGCATGGCCCAAACTTCGTCATCTTTCCATGATCGAAAAATTCTATACATTCATAAATCCGGACCTGGCTGGGGCGGAGCCCAACAAAACGTGTTTGATCTCATCAAGCATTTCAGGAATCTGTTTGGGACGACCGTTTTTGTTGGCAACAAAAGCTTGCTCTTTGAAAGAATAAAAACACTCCAGGTGAAATGTCGTCCGGCACCATTGGCAACGGTTTCTGCTCTCCCAATATCCCTGACGGCGTTGGGTACCATTTTGATAGCAGAACAACCGGATATCGTCCATTCCAATCATCGATATCCAACACTATTGCTGCACCTGCTTCGCGGCATGCTACGGCTGCGATTCTCGATCCTGCATACAGCGCGCTCTGTATTTACCACCAGGACGCATATTCGTTATCTGGGAGATCTGACCATTGCCAACAGCCGCGCGGTTCAAAAGAATCTGCTGGAGCAATTCAAACTGTCTCCCGAAAAAATTGAAATCATCTACGACGGCATCCAGGCCAACGCCAAGAAACCCATTTCGCTCAGCGAGTGCAGCGATCCGGTTTTTCAAATGCTCAACTCGACGACGAAAACCATCATCGGGTGCATTGGCAACCTGGTCAAAGCCAAGGGGCACACCTATCTCTTACAAGCATTGACCCAATTGCCGCTGCCGATTCGGAACCAGATCACGGTGCTGATTGTCGGCGATGGGCCATTGCGAAATAAGCTTAAGGACGAAGTGGAAAAATTAGCGCTGTCGGATGTGGTCAAATTCCTGGGCTACCAATCGGATGTATTTCGCATTTTGAGCTATTGTCACTTTGTGGTCATTCCCTCGATTCAGGAGGGTTTGCCGAACGTGCTTTTCGAAAGTTATCTGCTATCCAAACCGGTGATTGCTTCGGAATTGGATTATGTCTACGAAACGATTGTGCCCCAACGAATTGGCCTCACCTTCCCGGTAGGGGATTCGCAGCAACTGGCCGCGGCAATCCAGCAATATATCGAACAACCGGGTTTGGCGGAAAACCACGGCCGCATCGGTCAGCAACTGGTAAAGGACTGGTTCAGTCTCGAAAGAAACCTAAACCAGTATCAACTTGCCTATGAGAAATTGCTGGCCGCTTGAATTGGCGGATCCCTAATAATTTCGGATAAATGGAGAACCAAATCTTTCCCCCAACGGATATAAATCAAATACAATATCCGTTGGCGTTTTTCACTCCGCTGGACAAATGAATTCCCTCCAACCCTTTCTCCAACGGCTTGATACCTCCAGCGGATGAACATTCAAAAATAGTATCCATTGGTTTGTTGCAATCCATTGGATAAAAAAATATCGACCAGACCCTCCTCCATTGGATCGCCCCCCAGCGGATAAACAAACAAATTTAATAAACGTTAGGAAGGCGAGATGGCCTCCACTTCCAAAGTGGAGTCCATCTCTCTATTCTTTTAAGGATAGAGGCTTATCCCAATCCACCACTGAAACTCTTTCAGCGTCGTGCCTTGATAGGTATTGGTAAAATTGGGCACGGCAAGCAACCGCACATTAAAGAACTTCGATGGCGCAATGGTGATCCCGCCGAGCATGGTGGTCTGCACATCGCTGCGGCGCTCGCTCGGCTCGGTGTAGCGCTCCCCAAAATCGGTCTTTTTGGTCGTCACCGAATCGACTGTGGTCTCCCGATATTTGAAAATCGCCAGCGTCATGTCGTCGATGTCCCAGTTCGTCATCTTGCGATTCAAGCCGAGCAGGATCTCCACCGCATCGGAAATTTTCCAGGTGAACATAATCGGGATTTGAAAGTTGACCACATCGGCTTTGAATTCCCACAGCAAATTCTTATCTTCGTTGGTGGCATCAAAATAATTTTGAAGTTGTGTCGTTTGATTATAAAATGAAGTATATTTGGATCGGCTGTGACGGTTGAGCAGCACGTGCTCATCGGTATTGATCCGCCGTTTCAGGAATTCCACATTCAGTCCGATGTGCAGCTTCTTATTTTGCTCGATCTGCCATTGCAATGCGCCCATGAAGCGATGGCTCTTATGGCTGCGATCGCCTATCCCTCTTCGGAGATCTCGCAAGTCATAGTCCCACTCGCCAGAATAATAGTCCTTCTCCCATTCATGATGATAGTTGCTGTAAGAGGAATCATCTAAGGTTGAGTAAAGCGTGATGTCGGCATGTTGCTGATGATAGGTGTAATAGAACACCAGCGACTTGGTTGGATCGAGCTGGTGAGTGAGATTGATCCCGCCGTAATAGGTTGTCCCCTCATGCTCCCAGCGCTGGCCACCGCCGCCCTGCTTCCAATAATAGCTCCACTCCTTGCCAACATTGATCTGCCCCGATTTATACAGCGATGAATCTTCCTGCACCGAGGATTGATCGGCATCTCCCCAAAGCTTACCACCCTGAAATCCGATTTTCGTTCGATCATCCAGCTTGAAAGTCAAGCCGCCCGCCAGATCCCAGTGATCGTAATTCTGATGGCGCCAGCGCCAATCGTACCAAATCGAGGTATATTGATAGCTCGAAGGATTGTCCCAGAAGTTCTGCGAGCCATACGAGCCATCCCGTTCGAATGCGGTGCTATTCAATCGGAGACCAAGTTGCAGACGGGGCGAAATTTCATAGCCCGAAAACAGCGACAAAAAATGTCCTGTCTGGCGCATGTCGTCAGTGCCTTTATAGCGATCCACGATCGGGATGTCCGAGGTCTCCGCCACTTTGTTACCCGCATAGTCATAGCCGATGTTAGAGCGATAAATATCCTGCGGCACTGAGTAGTAGGCTTCATTTTGAAAGATGAGCTGATAGGAAAAGCCGAAGAATAATCCTTTCAAAGATCGCACTGGTCGGGTCAATAATGCTGTTGAGAAAACTGGCTCCAGTGCTTTTCTCGTTTGAATAAAATAATTGGGGAAATAAATCATGTCCACCGAATAGGAGGAACGATATTCAGGATAGGGATAGTAGCCGTAATTTTTGTTCTGCTTGATCTGCGAATTTCTGAAATCGAGATAGAAATAGGTCTTTCTCGATGAATCCGAATAGAGGTTGGCGGGATTGACGATGAGATTCAACAGCGGATCATCGATCAAGCCTGGCGTGGTCGACGCCAGATTGCTCAGGCCGTACGGATTCAGATAATTGGGCATGAAAAAGAAATCCATCTGTTCGAAAGATTTTTCGAGAACACGCTCGCCCCAGTATTGGCTAAAGGCGGGATTTTGAGAACAAATTGATAGAATAATGATTATTCCGAGGGTAAAAATTTTGGAGCTTTTCATGATATAATTCTCCTGGTTAGATGAATCCTGATTAAGCAACAAGAAGTTTTCTCTAACGGATTGAAACAACCCAACGGATGAAATTCCAAACCACAAATCCCAAATGACAAACAAATTTCAAATTCCATTGTCAAAAATTCCTGGAACGGCTTTTTCATAGCAATCCATCCGTTGGGGCTTTCTAATCCGTTGGGAAATTTTCTCATTCTAAAATCGTAATTCTAAGATCGTAAATCCTAAGATGGATCGACAATCTTCCCAATGAACAAAATCGTCCCTGAATGATGTTCCCGAATAGCAAAGATAAACGGACGATTCATGTGCATTATAAATTCTTCCTGACCAATGTAATAACGCTCACCGATGACCACCGATGTTACTGCTGCTGCTTCAGTGCCTTCCTCGTTCACTTCGACAAAGGTTTTGTGATTGACTTCATCGATGTATAAACCTCCTGGTTTAAACATTCGGGTAAAATCTGCCTCATCGGCTGAGAAAGCGATCCGCATACCCAATGCAATCAAAATGTCGTTCAGCTTAATTTTATATTCCAGCTTGAAGTGAGGCAGGAAAATATTGCCCTGTTGCTTCTCAAATTGGCTAAGCCATTCATTCCAGGTCGCCTGGTCCAGCGCCAGAATCACATCGTCGATAGTCACATTTAAGTTGGGCAGAATAATGACCATGCTGTACTGCCCATCGCCATAGGGCAAATCCACGGCTTGAAATTGATCGTTGGCAAAATAAGGATATTCTTCCTTTTGCGCCATCATCTTGCACGGCACGCTGGAATTATCAGGCAGATAAAACTGATCATCGAATGTGCCCATTTCATCAAATTGAAACGTCCAGATTCCTTTGAAGTAGATGGCATTGATCAAAAACATCACGTTGTTGGGGTCGATCTGTTCAACAATTTCTTTGATCTTGCGATTGGTATTTTGATCCACCCAGGCATTGATAATGTCCTTCGACTTCGGATCGCTGAAATCCAGACCTGCAACCTCGGCATTAAAATATTGTTTGCACTGGTTGAAAAACAGTTCTTCAAAAACGTGATCGTTGCGATACCAGATCGAATTGGCAATCTGAAATTTCACCTTCGGATCGAGTCCCACCAGCAATTCGATCAGGCTCTTGTAATTTTCATTGATCTGCTGATCCGATAGTCCTGCCAATTCCAACGTATTGATCATCGCCTCTCGGGTCTTTCCATTGGCGCCATTCAATGTCATGCCCAGCGCCATCGAGACACTTAATGGTGAGATGAAAATATTGGCATCCTTCTGAGTCTTGACAATCTCCTGAAATAACTTGATTCCAAAGCGATTATCGGAATCGACAATGGTTTTTTCGATCGAATTTAATTCACGAATATTATTTGGCTCGTTTGGACTCTTAGTACATCCGCCAATATAAATCAAAATGAGAATCGATAAAATAATAATATTTATTGTTCGCATAGCTTCCTCCAAATTTTTTCCAACGGATTGAAACAACCCAACGGATTTTTTTTACCGCAAAGACGCTAAGACGCAGAGGTTTTAAAGAGCCTTGCGCCTTTACGTCTTAGCGGTGAAATAACAAAAAATCTAAAATCAGCTTGGATCAATAATCTTCCCAATAAATAAAATCGTCCCCGAATGATGCTCCCGAATGGCAAAAATGAACGGTCGATCGACCCGCATGACAAATGACGCACCAGGTCCCACCGATGTCATCCCAATTTCCACCGACGTCACTGCAGCCGCTTCGGTGCCCTCTTCATTGACTTCGACGAATGATTTGTGCTTCACTTTGTCGATATAAAGATTCATGTCGCTCACTTTATCGAACATGCGGGTAAAATCTGCCTGGTCTTGATCAAAAGCGATGGCCATTCCCAATGATTTCAGAACGTCTTTCAACAGTTTTTCATATTCCAGCTTGAACCTCGGGAAGAAAAGCGTCCCCTTTTTCTCTGAAAAACTGCCTGTCCACAGATTCCAATTTTCAGCCGAAAGCCTCATCAGAAAATCATTCACATTGATGTGCGGAGCGGGCAAAATGATCGTCATGCTGAACAAACCATCGCCATACGGCAGATCCACCGCCTGAAATTCATCGCTTTCATAATAGGCAAGCTTACGGGAGAGCTCCATCATCGGGACGGTCTTTTCCGAGCCGTCAGGCAGGTGAAACGAATCGTCCTGCGTCTGGTTTTTGTCGAATTCGTACGTCCACGTGCCCTTGAAATAAATGGCATTGATCAAAAACATGACGATCTGCGGCTCGATCTGATCCACGATTTTCTTGATCTTGCCGTTGGTATTGTCTTCCACCCAGCTATTGATAATATTGGCGGATTGCGGATTGGTGAAATCCAGCCCAGCCACCTTCGCATAAAAATATTGCTTGTTGATATTGATGAACGATTCTTTGAAAGCAAAGTCATTGCGATACCAGATGGAATTGGCGATTTGAAATTTCACCTTCGGATCCAGCCCGACCAGCAGGTCGATCAAACTTTGATAATTTTCATTGATCTGTTGATCCGATAGGCCTGCCAATTCCAGCGCAGTTTGCATGGCTTCTTTGGTCTCACCATTGGCGCCGTTGAGCGTCATGCCCAACGCCATGGAAATGCTCAACGGCGAAATAAAGACGTTCTTATCTTTTTCAGCTTTATTGATCTCTCGAAAGATTTTCAACCCGAAATTATTGTCAGCCTCGACCAACGCTTTTTCGACGGAAGTTAGTTCTCGCACTTCTCTGTTCCCAGGTGTCGTGGGACAGTTTGTGCAGGTGACTACCGCAAAAATGAGAGCTGTGGTAGCAATTAGATAAATTAATCGTTTCATAATTTTTTACCTCCTGATTATTGTGGGACAGGATGGTATCCTGTCCAGCGGATTAATTGAACAGCATGGTATCCTGTCCGACGGATGAATGGGACAGGATGCCATCCTGTCCTACAGTTAGCGTAACAACACCAATTTATTCACCTGGCGAAATTGTTCGACCTTAGAGTTGTGGGACAGGCATGGTATCCTGTCCGACGGATGAATGGGACAGGATGCCATCCTGTCCTACAGT
>CAZYNP010000012.1:113617-116272 GCA_964647995.1 uncultured Cytophagia bacterium
TAGCGCAACAACACCAATTTATTCACCTGTCGAAATTGTTCGACCTTAGAATTGTGGGACAGGATGCCATCCTGTCCTACAAGAGCAGCTTCAAGACTAATAAAATACACACCACTGACAATCGTTCGGCCCAAATCATCTTTCCCATCCCATTTTATTGTATGAACCCCAGCCGTCTTTTGTTCACTGAGCAGCGTCCGAATTTTCTGTCCCAGCAAATTGTAAATCTCGATCTTCACCATTGCATTTTTTGGCAATTGAAATCGGATCACAGTCTGCTCGTTAAACGGATTGGGATAATTCTGAAATAACCTGATCGTTTTGGGAACCACTTTTGGCTCAGCCATTTGAACACTGGAAAATTCTTTCTCAAATAAATTATTGGGCGAATCCTCCCACCACGGCGGCTGTTGCTGCCCCAGATCCATAAAGCTGGCAGTCCATTCGGGCATTTTGGGCGGCTTCTCCCCCACCAGCATTTTGCGCCAGGCTTCATCGGTCAAGCGATCGGCAATGGGCTGGGTGAATTCATAATAGGAAAAAATAGCGCCTCGGGTGATACGAACCGTTCCGCCTTCATTCACGATCACAAAGATTTCCAGCGGATAGCCAACCCCCTCTTCCAAACACTGATCAGTATTGGAATCGGTATGCACATCGGCGACCACGGCCATGTCATCCGTATCGCTCTTCCAGGGATTATTGGGATCAGGAAAATAAGAGACCAATTTTTGCATCAGCTTGCCGAAGCAATAGATATCTTCATATTCCTGATCCGTCAACGGGTCATTCTCCAATTCTTTGATGGCAACTCTTTTCAAGAATAGCAACAAGTTTTCAAACAGATCGAGCTTTTCTTTGAATTCTGGAAACAATAGGTTTCTTGATTGCAGCCCGTCCCGAGTAAATTTTGCCAGGCTTGCCAGTCGGGCGTAAAGATGGGGATTGGGCTCGACATAATTTCGAGGTGGCCCTGGCGGAATGCAACAGGGCGTTGAGCTTTGCTTGGCATAAAGAATGGTGTCATGCCGCAACTCAGCCCAGGACGCCAGGGCGGTCAATAGCTCTTTATTCGCCCAGGCCAGCGTCTGCATGAACAATGGATAGCCAGCGCCTTTCTGGTACAGTAAGGGCATCAGGCAATACAGCCAATTCCAGTACAGGTTTTGCGCCCAGGCGGCGGGTGATAATTTGGCAAACTCAGTTTTGAAACCATCGATCTGTTGGGTATAATTTTGATAGGCGGTTTCTTTGTAGAGCGAATCGAGGATGGCAAACGCCCGATGGGAGCCTAAAATCGCCATTACATCCAATCCTTTGGGAAAATATCGATACGTCACATACGGATCGATGAGATGGGCGAACATGTAGGAGTCAGGGATGAAGCGCTGTCCCATGAAGCGGAAACCCTTATAAGTCGTGAATGTCCCATAAATCCAGTTGGGGATTTTCGGCTCGGGCAGCTTCTGAGCTTCGGTCATTAACGCTGCTAATAAATTTTTATTTGCCAGGCTATCACAGGACAGGGATAAAAAATTGGCGCCATAAATTTGATCGGCAATGAGCTTGTAATGCAGAACCGTCGGATCATCAGTTTTGCCGACAAAGAAGACGGTCGGATCGTAAATGAATTGCCATTTTTCCAATAGCGGCTGATTAGCAAGCTGTATTCGGTAAAGCAGTTGCACCAGCAGCAATGCCTGCAGTGTATGGCGATAAGATAGATCGCCGAACAGGTTAGGCTCCATTGTGAAGATGGTCCAGCCGTACCACATCATGGTTTTGAAATAGGCTTTGAGCGTGTCGTTTTTGGTGTAATGACCTCGGGGCTGGAACTGGCTGTAATCCAATGCCGAAAAATCACCGAAGATCGGTGAGATGCGATAGCCTTCATGCTGGTCGATCAGCATCAGCTCCGAATCCACCAGCGCAGCCACCGCCGATGGAACGGTGACCTTCGCTCCGTTCAACAATTTTTTGGCCACATATAAAAAGGCAAGATTGCGTCGAGCCGCTTCTTTTGCCCCTGCCGTGACGGATTGGCTATAAACATTTTCCGTTTCGATGATCAGTTTTTCAGTCAGCGCATCCAATTCCCCCACAAATTTCTGGATTTCGATTTCCGCCAGAATCCGATCGAACAGGACATGATAGGTATGCAGCACAGCATCGGTCGTCACAAAGATCGGCGTGCCATTCCAGGTGCAGACATTATAGACGTCGTACAGTTGCTTGTACTGGCTTTTCTTGACGGTAAAATGATTGGCTCGCAGCAAGGCGGAATCAATGGCAGTGAAATTCCAGCTCACCTGATCAAAATTATTGACGTCACCAAAATCAGGCTTGAAACTGAAGGCTGGCACCTGGGCGGTGAATTCCACAGGAATGGGATGATAGGTGCCGAATTCGGTGGTGACGTCCTCGGAGATCGTGGCCAGCATCTGGGGATGGATAATAGATGTTGGAAATAGAATTAGAAAAATGATTATTCTGAGATTTAAAATTCGATTTTTCATGGAAGTTCTCCAAGATTTTTTTCTCCAACGGATTGAAACAACCCAACGGATAAAATTCCAAATCTCACATCCCAAATGACAAACAAATTTCAAATTCCATTATCAAAAATCCCTGGAACGGCTTTTTCATAGCAATCCA
>CAZYNP010000013.1:0-108791 GCA_964647995.1 uncultured Cytophagia bacterium
TTAGGTGGTTGGTTTAAAATGTCGGTGGTGGTTGGTTATACATGTCGGATAACACTTCCATTGCCTTTTAAAATGTTATCCCAATGATTCAATTTTTTGAGATAAAATATCAATCCTATTTTTACATTTTCTCTTACCTGCTAAAAGTATTTTAAGTTTCCTTTATCAGTCTTTATAGCTCCATTAAAACTCTCTGGCGGTCCCAAATAACCTGGCTTAACTTCCCCAGCCTCCACAACCAATTTTTGCAGCACCACCCCCGGATCAACGACCCAGAATTTCAAAACATGTTTCCCCGGTTCACTGATAATATGGCTGGAAACGTCAATCGTGACATTATTCCTCACCGATTCTTCCCAGTCCTGAAAAGTCTTATTTTCATGCATATTGATGATCTGCGCCGGCTCATTATCAAATGAGATGCCATAGCGCAATCCCTGGTTATTATGAAAATTCAAAGTCGGGGAAAGGTACGCTTTCACTTTTACCGCGCCGTTGCTGAAAAGATACATCTGATATTCCAGACGAGGGCTGTCACTATTTGGCGATTGAGTCGGGGCAGTGACTGGAAAAGGAGTCATGGCAGAAAGCGTACGTCCCAGATCCGGAATTCGCTGCCAGGTGATGGGAGGGATATTCACAGCACGGGTAAAATGCTCTGATTCGATGGAGACGCAGCCGTTGCTCTCGATAAAACAATTTTCCACCTCCGAAGCTGGTATGGCGGGATTCAGGACGATTGTCTGAACCACCACACGCTGGCGTCGCGGCCCGGAGATAATAATCGGAATCTGATGCGCGCCACTCGGCACTTTGTCCCAGTCAATGCTCACCCAGAGCCGGGCTTCGGTTTGAATTTCACCTTTGGCAGGCTGAATTTTGAGGCACGGCTTCTCCGCGTTGACGGAATATTTAAACGGCTTTTTCCCCCGATTGAACAACTCGATATAATAACGTTGCTGATGAAATCGGTCGAAGCTGGGCAAAATGGCCGGGCCGGATTCATTGGGCCACCAGCGCTCCGAGCCCTCGATGGCTACGCCCATCTCCGCCCGCTCTGGAACTGTAATTTCTTTGACCTCCGGCATCACATTGGTCTCTGGCTGCTGCCAATAGGTATAACCGATATGCGTCTGATCCATGAAATGGTTCCATTTGCCATTTGCCAGCACCGTATTGTAATAGCTGGTAATTTCGGCATCGCGCTGGAACAATTTCCGAGCTTGCTCCGCAAGACTATTGGTTGCGGCCCGTCCCTGTTGGGTGTACAGCCGATTTTTTCCCACAGTCACGTAGAACTCATTCAAATTGGCACACGCCTCCACCGGATGAAGGACCAATTGATAAAAAGCATCCCGATATTCAATGGCAATCGCTTCATATATTTTTCGGGCTTGTTTTTCAAGTTCTTTGTAATCGGCAACAACCCTCTCGGCCTCTCGATAATTCACCAGACTATAAGTATCGTGTGCCAGCAGCTCGGGTTTGCGGCGAGAATTAAATTTGGTATAGCTGGTCAAAATATGAGCGATCTCGCTGGCGTATTTGGCACCGAATTGTTCTGCCGCCCAAATTCTGGTGTATTCAGGTAAATGCTCAGGTGGAAATTGCTCTGGATTCCAGGCGTAATCCAGAAAAAACTCGATGGGAAATTCCATGGGCTTGATATCGCCCACGTTGACGATCCAGATTTGTCGGGCGCCGTATTCATACGCCAGATGCATCTGCTCCCAGACGCGAGCAATCTGGTTGGTATTCAGCCACTTGTAATTTCTGGGTCCGCCCACGTAATCGTAGTGATAATAAATGCCATAACCGCCGGCGCGTGGCTTGTCGTCTAATTTGGGCAGCTTGCGGATATTGCCCCAGTTATCATCGCACAGCAGCAGCGTCACGTCATCGGGCACGCGCATCCCCCGGTCGTAATATTCCTGAACTTCTTTGTACAGCGCCCAAACCTGAGGGATGGTTGTCACGTCTTTACCAGTGACCTCTTTGAGAATTTCACGCTGATCTTTGACAATTCTCTGGAGCAGCTCGATATTGGCGGATTCGGTCATGGGTTCATCACCGTCGCCGCGCATGGCGAGGGTGACGATGCTTTCGTAGTTTCCCATGCGACGAATCCCTTCCGTCCAAAACTCCCGCAGCTTGGCTTCATTCTTCTCATAATTCCAGGGACCAGAACCGTAGCGCCGCCATTCATCATGCGCACGCATCATGGGTTCGTGATGGGAAGTGCCGATGACCACGCCATATTCGTCGGCCAATCTGGGATTTTCTGGATCATCATCATAAAAGGCTCTGCCCCACATGGCCGGCCAGAGGAAGTTGCCTTTCAATCTTAAAATCAGCTCGAAGACATGGTCATAAAATTTGGCATTGAAGCCGCCGAATTTTTCATAAGCCCAGCCCGATAATGCTGGCGCTTCGTCATTGATAAAAATTCCCCGGTACTTTACTTTCGGCTCTCCGAAAGTATATCGGCCGGGCCTGATAAAGATATTCGATTTTTTCTTAGCTGGCACATCGGCCCACCAATACCAGGGCGAGACGCCAATTTTTTCAGACAGATCGAACATGCCGAAGATGGTGCCACGTTTGTCGCTGCCAACGATGACCAACGCCAAAGCCACATTTGGAAACGGATTGGAAATGATCTGAATGAGAGACGCTTCCCACTTGCCGGCGATGTCATTGACCTCAAGTTTTTTGTCAGCCACCAATCTGTCGATCAGCGGATTTTTGCCCAGCGTTCCAATCAGAACGATTTCACTCGTAGCTGGGATAGCGTCAATTATAAAATCAGGTTTTTCATTGGTCACTCGTTCGATGTCTGCCTGAAGTAGTTTCAAAACTCGGATCACGCCAGGAAAATCCTGGGAGCTGGCGCATAATGGCGCAGATTTGCCTGCGGTGGAGAGGGTGAATGCTCCCGCGATTTTTTCGGTGGAGATATAAGTTGCTCTATCGGTTCCTGGTGCGGCTTTGGGGAAGATAGATAAAAAAAACGTTAACAACAAGATCAAAAATACGGTTAAATAGTGATGGGTTAGAGCTGACAGAAAATTCTTTTCGCTAAAATAAATCATGGGAGTCGCCTTATTTAATTGGATGTCCGAAGCCAGATGTAGTCCATCGGCCAACTGGCAGAGATGGACTACATCTGATAAATTCTGAAATTGCCACTGACCTGCAGCAAGGCCAGCAGGTACAACATGCCATCATAATAACGATAAGTGCCGCTGGGAATCGGCGTGTTCCAGAGTGCGGCGACAAATTCCTGGCGCTTCTCATGGGTGGCGGCTAAGGCGGCCACGGCATTCATAGCCACCAGCCCAGGGCTGTGATCATCCCCTGATTTTTTGCCATCCAGAGTGTACTGGTTGCCATAACTATCGATCCCCTGCGAATGAAAAAACTCGAGGAGTCGATTGGACTGCCTAACGGCCCAATTGTCTCGGGCAAACCAGAGATAGTCGATGGCGATGTTCATGGCCACGCGCCAGGCATCGAAGCGGAAATCGTCATGGGCCCCACCCCAGGGGGGAGCTATCGGTTGGCCATCGAACCGGGCATAATCCGGAGCCAGACCGGTCACGGGATGAACCGCCTTTTTTAAAAATTTTCGACTCGCTACGGCCGCTTGCTGCCAGAAGCGATTATTCTTATCGGCCCAGCGAGACCATAGTTCATAAAAATGGGGTAGATGATAGGACGGGTCGGTAAAATCATCCACCTGGCCAGCCGGCACAAAGACCACCAGCTTGTTCTTCTGATTGAACATGTTGGTGACCGCATCCTCGCGATCCGAGGCGGCTGTCTTGCTAAGCATCGCATCCAAAATTTTTTGGGCCTCGGAACGGTAATGAAAAATTCCTTCGCCATCGCGCCACCGTGCCGAGGCAAAAAACAAGGCCATGACCAACCACTCTTCACCATCAGAAGCGGAATTGTCCGAAATTTTTGTGCCATCGGTTGTGCAGTGCCAGGCAAAGTAATCTTTGCTGGGACCGCTTTGATGTTGCATATAGGTTCTGGCCCATTTCCAGAGGCGATCGAATTCGGTTTTTTTGTTAAGCTGCACCGCAATCATCATCCCGTAAGACATCCCTTCGGTGCGAACATCCCGATTGGCAATATCTTCGATGTAAGCCATATCCGGTTCCACCGGGTAATAGATCCGCTGAGTTTGGTCATCGCCATAGAATAGTTGCTGAAAAACGCTATCGATTCGGGCTTGAACTCGAGCCTCGGTTTGGCCAATGAGTTCGACGAAGAGATTGGGGTAATAATGGGCGAAATTGGCGGTGGTGACATTGGTTTGATGGCGGCGGCCTTGAGCATGAGAAAAATCTGATAGCAACGAGTGATGGAGGAGATTGGCTGCCAGCGCCAAAAGGATCAGCCTTCGCACGGTCACGTCATTACCTCGAAATTGGTTCGGAAAGTTGAACTGAAATTGAAACGTTTCAAATATACCAAAGAACCAACAAAAAATCAAGCAAAAAAATAATTGCCAGAAAATCTTTATTTGGGCCTTTGCCACGAAAACCAGGGCATCCAATGGTTTTTTTAATAGAACCTAAATTTCTAAAATGAACCATACCGATTGAAAATGATCACTTTTTGCCCACGAGATGCACGAAATTAAAGTGCTTTCAGTGTTTTTTCGTGTGTTTCGTGGGCCAATTATTGATAATAATTTCCATTTTAAAATTTCAGGCAGAACAATTTGACAAACTGCCGCGGTCGTCTGCCCTCAGTGATGGGTTTCAAAGATGAGCCGGACTAAAATTTTTATTGATTTTGTCATGGAAAGCTATTATATTTTAGCTGAACTAAAAATTAAAACGTTTCAATTGGCTAATGATGGCTGAAACTCTGCGGAGCGGTTGATGAAAAAAATAACGATTGAAGATGTGGCCAAACGCGCCGGCGTTTCCAAAGGCACTGTCTCAGCGGTAATCAATGCGAAAAACACGGTGAAACCAGACACGCGCGAACATATTCTGGAAGTCATGAAGGAGCTAAATTTTCGTCCCTGGGGAATGGCCAGGAATTTAAAGAACGGCAATCAGGACAAGAGCATTGGAATCATTATCAAGGATTTGAGCTATCCATTTTATACAACCATCGCTTTAGGCGCTCGGGAATATGCCCATCATAAAGGCTATTCGTTTATTGTGGCCAGTTCTGAAAACGATCATGAATGCGAAAAGAAATTTACTCACCTATTTTCGACCAAAGACATCAAGGGAGCGATTATTGCGCCGCTGGTTGAGGGCACTGCAGAGATCGAGCATCTTTTTAAGCTCAAAATGATCAATTATCCATTTGTGCTGCTGGAAGACGTGAAGGGAATTCAAGCCAACGTCGTCGCGATCGATAACTTGAAGGCAATTAAAAAGGCGGTAAAATACTTGATCGATAGCGGCCATACCAGGATCGTGCACTTCGCTGGTCCGCCACAATCATCACATACCCAGGAACGTATTGAAGGTTTTCGGGATGCCTTTAGCGAGAGCCCATTGGTATTTCATAAAGATATGATTGTTTCCATTGGTTCACGACATGAGGAAAGCTATGGTAATACCATGAATTTTTTCAAAAATCTCCGTCGTGAAGATTATCCCACCGCCATTGTCTGTTTCAATGATCAACAAGCACTGGCGGTCATCACCGCGTTGAAAGAGCTAAATATTCGCGTGCCAGAAGATATTTCGATTATCGGCAATGATGATATTTACTATGCCAAGATCTACCCCGTACCGCTCACTACAATTCGAGCACCACAATATGAGATCGGCAGAAAGGCAGCGGAGATTTTGATTCGAAATATTGAATCACCCAATCAGTTGCCACCGGAGCGAGTGGTGCTGGAAACAGATTTCATCATTCGAGAATCCACCATGGTGGTTTCTAAAAATTAGCAGCAGGGGAGTAATACATCCAGACTTGAATGGCACTATTGCCGCCAGCAATGGGTGCACGCTAACCATCGCTAATTCCGCTATTCGGAGGCCGTCCAGAATAGTCGGCGATCATATTGCCTGGTCAAATGATGATGCCGATAACTGGCAACCAATGCCCATCACCAATGCAAATAGGAATGGATAGTGCTTGCAGATTTTCTCCCACCGCCTGAAATTCGAAAGTATTTCCGATTGTGGGTATAGGCTGCGGTTATTGTTCGCCGCAGCCTATGCTATTGCCCCGCGGTTTTTCCTGTTTGGGGCCAGGATTCTGTAATACCAAAATACTATGTCATGCCTACGCGATTGCAGTTTGACTGCATTGGGAATTTAACAATGCAATGTTCTGAAATGGGCGAGTAACGGATTTTTTAGCCGCGAAAATACAGGTAAATTAAGACAATAATCACCAGCACCAGCATCGAAGCGACCACATCTCCGGTGCTCCAACTGGCCCGGGTACGGCGGCGATCTTCCTCGGTCATCGTCGCAAAGGTCAGCCCGCTGATTTTCTCGTATGCAGGCGGGGCGGTCGCATAGCTCACGCCAATCATGACCGCCGCGCAAACGACAAAGATCAATAGGCTATAATACTGAAAAAAGATATTGTTTACTACCCACAGAAATGAGCCTGGCTCATAAGCGAAGCCTTTCAATAATTTCACCGGAGTATCGACGAACAATCGGAACAGGCCCATCAAAAAGCCCACGCTGAGTGTCGCCAGACAGCCTTTGGTATTGAGCCGTTTCATGAAAACGCCAAAAAAGAACACCACAAAAATGGGCGGCGCCAGATAGGCCTGAATGCCCTGCAAATAATCATACAAGCCTTTGCCGCCGCGGATAACCGGAATCCAGAGCAGGCCAATTAACACCATCACCGAGGTGGCGATCCGGCCCATCCAGACCAATTGATGCTGGGTGGCCTGTGGACGAAATTTGGAATAGAAATCGATGGTGAAGAGGGTTGACGAGGCATTGAATACCCCAGCCAGGGAACTCATGAGCGCCGCCAGGAGACCGGCTACTACCAGCCCACGAACACCAATTGGCAGGATATTCGCCACCAGCAGGGGGAATGCCTGTTGCGCATTATTGCGAATGAGTTGCCCCTGTGCATCAAAAAGCTGATTTTGGATTGCGGCAACCTGCCCGCTTTTGGCCAGGGCAAAGCAGATCATGCCTGGAATGATGAAGATGAATACCGGCGATAATTTCAAAAAGGCGGCGCAGATGGAACCCTTGCGGGCCTGGCGTTCATCCGCTGCCCCCAGCGCACGCTGGACGATGTACTGGTCGGTGCACCAATACCACAGCCCGATGATGGGCGCACAAAATAGCATGCCCAGCCAGGGATAATTGTCGTTAAAATACCAGGCCATTCGTCCCGTCTCTCGAATTGGCGCCCAGGAGCCTTCGATTCCGGAAGGCACCAGGGGTTTCCAGAGGTTGAACATCTCGCTGCCACAAATGGCGCGCAATTCGCTCCAGCCGCGCTGCAACAATGAAAACAGAGCGAAGGGATGGCCGGAATTAAAAATACTGCCCAGGCTGCTGGCGCCGCCCAATGCCAGGAGTCCAAAGAACGTCACGATCAGCGAGCCGAAGATCAGCACTACGGTCTGCACGGCATCGGTATAGGCCACTGCTCGCAGCCCGCCGAGGATCGTGTAAAATCCGGTTAGAACGATCACCAGAATCGAGCCGATCCAGAAGCTATCCATTCCCAGAAAATGCAAATCCGGCAATAAAACGCTGAAAACAATACCACCTGCGAAAATTCCTACCGCAATCTTGGTCAGGACATACGCCACCAGAGAAATAACAGATAGAACCGTGCGCGAGGTAGGCGAAAAACGGCGCTCCAGAAACTCAGGCATGGTAAAGACTTTGGAGCGCATGTAAAACGGAATCATCACCCAACCCAGGACCAGCAAACACCAGGCATGCAACTCATAATGGGCCATGGCCACGCCGTCAGTGCAGCCAGAGCCCGCCAGCCCAACGATATGCTCCGACCCGATGTTGGACGCGAAAATCGAGGCCCCTACAATAAACCATCCCAGATGTCGCCCGGCCAGAAAGTAGTCGGATGAAGTATCCTGGCGCTTTCGAATCCCCCACCAGGCAATTCCCAGAATGACGACGAAATAAAGTCCGATCACCAACCAATCCCAGGGTCCGAAAACCATAGTGTTATTCCCTCCTAAAAATGGTTCATGCCGCAGCCACTCATCATCCGCAAAACATTACAACACCAGGAGCAAGTGGCTGTTTCTGGCGTTGATTGACTAAAGTTGTCAGCACTGATAGCTACAATTTGGTTTTTACCATTTGAATGTGTTTGATGTCTAATTTTCTTACGGCTCAAGGATTTATCAATTTGACATTTTGAGGTGGCGCCGGCGCCTGAGTGTCGCGGGCTGCGTCTAATTCATAAGCTCCGATATCAGGGGCCTGGCCTGAGTAATTTAAGCTTATTGGATCGCCTGCTTGCCAGGAAATAGAGCGAGCCACCGTGAGTTGGTTTTGCGCATAGTCAATCTGAAGGATGTTTACGGCTTCATTTGAGCCAACACGAATCGTATCGCCTTCGCCAATGCCCCAGCCATCACAAAAATACGCGACATCTTCGACGGTTATCCGAGTGCCCTGTCCCGCATCCGTGGTTTTGGTCAGGAACACCCCGGCATCGATCCCGGGAGAACCTTGTTGCAGCCGAAAATCGAAATGCGCGTCATCTATGAATAGGGGAGGAAGATCGATATTGGAAGCCCAAAAATTATTGGGAAATTGCTGGATAGCTTCCTCCAGCGTCAGCCGTTGTCGATTGAACTCGAAAAAATAAATCACCGGTTCATTGGCTTGCAGACGGCAGATGAGGTTACCGTCAAAAATATCACTGGGCAGCGAGCTTACCGTCCGCGTGTACGCGATTTGAAAGCCATTGTTGTTGCTGACCCCATTTTTATAGATGATGTTGTTCTTAAAAATATTGGGACCGAAGGGAGTTTCGGCGGTCAACACCGACAGTTGAATTCCGTGCCAATGAGTTTGCTGTTGATCAAAATGATAAATCGTATTATGGAAAATCCTATTGTTTCGCACATTCGGCAGTTCATTGGTGGACTGAAGCAGCAGCGCGGCGGCACCATTTTCGATGTCGAGGTCAAAATTTCGGTACATGATGTTGTGCCGGATGATGTTATTTTCGGAACGGATTTGCATGGCGGTCGCGCCATCGCGATCCATGCCCGGATTGAAAATACGATTGCCGTCAATCAAGGTCCAGCGGGCGCCGGCGCCGGTGGCAATGGCATTATCGCCGATGTCATGCACGTAATTGTGGCGAATGATATTGAATTGGGTGCGATCACCGGCACAACAGATGCCCCCATGCCGCGCGCCAGAGCACTCATTATTGGCCACCAGATTGTACTGCGCGCCGCTGTGCTCACCAAAATCATCCGACCCAAGATGGATGCAATCGCCTTCGATTCCTCCGCTGTCGATGATATTATTAAAAATTTGATTATGCTGGCAGCCATCACCGATCTCGATGCCGCACCAACCCGTTTGGTTTTTCATTACGCAATCTCTGATAACACAAAAATCGAAGCCGTCGGGGATCGAGCGAATGAAATAGTTGCAATTTTCGAAGTGCAATCTCTGAAGGATGATGTAACTCTTGCCGCTCAAATCTGCGCCCATGGGGCGGGAATGAATGACAGCGATTTCGTTTTCATAGCCCGAAAAGGTAATCGCCGCGGTGGGGGAGCCGTTATTCACAGGGCAGATCGTTTGCTGATAGCGGCCCTGACGCAAATAGGCAACATCGCCGGGCTGCAATTCCTGATTGGCCCTGGTAATTGTCTGCCAGGGACGATCGATAGTGCCGGGGTTCTGATCGTTCCCATTGGGTGAAACATAATATTCTCTGGCTACTCCTGCCGTCCAGCATGAAAAAAATAGCACGGCAAAATAGAATCTGGTGATCATAATTTTCAAGGAAATAGTATGGTTCAATTCTAACAGCCTTCAAATATTTTTGACTTGAGTTCGAACATTGCCATCTGCCTGGGGGCAATGCAACGACGCAACCGCGTGGTTAGCGGATACAAATTTTGTACCATTACAGCCCGTTCGCCAGCAAAAGGTCAGTAATCGGATCCAGTGCCACCCAATAGGGCGCCATGGTATCGGCTCGAATTTTATTCAGCAACACCAATCCAGCCACCTCCAGGAGCCAGATGGATATTCAACCGGTCGCGCCTGGAAATGGTCATTTCCGATTTACGATAATCCATTGCATTGCGGTCGGCGTTAACGCCATCCTGGTAGATTTGCAGGTGGTATGTTTTATCATCCAGGAATGAAAAGTCCACTGTCAAGTCTCGAGCGCTCCAATTGGTCATTGCACCCAGATACCATTTGGCACCGCTTTTTCGAGCGAGCAGGATATATTCAGCTATTTGGGCTGCCAGCACTGTGGTGGTATCCCACACCGTGGGCACATCGGCAAGAAACTGCAGGCACTCTGGCTCGCGTTCATAGTTTGATGGACTGTCGCACAGCATTTGCAGTGGGCTTTCAAAAACCACGTACATCGCCAGTTGATGGCAGCGAGTGCCCTGGCTCATTGGTCGATTGAAAACCGGTCGAAATTGCTCTTTGGTGGCGTTGATCATGGCGCCGGGCGTATAATCCATGGGACCGGCCAGCATGCGCGTAAACGGCAGTATCACATTATGGGTAGGATTAGGGTCATCGGCCGACCACTTGCTCCACTCCAGGCCACGGACACCCTCACTGGTCAGCACATTGGGAAAGGTGCGGATCAGGCCCGTTGACTTATACGCGCCGTGGAAATCGACCAGCAGGTGCCGTTTGGCAGCCTCCCCGGCAATTTTATAGTAATAGTTGACCATCCATTGGTCATCGCGCTGCATGAAATCGACTTTGATGCCCTTCACGCCCCACGAAGCAAATTGATCCAGCGCCGGTTGTAGTTGATCATCCAGCGTTTTCCAGATGACCCAGAGAATGATGCCGACGTTGCGTTCATGGCCATAGCGAACGAGTTCGGGTACATTGATCTCCGGAACGACTTCCAGCAAATTGCCCAATTTGTACCAACCTTCGTCCAGAATGACATATTCAATCCCATGTCTGGAAGCGAAGTCGATGTAATATTTGTAGGTTTCGGTATTGATTCCCGCTCGAAAATCGACACCGTAAATGTTGTTCCAGTTCCACCAATCCCAGGCCACCTTGCCCGGCTTGATCCAGGCCGTGTCGTCAAAGCGACCGGGGGCAGCCAATTTATACACCAATTGGCTCTCGATCAGATCGGCATCCCGCTGGGCGATGATCATTGCGCGCCAGGGAAAAAGTCGCGGTCCGCTGGTACGGGCCAGATAGTCGGCTCGTTTGGTGACCGGCACATCACGATCGCTTTTGGGCTCAACTTCCAGCGGGTAGTGCGGAAATTTGCCAAGCAATTTTGTCGGTGCATCGGCCGCTCCGGTAAGATACATGCCGGGATAGTCTTCCAGATCCGCCTCGACTATTGCGATTCGGAGGTCATCATCGATTGTCACCACTGCCGGCAGGCAGCTCATGCGATTGGTGCCAATTTCGCTCAATCGAATCATTCGATAAACTCGCTCGGAGTGCGAAAAAAAGCTATCCTCTTCTGGGAAATAAATGGAGTGATCATTCAAAAATTGAAAACTCGTTTCTTCACCATAGATCGTAATCGGTCCGGCGGTTCTAATCATGAATCGGTAAGCCACGCCATCGTTGTAAGCGCGAAAAATAACATCGTAATTCTGTTTAAAGCTGAGCTGCAGTTCATTATATTGATTCAGGATACGCGCCGATTTCAAGCGTATCACCGGTTTCAGCGTATCCAGCACGGCGTTCGTCTGTACCCGGACGATCTGGGGCTTTTGGCCGAGGACTAACTGATTTTCCAGCGTCATGGAAATAGGGGAGGCCGCGATCACAGCCTGCTTTCCATGAAACACCGCATAGCTCAATTCGTTGTCCACCTGTACTCGGACTTCGATTTTTTTGTTGGGCGACCATAGGGAATAATCTTTGGCGAAAAGCGAAAGGCAGCCCACCAGCGCATAGATTATCACCCCAGAGATTAACAATTTGCACTGAATGTTCATTTTTTTCAGCTCCTGAACCTTAGCAACCAACTGAATGCACTAACGATTTAGCCTTATGAGCTTCTGGTTGTATATTGCTGTTCAAAATGCTAAACAGCAAATCCTATTTTGGAAAAGGGTGTTTTATTTTAGAATTTCGAATATCGCCTGAAATTCAAAAATAAAAATTTCGTATCATTCCGTGTATTTCGCGGGCAAAATGTGATCCTTTTCCATCGTCATGATTCATTATTTATCGTTGAACAATAAGCTTTTTTTTGAGACCAAATGCGGAATTGCCACCCACCATGATCTCAAATTCCCCCGGTTCCACCAGCCAGCCTTGCGTTTCGTGATACAATGCCAAATCGCGCGGTGTCAGCGTGAACGTAACGGTTCGCTTCTCTCCAGCTTGAAGATGAACCCGCTGAAATCCTCGCAACGATTTTATTGGACGCGGCAGACTGCTTTCAAGGTCAGAAACGTATAATTGAACCACTTCATCGCCAGCCAAAGCACCACTATTGCGAAGCTCAACCGATACCGTGACATTTTGATTGGGATGAATCCTGGTGGGAGTCACCCTGAGCTTCTGATAGCTAAAGCTGGTATAGCTCAATCCGTATCCAAAGGGGTACAGGACTTCTCCCTTGAAATATCGATAGGTGCGATTGGCCATATTGTAGTCCTCGAACGGCGGCAGATCATCTACCGATCGGTAGAAGGTCACGGGAAGCCGGCCGGCAGGATTATAATCACCAAACAGCACATCAGCCACGGCCGCGCCACCTTCGCCGCCGGGATACCAGGCCTGCAGAATGGCGGCAACATGCTCCTGTGCCCAATTGACTGCCAGGGCACTACCACTCAGCAGCACCAGCACCACCGGTTTGCCTGTGGCGCACAATGCACGCAGCAATTTTTCCTGAATTTCCGGCAGATCGAGCGACGTGCGATCACCACCATGGAAGCCGGCGGCAGCAACTTCCATCTCCTCGCCTTCTAAGTGGGGATGAATACCGCCCACCATAATAATGATATCCGCCTTAGCCGCAGCCGCTACGGCTTGCTGGAACTCCTCATCCACTGCCTGGAAAAATAGCGCTGGATCGCCGGGCTTCAGCCAGCCAAATTGACACAGGGCGCCCCCCAGGTTCTGGTAAAAATCCAGTTGAAACGGATACGTTCGATTTGCCTCCAGATGGATGCTTTTGCGACTGGTACGGGCGGCGTGATGGCTCCAATCTTCCAGGAACAAGCCATCATTCAGATAGAGCCGAAAACCATCATCGCTGGTCACGCCCAATTCGTATTCGCCTGAGATTGGAGGAATGAGGATACCGCGCCAGCGCACCGAGAAATGATAGGGCTGCATCCCCGATGGCGGGGCATTGACTTTCCAATTCAAATCAATATTATCGGTGAACAGAGTATGTACTGGCGCTCCAGCCAGGTTCATGTTATCGAAAAATTCTGCCTGAACCCCTGCCTGGTCAGCAAATTCCACCGGCGGTTTCAGCGCCGAAGGTGGTATGGGATTCAACGCGGCAATCCCAGGATAAATGAGATCGCAGCCGCGGCGATAGACCAACTGAGTCTCGGGGCTCAGTTTGCGTCGAATTCCCTCCAACACGGTTATGGGGGCCGAGGGGGTACCCTCGTAATTACCCAACAGCACAGGAATGTCGTTAGCATTTGGCCCAACAACTGCAATGGATTTCAACTTTCTGGAGAGCGGCAAAATATTTTGGTCATTTTTCAGCAGCACCATTGATTCGCGAGCAGCTTGCAATGCAAGCTGTCGATGCGCGGAACAATCGTTCATTGCATAGGGCGTTTGGGCATAAGGTACCTGCTCGGGAGGATCGAACATCCCCAGCAGAAAGCGAGCTTTGAACAGCCGCATGACCGAGGTCGTAATGTCGCGTTCAGAAATCAGCCCTTGCTGAACCGCCTGGACTAAATGTCGATACATATCGCCGCAATTGAGGTCGCAGCCAGCTTTTACCGCCATTGCGGCGGCTGCTTCGGGGGTGGCCACGATTTTATGATCGGCAAAAATATCCCGAATGGCGCCGCAGTCGGAGACCACATAACCCGCAAATCCCCATTCCTGACGCAAAATTTCTTGCAATAGCTTCTGGCTGGCGCAGCAAGCTTCCCCACGGTAACGATTATAGGCCCCCATGATCGAATAGGCCCTGGCCTCGGTTACGCAGGCATCAAACGCCGGCAGATAGGTCTCTCGTAAATCTTGCTCGGAGATGATGGCATTGAAGCGGTGACGCTCGGGCTCAGGTCCGCTGTGCACTGCAAAATGCTTGGGCGTAGCGACAACTTTGAGATAGCGAGGATCATCTCCCTGGAGGCCCTTGACGAAAGCGACTCCCATGCGCGCGGTGAGATAGGGATCCTCGCCATACGTTTCCTGACCTCGACCCCAGCGCGGATCGCGAAAGATATTGATATTGGGCGACCAAAAGGTGAGGCCTTGATAGATGTCGCGCTCTCCCTTGCGGACGAATTCATGATGTTTGGCTCGGGCCTCGGTAGAGATAACCGTAGCGACTTCGAGCATCAGGTTCGTATCCCAGGTAGCGGCAAGGCCAATGGCTTGCGGAAAGACCGTAGCAATTCCTGCCCGCGCCACACCATGCAAACACTCGTTCCACCAGTTATAGGCAGGAATTCCCAGGCGTTCGATGGCCGGAGCATTGTATACCATCTGGTTGACTTTCTCTTCCAGTGTCAGACGAGAGACGAGATCGGCCACCCGATCATCGATGGGTGCTGAAGGATTAAGATAAAGTGGTTGCTGCGCCATAGCGTTGATATTCCAAACCAAAAGCAGTATTAACGAGCAGTGAACGATGAATTTCATGCTGGCCTCCGCAAGTGGGCGTGAAAAATGTAGTAGTCAGGATGTTGGTAAAATTAAGAGCAATCACTTTGGCAATCACTTTGAAATTTACCAGAAAAATAGCGGCTTGGTTGAGAGAGCAATTAATGCCAACTTTTTGTCGGGTAATATAGCGCCAAATTCTCAAATTGTCAAGTCAAATATTTTATTTTTCTGACTACTGATTTTTTTATTGACATCAGAGGGTCTTTTAATTATATTAATTCTGCCCCCGCCAGTTGACCGGGCTGAGGTTTTTAGCAGAAGCAAAGAAGCTGGTAAAGGATTTCCAGGAGGATGAACTATGGCACAATACAATGGCAAAAAGATTGGAGTAGTTTTATCGGGGTGCGGCGTATACGATGGCGCCGAGATTCACGAGGCGGTGCTGACGCTGCTAACGCTGGACCGTGCTGGAGCCACCATCGTTTGCATGGCGCCCGATCTCAAGCAAATGCATGTAATCAATCACTTGAAGGGTGAACCAGCGGCCAATGAGGTGCGCAATGTGCTGGTGGAAGCGGCTCGCATTGCGCGGGGCGAGATCAAAAATCTGAGCCAAATTTCGCCTCACGAAATTGACGCGGTGATTTTCCCCGGTGGCTATGGCGCTGCCAAAAATCTATGCACCTTTGCGGTTGATGGCCAAAACTGCAAGGTGCATGCCGGCGTTGAACAATTGATTTTAGCGCTACACCAGGCGAAAAAACCAATGGGATTTATCTGCATCGCACCGGTGATTGCCGCCAGGGTACTGGCCGCATTCCATCCGGTGCTGACCATTGGCAACGATGCTGCTACTGCCGCCAGCATCGAGGCAATGGGAGGGAAACATGTCAACGCCAAAGTGGATGAAATCGTGACCGACGAGGTCAATAAAATCGTCTCCACTCCGGCCTACATGTTGGGTCCGACTATTGCCCATGTCGCCAGGGGAATCGAGAAGTGCGTACTCAAAGTCTTAGAGCTTACACAATCATCGTAATCTAAGATAATGATAAAAAAAACGGCGCAGGGCCAGGACGACCCGCGCCGTTTTCAATTTTGCGGCGACGAGAGTAATTGCTGTCTATGATTAATCGCCCAGGCATGTGCCAACTGAGCGAGCCAGGGCAATCAAAGGCGAATCGGGTGGCACCGTGCGAGTTTTGCCGGCAATTTCCTCGATGGCCACCGTAACAATTTCATTTCCCCGTAGGGCAACCATCTTGCCAAAATTGCCCTGCGCCAGTTGTTGCACGGCGGCATAACCAAAGCGGGTGGCCAGCAAGCGATCAGCCGGCGTGGGTACTCCACCGCGTAGCAGATGCCCCAGAATTGTCACCCGCGTATCGACATCGATTTTGTCTTCAATTTCACGGGCTACCTTATGTCCGACGCCGCCCAGACGGATCGGTTCGGGGCTACCATCGATCTTCTTTTGAACTACCAATTCGCCGCCTTTGCGTTTTGCTCCCTCGCCAACCACCAGGATACTGAAGTAACGGCCGCGATACTTGCGGCTCTTTATTTCTGCGATGATACTATCGACCTCATAGGGTATTTCGGGGATCAAAATAATATCGCCACCGCCGGCAATGCCAGAGCACAGTGCCAGCCAGCCGGCATAACGGCCCATCACTTCGACCACCATCACCCGATGATGCGATTGCGCCGTGGTATGAATTTTATCGATCGCCTCGGTAGCGGTTGTCAATGCTGAATCGAAGCCAAAGGTCACATCGGTGCCAAAAAGATCATTGTCAATGGTTTTCGGAATGCCGACAACAGGGATATTCCTTTGCATCAGTTTGTGGGAGACGACCATGGTCCCATCACCACCGATGCAAACCAAGGCTTCCAGACCGTGATCCTCGTACGTTTTAATTGCTTGATCCGATCGGTCGCGGTATTCGTATTTGCCGCCCTCGAGAACCCGATAATTGAAGGGATCGGCGATATTGCTGGTGCCGAGAATGGTGCCGCCCCGTGTCAGGATGCCTGAGACAGCATCGGAGCTCAGGTTAATAAATTTATTCTCGACCAATCCTTCAAAACCGTCCAAAAAACCAACCACCGACATATCATAATCGTTCACTGCGGTTTTAACCACTGCGCGAATAACTGCATTCAGACCGGGGCAATCGCCGCCACCGGTTAAAATTCCAATTCGTTTCGGTACTTTCATTTTAGATTCCTCACATGATAAACGATTTTTGCCGTGCTGAACTCATTTGGCCAATTACCTGTCACCGGGCAATGGCTCGGTTCTGAGCCAACTACACCAGAGATGCTTGGGCCATATTGCTGGTGTCGCAGGTTCAGCCGGAACAATAGTAACAATAAATTTTCATAATTCCAATTCTATCACTAAAAAACAAATAGATTCCAGGCGCAACGAAGCTACATATCAACATTAGAAAACTTGAATCGAGAATTTCGCTAATTGCTCAAATTGCATGAATCAGCCAGTTGGCAGATCAGCGTTATTGGTTTGATTGGCATAATTAGCGGTTAAAAATCTTTTTAAAATTCTTACCAAAAAATGCAAAATCCATTTGGTAATAGAATAAGGGCTAAATTTCATATACATCGCCAATGGAAGGAATAATCGCATTGGAAAATCCGACGGCGGCCAGGGCATCCGCCAGTTGTTGACTCTGATTTTCTTCTCCATGGACCAGAAACGCCCGGCGCAAGCGTTTCTGGGTGCCCTGAAGATACGCCAGCAGATCATTGCGATCGGCGTGCGCACTAAAGGCATTCATGATTACCACTTCGGCATTCAAATTATATTCTTCGCCAAAGATCTTTACCACTGGCCATCGCTCCACCAATTTTCGTCCCAATGTATTTTGCGCCATGAATCCGACAATCAAAATGATGTTGTTGGGATTTTCAATATTGTTTTTGAGATGGTGTAGAATGCGCCCGGTTTCACACATGCCAGAGGCTGAAATGATAATGCAGGGACCTTTGAGCGAGTTCAGCTTTTTCGAGTCTTCCACGTCACGGATGTATTGCAATCGGGCAAAGCCAAATGGATCGTCATCCTGCTGGATGATCGCCATGGTCTCTTCGTCAAAGTACTGGTCATACTCTTTGAAAATGCTGGTTACATTCACAGCGAGCGGGCTATCGACAAATACCGGGATCTGGGGGACGCGCTGGCTATTCCATAGATTATTCAAGCAATACACAATTTCCTGAGTGCGTTCCAGCGCAAAGGAAGGGATAATAATTTTCCCATTGCGGGCAACAGCCCGATGGATGATTTGCGCCAATTTCTCTTCCACTTCCAGGATGCTATCATGCACTCGGCCACCGTAGGTGCTCTCGATGATGACGTAATCCAGATCGGTCAGTTGCTCCGGATCTCGCAAGATGGGTAAATTTTTTCGACCCAGATCCAGGATATAACCCAAATTAAAGCGGCGTCCATTTTCGGTGATGGTAAATTTGGTCAGCGCTGAGCCCAGAATGTGGCCAGCGTCATAGAAAGTAACCGCTACGCCGTCGATCAATTGAAATGGCCGGTGATAGCTGTGCGGTTGAAAAAATTCCATGGCCGCTTCTGCATCGGCCTGGGTATACAGGGGCAGCAACAAACTCTCGCGGCGTCGCTGGCGCTTCTTGTTCAGGTACTCCACATCCTTTTCTTGAATATGCCCGCTGTCGGCCAACATCATGCGGCACAAATCCACCGTGGCATCGATCGTATGAATTTTGCCCTGGAAGCCTTTCTTAACCAGAGTGGGGATATTGCCGCAATGGTCGATATGCGCATGAGACAGGACCATCGCTGCAATTCGCTCCGCCACAAATGGCAAATGCCGATTTCGTTCATTGGCTTCTTCGCGGCGGCCCTGGTAGAGGCCACAGTCGATCAATATTTGTTGATTATTTATTTCGAGCAAATGCATGGAGCCAGTAACCGTTTTAGTGGCCCCTAAAAAATGGATCTTCATGTTGATGCCTTATTGTTTATCAATAAGTAAATTGTTGCCAATTGGGTGTTTCAGCGATTCACTCGGTTATTTCGAACGACTTGTTCGTCCCATTGCCCGTGATCAGGCGGTTGGGGCAAATCACTGGAGGAACTCACGATCGAATTGCTCCTGCGTGACAGCATTCCAAAATCGAATGTAAAGAATAAAGAATTTTCAGGTAAGAATCAAGAATAATTTTTAAAAATATGAAAAAATTTTTTTATTCGGGCGGGCGATCATAAAGTCCACCAGGAAAAATAGAGTCTCAACCGAGGAAAAGACCTGGACCCAGCGGGTCAGAGAAAATAAAAAAAGCCGGGAGGTTGCTCCCGGCTCTGGAAATGTGACAGGATAGAATAGTCAAGGAGGAGGACGGCCCTGACTATTAGCTGTTACATGAGAAGTATCATCTTTCGGGTTGCATTGTATTTGCTGCTTTCCAATTGGTAGAAATAGACCCCTGACGAAACCCGCTGGCCATTGTCATCGCAACCGTTCCACCGAATCTGGTAGCGGCCGGCGGGCTTGGTTTCGTCCACCAGAGTCCGAACCTTCTGGCCCAATCGATTGTAGATGACCAGCTTGATTGAAGTGGGTTCCGGGACGTCGTAGCTGATCCAGGTCTCGGGATTGAAGGGATTGGGATAATTTGGATGCAGTGCAAAATCCACCGGCACGCTGCTCTCATCCGACGCCACGGAAGTTGGTTGTTTTACGGCAAAGTTGGTAATGGAACTGCCGCTCAATCCCCAGGGATCTTTGGCATAGAAAATAATCGTCTCCTGGCCCAGCCACTCGGGATTGGGCGTCACCACAGTGGCAATGCGATCGATAATTTGAACCTGCAATTCGAGCGCGCCGAATGCCGACCAGATCATTTCCTCTTTTTTGTTATCTGCATCGAAAACATAATTGTCCAATTTGATTGCAGTAAATGATCCGCCGGGCTGAATGGTCTGATCCGGAATGCGGCTAACGATTGGTGGATCATTCAATGCAATTACCGTAAATATGGCACGGATGCTATCTTTCAAACCACCGGGATCAGAGGCGACAAAGGTGATTTTCTCCTGACCCTGCCATTCGGAATCGGGTACGGCAATATGCACCACCCGACTATTTATGGTAACCAATAATTCTTTATTCCCATAAAAACTCCAGCGCAATTCGCTATCGGCATTGTCCGGATCGGTGACGAAATCATCCAGCTTGATATCCTTGAAGCGCTCATTTTCCAATATGGTCTGATCGGCAATTTGATCGATCCGTGGCGGCTGATTGGATGGCTGCACTGTAAAGGTCGTGCTGGAGGTGTCCGACCGACTGCCGGGATCCGTGGCAATGAATTGAACCGTATCCGTTCCGACCCATTGGGTATTTTTAACTGTTATTTTCGCAATGCGGTTGGCAATGCTTACATTGACGTAATCGTTGCCAATGACTCGCCACTGGATTTGGTCGTCAGCATTGTCAGGATCGGCGACATAATCATCCAGGTTAATCTGGCTAAAACTCTGGCCTTTGATAATCGATTGGGCGGGAATCTGGCTGATCACTGGCGGTTCATTGGCAATAATTACCTGCGCCGAATCCAGTCCTACGCCGCCATCATCATCCACGACTTGTAATCGGACCGTATGGCGCTCGCCCTGGGCATAGCTTTTTTGAGGCTTCTGGCCGATGGTTTCAAAAATGCCATCGTTGTCCAGGTCCCATTGATAGTTTAACACATCCAGTGCGCCGGGATCAGTGGCACTGCCAGTGAACTGAATTGGCGTGTTCCATTGGCCGGAATAAGGACCACCTGCATCAGCGCTGGGGGGGAGATTGGTGATTGTGACCGCCGCACTATCTATTGCCACCGCATCCTCATTGTCGATGATTTTTAGTCTCATCTTCCCGGCAAAATCATCTCGATAGATAAAAGTATTGGTTGGCGTGGTCGTAGTATCGTCCCAGATACCATCGGCTTGAAAGTCCCAAACATAGCTCAGGATAGCACCATCGGGATCGCTCGAGGCTGAAGCGTCAAACATCACCGCCGTGCCCTCAGTTGAGGTATAGGGACCACCAGCTTTGGCGATAGGCAACTCATTGGGTGTCAATCGTAGATGTCGCAGCTTCACCCCACTGGCAGATGGATAGAGAACGTAAAAGTTGCTGCGGTAAGCCCGCACGATATGTTTGTTACGAGCGTCGGCGGTATCCCAGCCATCGGCTAAGCGCACCGGTTCACCCCAGCTCAGGCCACCGTTTTCCGACAGCCGAGCCATCAAAGGACCGGATTCGGATTTTAAATAGGCAACCACCACTTTGGTGCCATCCTCGCTGGCAGCCACTGAAGCCACGCCCACCGGTATTTTCCAGCCCGTTAATTCACCACTGGTGGTGACGCGAGTATCTCGAACCTTGACGCCATTCTCGATCCGTGCGTAGCGAACCGTAGGGGGATAATAGACGGAATTGTCGATCTCGACGCCATAGCACACATGGACGTTGCCCCTGGCATCGATAAATAGATCGGTAGATCCATTGGCGCCGCCACGAGCATCATCAGCATGAATATCACCTCGGTAACTCAACTGAGCGCCAGGTGCGCTGGAGCGCCAATAAAAGATTGGTCCGCCTTCCTGGGGATAGGAAAAATCGCTGGTTACCAGTTCCACTATCCCGGCACGAGTGGCATCCAGCTCGAAGCGCTCATCTCCGCGTATTTGCTGAATATTGGTCTGCTTCAAAATGACCTTGTTGTTTTGAATTATGTAATAATAAACCGGTCCGGTAATCGTTTCTTCATCGGTAATAGCACCGTGTGCGAAATGAATCCGATTCGTGCTATCCGACGCCAGACGCACCACATAGCCGCGATAGATATTATCTGCAATTTTGAGCGGGGTGGACCAACCCGTGGCAGATTTATAGGTGTAAAAGATATCGTAGACAACATCGAATTCGTTTTCGCGAAAACCAATATGTGGCATTTTCTGGCTATCGATGGTTAAAGATGCGCCAAATTTCCACATACCGCGATCATTCTGAGTATTTGGCACCATTTCCTGATTCAAAATTGCGCCTTTCGAATTGGTGACAATATATTTTACGCCGCTGTTGGTCATCACGGTAAGGTGCAACCTACCATCGGAAGGATCGATCACTAAATCCGGCGTATTGCCCTGGGAGATAAATATTTCATCGGACCAGGGTAATTGGGCATCGCTTGATAGTGGCAGGCCCAACAATACGGAAACAACACACAAAATTGGGAACATCACTCGCGTCATCAGTCAAACTCCTAATTGATTCACAACTATTTAATTTCGGGAGAATAAATTATTGGCAAAACAACTCTGCGGGCGACTTTTGCAAATACCATGCCGTGTTCCCCTGACCGCCGCGGCATTTTATTACCGAAGAAGCCATGCATTTTTTTGATGTCGTTAACCTGTCGTAATTAAAATAAAAACTTTCGGCCAGCCAACCTGTACCAGCGAGAAACGCCAGCAATTTAAATTGCCTGATACGTCGCTCAGACCAAATGCCGCGACTGGCATTAAATACAAAATTGTATCTAACGACAAGCAACTGTTCTCGATTGAAACAATCAAGTTTCCCCACGATCGTGACGGCGTGAATGATCCCATTTGGGGAGCGGATGGCATGGCCAAAGGTCGATAGCCCTGGGCATTCCACCGCGGGGACAAAAATATCGGAACGCAATTTTGGCACCAACCGAACAACTGCTGGTTTGATCAATCCACTGGGCATTTTAGCACTTTTTTGCCTATTTGGTGGAAGGCGAACCACAGAGGTAATTAAGAATAGCAGGTTCAACGAAACCCTGTTCTGGTCAATTTTTTTTCTTGGTTTTCAATGAACGGTCGTTCAACCAGCAAATGAATTTTGCAGTTAAAAGCAAAAAACCTGTTGACTATTTACAAAAAAGTATTATATTACACTCCTAAAAAAACGAGGCGATTGGATGATTTTCGAACTATTCAAAGGCGCATTTGCGCCGCTACCAACTCCGTTCTCGTTGAAGGAGCGGGCCATTAATTTTGAATTGATCCGGCAACATCTCGAATTTTTAAATGCACGCGGCATTCAAGGAGTCGTGGTGTTAGGAACCAACGGCGAGTTCCCATCGCTGTCGATTGAAGAACGCCGGAACGTGTTATCCTGGGTTATGAAATTCAGGGGCCATTTGAAGGTGATCGCCCAAACGGGTTCATCTTCGTTTGTCGAGACCATTGGCTTGAGTGACTTTGCCAGTGAAATTGGTGTGGACGCGTTGCTAATTTCCACGCCGTATTATTTTAAAAATATTTCCACCATCGGGTTGATCGACTATTATTGGGAGATACTGAGCCGGACGCGACTGCCGGTATTTCTCTATAACATGCCTCAGCATACCCACGTGACCATCGGTCATGAGGTTCTCCAGCGGCTGATGGCCTTCAAACATTTGCTGGGGTTGAAGGATTCTACCGGCGATTGGGATATCACGCGTGCCTACATCGAGGACTTTCGCGCCCTGCATATCTTTGTAGGTAATGATGCCCTCCTGGCATTGGCTTTGGCGGCTGGCGCCGGTGGAAGCATTACGGCCATTGCCAATAGCATGCCTGAGTTGGTGCTGGAAGTTTACCGTGCTTTGCCGCAATCGGATTCGCAAAAGCTGGCTCAGCAGCGTCTATGTGCGGTGCGGAAGCTGTTGCAAGAATTCCCCATCCATGCGGCCACTAAATTCATTCTGCATTTGCGGGGTTTTGAAGAGAGCGCGGTGCGGCCGCCATTGCAGAATTTGACCGAAGCACAAAAGTTCCAATTGGAGCGAGCGCTGACAGAACTGGGAATTGAATTTCAGGATGAGAAAATTATCTTCAGCGGGGTACAATCGGACAATCATTAATCGCAGGAAAAAAAATGGTGTCGAACACGGAGTTTCAAAATAAGGTCGCCCTGATCACTGGTGCCAGCAGCGGGATTGGTAAGGCCAGTGCAATTGCATTTGCCCGGCACGGGGCTAAAATCATGGTGGTGGCTCGAAACGAGACCGCACTGCAGGAACTTGTGGCAACCGTTCGACGCGATCCAGCAGATGTTGGACTGGTCGTAGCTGACCTCACCGAGGAGGCGCAGATCAAACGTTGCGTTGATGCAACGATTGCCAAATTTGGCGGCATCGATATACTCGTCAATTGCGCTGGTATCATTGCCAGCGGCACTATCGAAAACACGAAGGTTGTGGATTGGGATTACATGATGAACGTGAATCTCCGCTCGGTATTTCTGATGATGCAACAGGCATTGCCAGCGTTGATCGAGCGAAAAGGAAATATCATCAATGTATCCAGTGTCACCGGGCTGCGTGCTTTTCCCAATGTCCTGGCCTATTGTGTCAGCAAAGCAGGTGTCGATCAATTGACCCGTTGTGCTGCGCTGGAACTGGCTTCCAGGGGGGTGCGAGTGAATGCCGTAAATCCCGGCGTGACCTTGACCAATTTGCACCGAAATAGCGGGATGAATGAGCAGACCTATCAGGCTTTTATTGAACATAGCAAATCCACCCACCCGCTGGGCCGTGTCGGTATGCCAGAGGAGGTCGCAGAATTGATCCTATTCTTAGCCTCCCCCAGAGCGGCGTGGATTACCGGAGTGACCTATAGCATCGATGGGGGCCGATCGCAAACTTGTGCCCGATAAACCAATGAGAGGTAATATGAAAGCAATTCTAACCATCCTGACGCTAACTTTTCTCACAATCTTGCTGCTAAACTGTGGCCGAAATGATGAAGCAGCCACTAAGCGTATGATGCAGGAAAAAATCTATGACGAAGGGGCAATCGCCACCCAGGACATCGACCGAGCTATCGCGACCGCACAACAGTCGGGCAAGCGAATTCTGCTCATGTTCGGCGGCAATTGGTGTATCTGGTGTCATCGGTTGCATCGATTATTCAACCGCGATCGCGTGATTCATGATATGTTAGAAAAAAATTATATCCTGGTGATGATTGATGTTGGAAAGCGCGATAAGAACCTGGATTTGAATGAAAAATATGGCAATCCATTTCAGCACGGCTTTCCGGTACTGGTTGTGCTTGAATCAGATGGCTCGCCGCTGCACATTCAGGAAACTGGCAGCCTCGAGTACACTCCCCAGGAGAGCAGTCAAAAAGGTCATCATCCAGGTCGCGTTTTAAAATTCCTGGAAAGCTGGGCGCCTCAGGGTGCAAAAATGTAATCGGCCGGGCATCAGGTATCGTTGCTTGCGGTGTTAAACCTTCGCCGCTCAGGGCGACAGGTCGCTGCAGCGCAAACGTCGCGAAACCCAGCATCGATCACATTCGGCCCAAATTGCAATTAGCCAAATTCCCATTTGACTTTTTTGAAAATTATTGCTATATTGGTAGCAGGAAAAGTCCCCAACCAAACACAACCATCTCATGGCCCACGTTGAAATGAGATGGCTTGGACCTATGCCCGGAGCCTGGTCCGGGCAGCCGATCCGTGAATGGGATTAGAGCGAACCCCGGTTTTCTTGTGTAGCCGGGGTTTTTTATGACAACCTATCGGTGAACTATGTCCCAGCACTTCAAAAATATTTTTTTAACCGGCCCATTACATATCGGAAAATCGACCATCATCAACAAAGTTATCCAGCAGTGTCCTGAGTGGAAGATCGGTGGTTTTCGAACCCGGCCCGTATTCGACCATGCCCAGAAATGCGGTTTTATCTTCCAGTCGTTTGACGGCCAGGAGGACTGTTTTGCGCATACCGAAATGAATTCCCCGGACCAGTTCGATGTTTACCATTATGATGCCAGTATTTTCGAGACCTTGGGCTGCAGTGCTCTCCAGCGTTCATTGAGCGAATCAGATCTAATTGTCATGGATGAGATCGGCGTCATGGAGATTCGGGCCAGGCAATTCCAGCAGATGATTGTCCGCTGTCTGGATGCACCCGTCTGGGTGATCGGGGCATTTCAGCAACGAGCCGATTGGTTCCGAAAACTATTGGCTGACCGCTCCGATGCTGTTATTTTCGAAGTCGATTCCACGAATCGCGATGAATTGGTCCAGAGGATCATTGCCTTGCTGCACAATGGTTGGGCAGCCATTAAATTTTTGACATAAGCTTGACAATTTGAAATGGGATTGTTATATTTAGCAGACTAAAATATGAGCCATTAAATTCGCTCGCTGAGTAACGCATTCGCTTTCACAATCGACTGGATACCAAAATTCTTCTTTGCGCGACAGCTTTGGGCGGACTCCGGTTTGGAATGTCATACTGGAATTCATTGCATCAGGCTGACCATGAATCTACTGCTCATCGGTTTTCGATACCACGAAGTCGAAGCGCTTCAGGATATCTTGCAGGTTGAATTGCCGCAACTGAAGCTTGATTTTGCCATTTCGGTGCGCGACTGCTGGTATCGATTTAAATTTTCCTCCTACGATCTATTGCTGCTGGATGCCAGCGGCTCCGGCCTAACCGGTTTTTCCGCTTATCAAGAAATTGTCGCTCATAGCGAAGCCATTCCCATTATGGTGCTTACCGATAGTCGAGCACCGAGACGATTGGAGGCGGCGATTGCCGCACGCAACGATTTTTGGTTGATGAAAGATGCCAATTATGTCGCTGGCCTGGTTAAGTTATTGAAAAACGAAACCGCCTGGCCCTTGCGAAAGATCGACTCGGCCCAACGCGAGCCAGTAACGGTGGACCCCAAACGCTCCTGGCAATATTTTTGGGCCGCAATGAATATTAATTCAAATCCGTTATGGATCATCAACGATCATTTTGAACTGGTCGAAGCCAATGACGCGTTTTTCGATTCATTCCAATTACTACGAAGCCAGACGATTGGGAAGAAGTGTTACGAACAGCTTCGTGGTCTGACCCAGCCCTGCCGGGAGGCCGATGGTGCGTGTCCATTGAGCGAAGTGCAGCAGTCAAGAAGCGTCTTCTCCGGCCAATGTCTTTGCCTGAAAAAGGACGAAGCCGGCAAAGCAATAAAAATTCAGGCACGGCCAATTTTTAACGACGCCAATCAACTCGATCAGGTGATGATCAGCTTTCAGCCGGCGGCTGCGCCGCCCAAAGCAGATATGCCCTCCCTGTTCGACCGCAGCTTGCTGGACTTGATGTTGAGTGGTCTTTCCGATGGCATAATCTTCTGTAATGCCGAAAACCGAATCATCTTTTTGAATCGAACCGCGGAAATCATCCTGGGAATGCCCAAAGAGAAGGTGGTCGGCCTGACGGTGTTCGATCTGCCGCTGGCCGATGGTAGCCATTGGTTGTCGGAGGTGTTGTCTACGTTGAATGTTTGCGCACGATTCAACTCCATAGCGTTCAAAACAATGGTCCGCCAGCAACTGGTTCAGATTCGCTTCGCTCCGGTTTATGGACCAGGCAAGCTTTATATGGGCGGCTTCCTATATTTGACTGAACTGGCCGACCTGATGTCGAAGGAATCCCAGCATGTTCTGTCCGATGACGAGGAAAAATATCAGCAACTCAAACAGGTGGCCTTTTCCAAAAGCATTGCCGAGGGATAACCAGTCACACGCGATCAGGCAGCAACGGTAGCCGATGGCAGACCGCAGCTTAGCTGCGATTTTTCACCCGTCGCTTTGCCAACCACTCAGAACAGCCTCAACCTATTAGCCCTTGATGCTATTAATAATAGCGTTCTATTCTGTATGTCAATCTTTCAACAACACGCTTCTTTGGTCAGTTTGACTTTGAAATCACAGTAATGTCATGCTGGCATCTGGACGGGGGATTGGAATATTTCGCCAGCTAACAAAACCTCACCATGCGCGAGCGGTTTGCCGCTCCTGGCCACAACTAAATTTCAAATACCCGATTATCAAGTCCAGCTTGTTTTTGTTTGATGGTTTTGGGCTAAAAAATAGGAATAATTCAATCGAGCCCCCAATTTCTGGTACAAATACTATTTGATTGTGAGCTGCTAACAACGCAGTCACGCGGCGTTGGAGCAACCTGAAGTTCTGAAATGGAAAAGATTACCAATAATTGCCCCACGAAACACACATATAGAAGCTGAAAGCACTCATTATTTTTTTTATTTTATGCTAAGTATTTCGTAGCAACCCATTAACATTTTCAATCGTCATCGTTCATTTTAGAACTTTAGGTTCCAAATTTTGTTGTCGATCGGAACAGCCCAGATTCGCGCAGCGACAGTGCCTTGAATTCTTACTGCGGGTCCAATGTTGTGCGAAATGTGTTGGCAATAATCTCCATCTGCCGGAAATAATGCAATTTATTGCGCTGGACATTGGGCGCAAAGATATGCATATCGATAAAATAGATGCGCTCGGTGGGTCGATCAAAAAAGCAATACAGGCGAAAGGGGCCTCCGGCCACTTTAACATCATCTTTCCATAAGCCTTTGAGCCGCAGCGCGCGGCGATTTAAAAAGATAACGTCTTCAGCGATGACCGATTCATAGGTTTCTTCGACCACTTCATTCTCATAAAAAAGCTTGCCGATCTCATTGCGCCTGGCGATACACCATTCTTTGGTGATGATACTGGGATCCGTCGCATCGACCCAGAACACCGAAAACCAACGATAGGGAATGGTACGGCGAAACATGACAAATCGATCCTTGGCCGATTGGACATCCAGTTGAAAGTCGATTGGCACGCGGATGCTCCAGCCGTAATTTTTCAGCAACTGTTTTTCAACGGCAACCTGTTCGCGAGTTCGGTAAAGAATGTTCTTATGAAATTGATTCCAATAATCATCAATCTGGAAAAAAATTTCCGCGCGCATGGCATCAATTTGGCTGAGCAAGGTGGGCAGGTCGCGGCCGATGAGAAACAGGATAAGCTGACCTTTCACCCATTCATCCTTTTTGACAAAAAGGATCGATCCTTGCTCCACGCGGCTACGGGCTTGCGGGGAAAGGCCAGAAATGATGGTCGTCGATAGATTATCCGTCGCATCCAGCGTTGCGAGAAAAATAATATTTTTGAACCGTTTCGCTTTGTTGGGTTCCTCGTGAATGAGCAAATACAGCTTTTCGGGCTGCGGCATATTCTCGATTTTTTCGAAAATATCTCGCAAAACAGGTTCAGCCTGGAGCCAGATGGTGGAATCGGCGACGACACGAATTTCACTATCCAATCCCAATGGGCTTTTGCTTCGCAAACAGCCGTTGAGACCGATCACCAGGCCTATCATTGCGACCAGTATCGTGGAACTGAGAATGAATCGTTTCATTATTTCCTCCTTCATGAAATTAGAATAATTGAAAAAGCTGGGCTGCCGGAACCAGCAGCAGCGTCATCTGCCAAATAGCTGACTACAATTGTCGGTCACTGGCCACCAGAAACCAGGCGTGATAAGATTGGTTTCGGATCCTCAAAAAATCCAATCAAGCGTCAAATTTTTCCCGGCGCAGCACGAAAAATATCCCCCCGGGGATGGTGGCGATCAATCCAATTAGATAGGCTAAAAATTCAAACGCCACGATGGATTCCGGCAGCAGAGAATCCACTTGCGAAAACAGGGCCACTGCGCTGCCTTCCCGAATGCCGATCCCGCCAATCGAGATGGGCAGGCTCGATAGCAGAGCGATAACCGGAATGAATATGATAAAATATTTTAGGTGGAGCTGAACACCTACGGACAGGGCAGCACAATAGTGAACCAGAATCCGCAATGATTGTACCACCAAAGAAATAAGGACAATGGTGAGCAACAGGCGCTGTTCGTTTTTGAAGGCGTTGATGCTCTGGTAGATGGCTCTAATTTTGTGGTTCATTCTGGGGGTGAGCATCAAACGAAAGAGCCATCCAATTCGGCTCGCTAAATTTTCATTGAACAGAAATAGAAACGATACGACCCACAACAAAAAAATGATAATGGTTAATGTCTCCAGCGAATTGGATTGAAAAATATTGTGCCAGAATAAGCCGGAGAGCAAAGCCATTGTCGTCATTACGAAAAAGCCGATCAGGCGATCAAAAAAAACCGTGGAGATGGCATGGGGCAGGTCGCCAGAAAGTTTGGCGATGTCGTATACCCGAATGGCATCACCCCCGACATTGCCAATGAGAAAATTATTGAAAAATAGTCCCACATAATAAAAAGCGAGCACATGTCGCCAGGGTAAATGAATCGACTTGGTTTTCATCAAAAGCTGCCACTGGAAAGCCCCAAAAAAATTGCTCAGGCTGAAAATGACAATGGCCAGCATAATCCACCAGACATCGGCTGAGAGAAATCGCTGCACGATGTCGAGTGGGCCCAATTTGACGAGCAACCAAATAATTAAAGATGAACTGATGACTATTTTTAATAGTGGAATTCCAATTTTCCGAAACAAACTCTACCTCGCTAACAAGTTCCTTACTCGATTCGGTGCAGAGGCGCAGGAAAGAGCGGTCATTGATTTTTCACCGAATCCGCAGTCGCTGACAATTGCTGTTGAAATTGCTGCCGGCGTGCCAGGGCCTGAGGATCATTGGGTTGGCGCTGCAGCAGCTCATTGGCCAGCGCGATCCCTTTCTCATAGGCCCGGGCTTCTGCATATAGATTGAACAGCCAATAATAAGCTCGCAAAAATCCTGGCTGTTTTCGAATAATGGCGCGAGCGATCTCTTCGGATCGCGACGCATTTGCTAAGAATTGATAATATATTTGCGCAAACTCGATGCGTTCGTCCAGGGAAATGTGCGGCTGTTGCAACCAGAATTCGATTCGCCGGGCAAATTCTTCTGGCCGACCGCCCTCCAGATATAATTGACCGATCCCCAATGACAGTCGACGATCCTGAATGGGAATGACGCTTTCGGGAATCATTTGCTCCATCCTGTCCAGCGTGGTCAGCATGTCGGCAAACATTTTTTCCTGACGATAAAAATTGGCCAGCCGCAAAAATCCCGAGCGATAATTGATCAACAGGCCAATGATATTGTCATCGTAATAAATTTTGGGATTGTTGAGGTTGCGATAGCGAAATTTTTCAAAGAAGTTTTCCCTCAAACGCGATGGCGAAATTTTGTCGCCGGGGTAAGTTACCAGTTTATAGGCCAGGCCATCCATCCGCAAATAATCGCCCAGGTTCAACAAATTTTCTGGCGAAACCGTGACCGCAAAGTAGATCGGCTGGCGGAAGCGATTGGCCGCGATGATATTCAGAATCATGATATCCTGAACCCGTATCGCCTGGCCCATAAACGTAGGTCCCAGGTCAAAGCTGATTTTCGGGGTGCCGGTGCTGGTTTTAGGGACAAACTCCTGCCGCTGTTCAAGGTCATCGAGCGCCTTCTGGTAAGCTTCCAGGGGCACCTCGATCGTCACCGTCTTTTTCTCGGGCCAGTAGGTGGTGCTCAGACGATCGACCTGGGCATCCACCAGGCTAATGGGCACACGGGGCGGTTGATCGCGAAGCTGTTTGATATACCAGGGCGTATTTAGCAAGCTCAAGTTCACCACTCGAATTTCCGGCCGGATATGTTCTACATATTGCAAATACCACAGGGGGAAGGTATCGTTATCCCCATTGGTAAACAAAATCGCATCTTTGTCACACGATTGCAGCAGGTTGTAGGAATAATCATAGGCAACATAATTGCCGCTGCGATCATGAGAATGATAGTTGAACGCCAGCATTCGGAGCGGGATCAGGCAGAAAAACAGCAGCCAGATGCCAACCGCCAGGATGTTCTGCCTGGGGCGCAATGGAGTCGGCCGGTCGAGCCATGCTTCCAGCACACTCGCCACCCCGATCCCAATCCAGATGGCAAAGGCGAAAAAGGAGGCCACATAGACATAGTCCCGCTCCCGTGGCTGGGGATCGGTTTGGTTGAGATAAATAACAATCGCGACTCCGGTCATCACAAAGAAAACCAGCAGTGCCAGAGCACGCCGCCGGTCTTTGAAAAAATGATGCACCAGTCCCAGCAGGCCAATCAAAAACGGAATGCCGAGCAAGCCGCGCAGGCTGATGGTTTCGGCTAAAAATCCATCGGCTCCTATGATCGTGCCTTTGCCAATATATTGCCAGCCGAGGTACCGCAGATACATTTTTTTGATCTGGTATTCCCAGAGGGGCGCGCGGCGCTCGGTGATACTCCAATCGCCATATTGCTCGCGATTGATGTAGCTAACGAGATTTTCGAGATTCTCTGGATCATTTTCATCGATGGCCGGATTCAATTGCGAGCGCAGATAGACGCTGGTAAAGGTCGATGCGCCGAGCAAAATCAGCAACAGGCAAACCCCAACCACGAGAGCGGAACGATGGTGGCGTAGCCAGGCCCACCAGAGTGCAATCAAAAAGCCCAGCGCGATTAGAATAAAAACGGCTGCAGTCACTTCTGACCCAAATTGTCGCTGCAACCTGAGAGCAGAGTTGGGCAGCCATTTGACAATGCCGGGATAAATGCCGATAAAAATCACCAGGCCGCTGCCGATAAGCGCCGCAAACGAGGCCCAGCGAAATGGATATCGCCGGAAGTAGTAGATCAAAAACACCGCTGGCAGCGCCAGAATGTTCAATAGATGAACGCCGATCGCCAGACCGACACAATAGGCAATCATAAATAAATATTTGTCACTTTGCGGATCATCGGCTTTTTCATGCCAGACCAGAATTAGCCAGAGCACGATGGCGGTAAAAAACATACTGATGGCATAAACTTCAGCCTCCACTGCATTGAACCAGAGCGAGTCAGAAAAGGCGAAGGCCAATGCACCGATGCTGCTACTGCCGTAAACAATTAGCCAGTCCGCCAGCGACTGTGCGCGACGCCGCCATAACCGAATCAAGCGGACGGTGATGAGATAGGTCAACATCACCGTGAGAGCGGTGGCAATGGCGGAAATGAGATTGACCCGCAAGCCAATATCTGCTGGCCAGGGAATCATCGAAAAAATTCTGCCCAGGAGCAGATAGAAAGGGGCGCCGGGCGGATGAGGAACGCCCAAAATGTAGGCGCAGGTTATGAATTCGCCGCAATCCCAAAACGATGTGGTTGGTGCGATCGTTTGAGCATAGATAACCAATGCGAAAATAAATACCAATAACGCGATTAGTCGATGAATGTTCTGTTCTCGATTCATGAATAGCTTCCAATCCATGAATAGCCTCGTTCTATCAATCAATCTTCGGTAATGACGCTGTCGCGGCGACTGCTATTGGCGGTGGAATCCGCGGCCTTGGATTGCTGGATAAGCTGATGCAGCGACCGGAGTTGATCCGCTGCATTCTTGTCATTTGGATTTCTGGCAATCCATTGGTTCAATACATCGATGCTGCTCTGGTAATCCCGCGTTCGCAAATAGTGGCTGGCCAGCCAGTAGGTCGGCTCGGCGTTTTTCTGGTAGCGGTCGCGTAGTTGTTTGACGAGCTCAACCGCTTTAATCGCCTCCGTCGGGTAAAGCTGGGTGTAGTAGCTGGCATATTGCAATTTTTCGTCGAGGGGGACGTCACTACGGTTCATCATTTTATACAGAATATCTTTGAATTTGTCATGTTGACCGCCAATATAATACAACCGTCCCATCTCAAATTGAAGTTCCTTGCGGATGGGGATGATCGAGTCGGGCATCACCGAGGTCAGTTTGTCCAACACCGAGGTCATTTTATCGAACATGCGTTCACGGCCATAAAATTGCGCCAGGCTATAGAAAGCCCCTTGATAGTTGCGCAGCAAACCTTTGATGTTTTCGTTGTAATAGACATCGGGATTATTCAAATTCCGATACTGGAATTTGTCAAATAGATTCGCCTGCAGATGAGTAGGGGAGAGCGGCGCGTCCTTGGTCGGATAGGTGACGATTTTAAACACCAGGCCGTCCATGCGCAGATAATCAAACAAGTTGATTTGGTTGTCACGCGACACGGTCAAAGCAAAATAGATTGGGCGCCGGAAACGATTGGTGCGCAAAATATCCAGAATCATAAGATCCTGTACGCGAATGCCTTTGCCATAAAGCGTCGGTTCCAATTTGAATGTAATTTCCGGCGGCTTGCTGGTATCGGCCAGCAGGGTTTGCTTGTCGCCTAATATTTCAGAACGGTCGCGGAGAAACGCATCGCGGGGCACTTCCAAACGGATCGGCCGCGCTTCGGGCCAAAATTGTGGCTGCAAACTCATGATCTGCGTGTCGCTCAAGCTGATGGGCACACGTGGCTCCTGATCGCGCAATTGCATGATGTACCAATGGGTGTTCAATAGGCTCAAATTGACCACCCGAACGTCCTTTCGAATGCCATAGACATATTGCAAAAACCAGAGGGGAAAGGTGTCGTTATCGCCATTGGTAAACAGAATTGCGTTGGGCTCACAACTCTGCAGGATGTTATAGGAATAATCGTATGCCACATATTCGCCGGTACGATCGTGAGATTTAAAATTGTGGGCCAGCATATTGGCTGGCAGTATAAACGCCACCAATAATATGGCCACTATAACCACCAGCAGCTTCTGACGCTCGGGAAACTTGCTCGACAATTGCCGCAAATAATCCATGATGGCCGTAATGCCAATGCCGATCCACAGCGCAAAGGCAAAAAACGAGCCGACATAGACATAGTCTCGCTCGCGAGGTTGCGGGTCTTCCTGATTCAAATACAAGACAATCGCAATTCCTGTAAATAAGAACAGCAGCATAATGGCCGAAGCATTCTTCCAATCCTTGCGAAAATGAAAAGCCATGCCAATCAGCCCCACCAAAAATGGCAACCCCAACAAACCATTGAGGCTATAATTTTCCACAATGCGACCTTCATCATCCAGGGTTTGGCCATGGCCAATAAACTGCCAGCCGAAATAACGCAGATACATTTTTTCAATCTGATATTCCCACAGCGGTGCGCGGCGATCGACATAGCTCCAATCCCCGTACTGCTCCCTGTTGAGATAGCTAACCAGATTTTCGAGATTTTCGGGATCATTTTCATCAATTTCGGGATTGAGCCCGGAACGAATGTAGAGCGAGGTGTACGTTGACGCTGCCAGCAGAACCAGGAAAAAGGAAGTGAATATCAAAAACGCCAATCGCTTCCGGGTACGGTAGGCATAATAAATGCCATATAACAACGCAGCAATGAACACCAGGAAGAAGAAGGCCATGAATTCACCGCCGACTTTTCTTTTCAAGAAAAGTGATAGGTTGGGCAACCACTTCACAATGCCCGGATAAAGAGCGACAAACGCCAGCAAGGACAAGCCAACAAACATCCAGAAGTTTTTCCATTCAATTTTTTGATATTTTCGAAAATAGATGACCAGGAACAATGCCGGCATCGCCAGGATCATCAGCAAATGCACGCCAATGGCCAATCCCAACGAAAATGCAATGAGCAGAATATACTTATCACTTCGAGGATCATCGGCTTGTTCATGCCAGACCAAAATTAACCAGAGCACCATGGAGGTGAAGAACATACTGATGGCATATACTTCCGCTTCTACGGCATTGAACCAAAATGAATCGGTGAAGGCGAAGGTCAGCGCACCGATAACACCGCTGCCATAAACAATCAAGCGATCCAGATTGCCCTGCACCCGGCCCCGAAATAGGATAATCAACCTGACGATAATCAGATAGGCAAACATCACCGTAATCGCACTGGCAATGGTGGATATGATATTCACCCGCATCCCAATATCCTGAACAAAGGGAATCATGCTGAAGAATCGGCCAATCAAAATATAGAGCGGCGCACCCGGTGGATGCGGCACTCCAAGAATGTAAGAACAAGTGATAAATTCACCGCAATCCCAGAAGGACGTGGTAGGAGCAACGGTCCGTAAATAGATTAGCCACGAGATAAGAAAGACGATTGCTGCAACGATTCGATTAAGACGGGTGTCATTTTGCATCTACAATTACCTCCGAGACAAAACGTATTCAATAAGCGCCAGCATTCTGCTGGCAGATTCTTCCCAATTAAATTGTTGGGCCCATTCCAGGCAGGGCGAAATCAGCCGGGTCCGCAGTGTGTCGTCTTGAATGAGCTGAACAATCAGTTGTGCCAAACGATCCCAATCGCCGTAGGGATAAAGAAAACCGGTTTTGCCGTTCACGACAGAATCCCGGAGCCCGGGTGAATCGGCAGCAATTACCGGCACGCCACAGCTATTGGCCTCGATCACGGTCAATCCCCAGCCTTCTTTGGGGGAGGGATTGACCGCCAGCCACATCCGGTTGAGCAGGTCGATTTTAGCTGGCTGCGTGGTAGCACCGGTAAATTGAACTCTGGTTTCGATACCAAGCTGCCGGGCGATCTTTTTCAATTGCGGCAGATAGTCACCATCACCAACAATTAATAATCGCGCCGAGGGTATTTGCTGCTGTACCCCGGCAAAGGCACGAAGGAGATGGTGCACGCTTTTGTATTTTTTGATTCTACCGAGATAACCGACAATGGGCGTTGGCGATCGCTTTTCCGGTTGATAGGGATAGGCGGCCGCTTCCACCGCATTTGCTACCAGGCGAATTTGTGCTGCCGAGAATCCTTTTTCGATTAACTCCTGCCTGGTGCTATTTGAAACCACAGCCAGAGGTACTTTTCGATAAATGCTGGGAACCAGGCTTTCCGCGGCATGAACATACAGCGCCACCGGCAGGGTGGATTCGAGAAAAATGCTGCTACCAAATAAATGGTGAATAATCCCGATAAGCGGTTCTTTTACATACAATGGAGTAAAGAATGGAATCTTATTGATATCGTCGATCACCACGTCGACCCGCTGTCGCCGGACATATTGGCGATAGAGCCACGGTACCCAAAAGTTGAATAGATAACGATGGCCGCGCCGAATAACATGGATACCATCGATGATCTCATCCGAAGGCAGGCCACGATGACGACTGCACAGCAACGTCACCTCATGACCCCGCTGGGCGATTCGTTTGAAAATTTCATGACAATGAACTTCGGCGCCACCTCCGAGAGGATTGCGAATATCCTGCCAATTTATTACCAGAATCCTGTAGCCCATGATCGCCTATTTTTCAATCACCTGCTTTTTTGCAACGACCCCGATGTCGAGAAAGGTATAAAACGCCCAGCGCTGCCTGCTCAGCTTTGCCCGCAGTTGATCGCGCAGCCGGGTGGTCGCGTTAAATCCACGCGGATATAGCGGCAGCTTGATGCGGATTTTCTTAGCAACTTCGCGCACGATCCGATACGCCAAACTGGGGCGCATCCAACTGCCGTATTGGTGCTGCGCCACAAATCCAGCTTGTTCAAGTATTTTTTTTAACTCATCAATTGAAAATTCTGTTTCCCAGCCGGCAAACCACCTATTGAACAACATCAGCGTGTGTTTCATCAACGTGTAGTAGTGATATCGCTGCGGGACATCCACCAAAAGCCAGCCGCCGGGTTTCAGCACGCGATGCTGCTCGCGCAGTAGCGGCAGCGGATCTCGGAAATGCTCCAGCAATCCCTGGTGGAAAATGATATCCAGTGAATTATCGGCCATTGGGATGTGGAGCGCATCCGCCTGGATCGCGTGCACCAGAGCTGGACTGGTGCGATTCAAATTTTGCATGATGGCCAGCGAGCGGGTGGAATAATCCAGGACATAAACAGTCGCCCCGGCTGCAGCTAACCGAAAGCTGTCCCGACCGCTGCCAGCCCCAACCTCCAGCACCTTGCGTCCGGCGAGCGAAGTTAACTGGCGCAAATTATCAAAAATTCGGTCACCAGTGGAATAGACCGCCTCGATCTCGGCGCGCTGCTGCCAGAATTTTTCCCAATGCTCGCGTGTAGAATGCGTCGTTCCCATAATAAAAGCGATAATTAATCAGGTTATCACTTGCATTTTCGCCCACTGACGAATTGCCTTATCCGCATCTAAATCAGCCCCTACCGCTGTTTCTCGACTCACCCGGCCCATCAGTCGCTCGGCCAGAGCCTGACCGAATGTCGGATCTAACCAACGATGCGGCAGCAAACTAATGCCCCATTGGGGCCAACATAAGCCAAAAAGTAAGCAAAATTTTGAATTAAAGCAAGCTAAAATTTGTCGATCCAGCAAAAGGTCTTTCGCTGATGAACTGAGTCTATAGCGATCAAAACCGAAATTGACGAAAGCGCTTATCCGTTGGCCTCAGCAATCAGTTGTGAAAATGTCAATTTTTACTGATCAGGGAATTTTTTGAGACAGTGGAATGTTATCACCCGCCGCTCAGTCATGCGTCTCGCCAACGATGGCGGTTCAGCTTTTCGTTGCCGGCGGTTCCTTTTGTTCCGACTCTTTCACAAATATGAGCCGCAGGTCGCGCAACACATTGGCCAGTAGCTCGGCCTCATCGGTGGAAAGATTGCCTGCGGTTTTTGCCTGCAACATTCCCAGGATGTCAATTGACAGCCTGGCTTTCTCTAAATCGCGGGTGATGTGTTCCGTAACCGGATCCTTAAGATGTCCCAGGTGCACCAATGCAGCGGTTTGATAGGTCATGACCAGATAGGAAAATAAAAACTTGTCCTGTTCCTGTTCGGTTAATTTATTGGTCATTATTTTCTCTCCCCAAAATTATCTCCTGAAAATCTAAAATGGAAAAATTGAAATGATTATCGATATTTGCCCCACGGAATACATTAGAAACCATAGACCGCGCTGTTTATTTTTTGAATATCGCGCCATTCCGTGTATTTCGTGGGCCAAAAGCTATCAGTTATAATCGTCATGGTTCATTTTAGAAATTTAGGTCGCTCTTGCTCAAAATAAGGTTTTCCGCTTAACATTTGGGACTGCAAGTTATAACAATAACCCAATAAGGTTGACGCCAAAGCATCGCCTTCCAAACACACCTCGCCGGCACGACTTGATAGCGCAACTTTTAGCATGAGTTCATGTTAGCCAATTCCCGATAGTTCAAGTTTATCATAATAGCGGCGGACAAAAGCGTTGTGTCGCAGGTTCATGGCTAATGCATAAAATGCTTCAGAATTGGTTACGATTTCAAAGGCTTCGGCGCGAGCTTTGAGCAAAAGCTCGCTATCCGATAGGGGATCAGCGATTCTCAGTTCCGGCATTCCGTGCTGCCGCGTGCCAAATAATTCACCCGGTCCCCGCAACTGCAAATCCACCTCGGCAATTTTAAAGCCGTCATTGGTCTCGGTCATTGTTTGCAGCCGTTTTACCGCATCGTCAGTCAGGCCTTGCCGGGCAATGAGGATGCAATACGATTGTTCGGCCCCGCGTCCCACGCGCCCCCGCAATTGGTGAAGCTGGGTAAGACCAAAACGTTCGGCATTTTCAATAACCATAATGGTAGCGGTGGGCACGTCGACGCCAACTTCGATGACCGTGGTCGCAACCAGAATTTGAATTTCACCATTTTTAAAAGCGGTCATTACTTCATCCTTTTCTGCACTTTTCATCCGACCATGCAGCAAGGCCACCCGGTAGCCGGCAAAAATGCCACGAGACATCTGCTCGTAACTGTCGATGGCGGCTTTTAGGTCCAGTTTTTCTGATTCTTCAATCAATGGAAAGACAATATATGCCTGCTGGCCCTGGTCGATTTTGGATTTCACAAAAGCATAAATATCATGGCGCTTGTCCTCGTACCGCCAATAAGTTTTCACCGGCATTCGGCCCGCAGGCATCTCATCGATAATTGAAATTTCCAGGTCGCCATACAAAGTAAGCGACAGCGTGCGTGGGATGGGGGTCGCAGTCATCACCAATACTTCGGGGTTCATCCCTTTTTCGGTAAGCAAAGCCCGTTGCTCGACGCCAAAGCGATGCTGTTCGTCGATGACCACCAATCCCAGCCGATGGAAATTGACCCCTTCCTGGATGATGGCATGCGTTCCCACCACAATATCGCACTCGCCAGTTTCGATGGCCTGCAAGATCGTTGTTCGTTCACTTTTGGGTTGGCCGCCGATCAACAAGCAGACGTCGATATTCATCCCTGCTATCAATTGCCGGAACGTCAGGTAATGCTGCTCGGCCAAAATTTCCGTTGGTGCCATCAGCGCGGTTTGATAGCCATTTTCGATGGCGATCAGCATCGTCACCAAGGCCACAATGGTTTTGCCCGAGCCCACGTCGCCCTGCAGCAACCGATACATGGGGTAGGGCTTTTTCAAATCGGCATAGATTTCGCGCAGCACTTTTCGTTGCGCATCGGTCAATTTGAAGGGCAACCTATTGATCAATTCCCTGACACCCTCGCCCACCGTGGGTACCGTCATCGCTTTCGGCAGATGCATGACCCGCTGCTTCCGGAATGCTAACAGCAGTTGCATGAAAAACAACTCATCGAATTTTAGTCGTCGTCGCGCCTGTTGTAGTCGCTCGAAATTGTCAGGAAAATGGATATTCTTATAGGCATCTTGAAGCGAAATTAGCTGCTGGCGCTCGAGAATGGTCGGAGGCATCACATCTTCAATTTGATCCGCGTAGCTGCGCACCAGATGGTGAATGATTCGTCGAAAACCCCGGCTATCCAGACCGACACGGGTGAGGGCTTCGGAAGAGGGGTACAACGGAATGATTTTGCCAGTATGCAAAAATTCATCCTCGTGGTCATCGGCCGCATCGGACAGCAGATCGAACTCCGGATGAACCATTTGCAGCCCGCCAAAATAGCCCACTTTGCCGCTGACTGCCAATGTCTGGCCAGGTTTGAATTTCTTTTGCCAGTAGGGTAATTGCGCAAACCAAACGCAGGTCAAAAAACCGGTGTTGTCAGTAAGCAGCAGAATGAATCGGGAACGAGCGCCTTTCTTGATCCCCTGATTCACTACCTTTCCGACCACCGTTGCGGTCTCATTGGGACGGAGATTCCGAATTGGCGTGATATGGCTGCGGTCCAGGTAACGACGAGGGTAGTATTCAAACAGATCAGCAACGGTATTGACCCCGACTGATTTTAGTGCCTCAGCACGTTTTTCACCAATTCCCTTGAGAAATTGGACCGCAGTTGCTAAAAATGTATGATGTGTGTCGCTCAATAAACCTGATTTAACTTGTGATACCCAAATTCTTCTGCAAAATCAATTAACCGTATAAGCCACTTAGTTGAAAAAATAATGATCGCATGTATTGCGAGCTACAATTTGATTTGCCTGATCCGTTCAGATGAATTTTTCTCGGTTCAGCTCCGGACGAAATCGCTTGGTCAGTTGTCCTTCAACCTGCCGGTGACAGGGAAAATAAGTTAAAAAAGCAAAATAACGCGGATCAAGCAACCAGCCCCAATCCTACTTCACTGCTTGCTCCACTGTTAGGCATTCGAGCAACAGGCTATTGTGTCTTGAACGCCACTGTAAATTCCAGCACTGCCTCCTGATCCTTCGCAGCAGGTAGAGTGAATTCGACCGTATAGGCATCTTTCTTTTTATAGATATGACTGGATCGTTTGATCTCCCAGAAACCGTAGAATTTCTCAATTACCAGTACTTCGATGGCGCTGTCCTTGTGATTCCGAATTTTGATCTGGTAAGTTTCTTCATAAGAATTTTTGCCGGTAGAAACTTTCTGGGTCATGATCCGTTCGGGCTTGATGTCGAAAGCATTGCCGAGAAATAGTCGGACCTTTTCATCCTTGGGAGTATGCTCGATCATGTCTTCGCCAACATACTCCAATGACGCATCGGCCAAATCCTGTTTATACACGCGAACCTTTCCCGCCGGCAGCGGCAGGCCCAACCCGCTCTCTTTGCTGTTGACAAATTCCAGGTTCACCCGGACATCTTCCGCAGCGCGCTGAAACTCATACGAATAGATTTTTTTCACCCTGGTAGCTGCGGTAGGGAAGAGCGAAATCTGTTTGATCTGATTGTTGCCGATCGTCGCCGGTCGGCTCAGCGTATAGAGGTGGTACTCAAAAAATGGCTTCTCCTCAAATTGCGGCACAGCCCGATCCATTGCTTCCAAAGTGAAGCCCTTTGCCATCGTCCGCATGGGCACCGGCGGCGCAACGCGATGTACTTCGCCAGCGATCAACTTTAGCTTAGCGTTAGGATACGTCGCACCGGAACGGTTATCGATGGAGACCCAGGCGCTCAGTTCCAGTAGCTGGTCGTCTTCCTTGGATACGGCCACGTACTCCGCATGCCAGTTCATCGCCGATGTCAAATAGCTGACTTCGGTTTTATGCTTGCCCGGCTGGTCATTCTGGATTTTCCAGACAAGCGTAGGACGGGTAATCAGCCCTTCGGGCAATTTAGGAAAATCAATATTAACGATATTTTCTCGGGCAATCAGTTTTACGGTATCCGACTCGGTTTTTAAAATGAGGCTACCCTCGTCGAAACTGAGCAACAAACCACGGAAGACTTTTCGGTCTTTCAACTGTACTGTGATATCTTTGTCGACATATTTTTGGGCAATTTTATGGGCATTGACCAGGTCGTATTCATAATTTTGTTCCAGAATGGCCACCTTCTCTGGCGCGGTGAGCGATCGAAAATGTACCGATGTGGGATCAATGGCCGCAGCCACATCCTGAAATTTAAGATCAGACACGCCCTTTGGTAGCTCCAGCGAGCGCATGTCTTTAATTACGGCGAGATCATTGTTATAGACGGTGACCGCCAGTTCACGTTCTTGAGCGAAGGACAGTGCCGTCGCCAAAAACATGACAAACATAAAAATGAGGTATTTTTCCATAGTGGATTCCTCCAGGTTGCGCTGTGTGCAATTTATTCCCTGAGTTTGGTTGGGAAATACCATTGCAGCAATCAGCTTTCAATGCTGTGTAGATTGGTCTGCAGTTTGACCAGACTGGTTTGAAAATCGTTAATTTTTTGCTTTTCGCGGTCGATCACTTCGGTCGGCGCCTTGGCAATGAAATCCCGGTTGTCTAATTTCTTCCGGATCGCTTGAATTTGCTGCTCCAGCCGGGTGATTTCCTTTGATAATCGTTTTTTCTCCACTTCGAAATCGATGAGCCCTTCCAGGGGCATAAAGATTTCGACATCCGCCACGACCGCGCTGGCAGCGAATCTGGGCTTTACCAAATTTTTCCCCATCTCCAGTCCCGCCAGCCTGGCCAGCGTGGTGATATAGATTTGGTTTGACCCAATGAGCTGAAGCTGTTCCTCGCTGCTGCTGCTGATGAGCACGTGCGCCTGCTTTTGCGGTGGGACATTCATTTCCCCGCGAATGTTTCGAATGGCACCGATGATCTGCTGGATCAGCAAAAGATTCAGCTCTGCCGTATCATTGAGATATTTTTTGTCTGGTACTGGCCATTCGGATACGATCAGGTCTGGTTCCTGGGGCAATTTCACGCTCTGCCAGATTTCCTCGGTGATAAAGGGAATAAACGGATGCAGCAGCTTCATCAGATGGCGCAAAACATAAATGCCGATGGAGAGCGCAAACTTCCTGGCCGAAGCGTCCTGCCCATACAGCCGGGGTTTGATCAGTTCCAAATACCAATCGCAATATTCCCGCCAGAAAAACGAATACAAATTGTCTACTGCCTCGTTGAAGTGGAATTCATTCAGGGCAACCGTCACTTTGTCGATAGTTTGGTGCAACCGGCTCAAAATCCAGCGGTCGGCCAATTGCAATTGATCCGGGTGACGCAGGTAGTCCTGGTCCTGCAACAGATCCGGAATTTCTTCGGCCGCGTAACTTAAGGCCAGAAACCGAAATGCATTCCACAATTTATTGGAAAAATTTCGGCCAATCTCGAAATTGGATTCCGCCAGATTGATATCCTGACCCTCAGAAGTCAGCATCAACAGGGAGAATCGCACCGCGTCGGCGCTGTATTTCTCCACCATGGCCAATGGATCAATGCCGTTGCCAAGGGTCTTGCTCATTTTTCGGCCTTGCGCATCCCGGATCAGCCCATTGAAATAGACATCACGAAATGGCACATCCCCCATGAACTCCAGACCGGCCATGATCATGCGCGCCACCCAGAAAAAGATGATGTCCGGTGCCGTCACCAGGGCATTGGTGGGATAGAAATATTTCAGCTCCGGCGCATCTTCGGGCCAATCCATGGTCGAAAACGGCCACAGCCAGGACGAAAACCAGGTATCCAGCACATCTTCATCCTGAACAATGGTCGAACCGCCACATTGGTCGCACTGCGTTGGTGCTTCTCGCCGCACCATCATCTCCTGGCAATCCTGACAATAGTAGACCGGAATGCGGTGTCCCCACCACAATTGTCGCGAGATGCACCAGTCCCGAATATTTTCAATCCAATTAGCGTACACTTTCACCCATTTATCAGGATGAAATTTGATACGGCCATCCAGCACCGCCATCAGCGCCGGTTCGGCCAACGGCTTGATTTTCACGAACCATTGGGCCGACAGATATGGCTCAATAACGGTATCGCAGCGCTGACAATGGGCCACTGCGTGCTGATGATTTTCAATTTTTTCCAGCAAGCCCATCGTCTCCAGTTCGCTAACCAATTCGGTCCGACAGGCGAAACGCTCGTAACCTTTGTATTTGCCGGCCTCTTCGTTCATCGTACCATCTTCATTCATCACATTTATTGGTTTCAACTGATGACGTAGCCCGATTTCGAAGTCATTCGGATCGTGAGCCGGCGTCACTTTCACGGCGCCGGTGCCGAAGTTAGCATCCACGATTTCGTCGGCGATGATAGGAATTTCGCGATTGAGCACCGGCAAAACGGCCTTTTTGCCAATTAAATGTTTGAATCGAGGATCATTCGGATTCACAGCCACCGCCACATCGCCCAGCATGGTTTCTGGCCGTGTGGTAGCCACCGTAATGAATTGATCGCTATTCTTTAATGGATATCGGATGTACCACAATTTTCCCTGTTCATCCCGATGAATGGCTTCCTCGTCCGAAAGCGCAGTGCTGCAGCGCGGACACCAGTTAATGATATACCGCCCGCGGTAAATTAGCCCCTTTTCATATAACCGACAAAAAACTTCGATCACTGTTTTCGATAGGCCGGGATCCATGGTGAAGCGCTCGCGCGCCCAGTCGCAGGAGCAGCCCAGCTTTTTCAATTGCTCAATGATTACACTGCCGTATTTCTCTTTCCATTGCCACACGCGGCGGACGAATTCTTCACGACCCAACTGATGACGGGTCAATTTTTCAGTCTTCTTCAAATGCCGCTCCACCACATTCTGGGTCGCAATGCCGGCATGATCCGTCCCCGGCAGCCAGAGGGCTTCGTCTCCAAGCATCCGATGGTAACGGATGAGAATATCCTGGATCGTGTTATTATAGGCATGCCCCATGTGCAGCACATCGGTCACATTCGGCGGCGGAATGACGATGGAGTAGGGCTTTTTTTTCGGATTGACTTCGGCATGAAAATAGTTTTGTTCCAGCCATTGGTGGTACCATTTTTCTTCAACCTGTTTGGGATTATAGACCTTAGCTATTTCTTTTTCCTGCATCGTACTCATCGACTCCTCTTCAAAGCTTCCAATCACAGATGGAATAATAAAAATTACCTTTTATCTAAATTCTAAAATGAGCCATAACGATTGCAAATGATAATTCTTTGCCCAGGAAACACGCGGAATACCATGAAAGGCAAGGAATATAAAGTGCTGTCCGTGCTTTTTCATCTATTTCGTGGGCCAATTATCGGTAATTTTTTCCATTTTAAAATCTCAGGTTTTATTCAAGGTAACATTCAATAATTGAAAACGCTAATTTCCTGGCCATTTGACCCGGCAAAACTCAATTGGGTTGTTCTCATCCGCTGGAGACTGAAACTTGAATGATTTCGCAGACTAAACTTCAAGAATCGGGTTCAAATATAATCAATAAATTCTTAAAATGAAAGATAAATTTGAATCCAATGTTAAAAAAATCATTGCTAAAAATCAAGTGAAAAATTTGGCGCATTGTAAAAGATTAGTTATAGCTGGACTGACGGGTCGCTTAAAAATGGAATGCTTCCAAAATTTTAAAAAGTTAAGCGGCCGGTCAGTAGCTCTGCCCGCTCATGAGTGAGGTTTTATGGCGCAGTTGATTTCGCTGCCGGTTGCTATTTACTTCGGGAGTACCAGCATTGATTGGCGCTGTGGTTATACCCTGAACCGTCGCAGCCCATGCCGCAGGAAACAAAGGCGCCACGAAGGCATTCGGGCGGCGCTGGGGTTATGTCTGCTGGGTGAAAATGAATGATGTGGAGCAGGATGGCAATTTAGTGGTGATCTCTCAGCATGTCGCATGATCATCTGCTGATTGTTAAGATGAATCGCCCCAATTCTATTGGGAGCAGCCGTGAACCAACCATCTAATATGGTTCGGTATCGATGGTAACATCAGCGTATCCCAACTCATTTCTGTGGTGGTTCCAATTTTGTGGTTAGAATATTAGTTAACCTGTCCAGGAGAATTCCTGAATGCCGCCTGGCCGAGCAACCTGCGTCAAACCAGCACTCAATCCACCGATTTGATCAAAAAATAAAACGAAAGCACAAAACAACCCTGGACAGATCCCAGAGAAATATTGGAGTAGCAATCAAACCGCTTTGCATCATTAAAATAGCGATTCATATCTTTTAGAGACCCTGCCTGCAAATATCGCTGGTACTTTTCATCTGCCTGATCTTTGAAGTACACCGTGGCTAAGCCGGCTAAGATCGATAATCCCCATAGGCCATAAGTCAGCCGTCGCTGGCGAATTTGAGCCGTTTGTTTAACTGATTTAAAGCGCGTTTGCGCAGCATCGAAGCTGCGTTTGGTCAATTGAAGTTTTAGAGTATTTGTCCGGCTGGGATCAAACTGCAAGAATTGGGTTTCGTAGCCGTTTTTTTTCACCATGATCTGATAAGCGGTAGTATCGTCAAGCAACAGGATCAGAGGCGTCGTTCCCTGCCAGGCTTCGTTAGCATAGACCTCAGCACCGTAGGGTTCGGTCTGAATGAACACCTGCCGAAGAAACCGGGGCGCGACGATCAATGTTTCGGCAGGTGGGAAATTGAGCTGCCGGGACCAATCAGGATTTCCCCATGCGAAGCGTTTTGGATTCAATGCGACGATCTGATGTTCTCCGGCCAGCAAACTGATGACAGGCAGCGGGGTAGCGCCCAACATCTTGCCATCACATAAAATCAGAATACCGGCAGAATCCGTTGTCACTTTGAGATAGCTCAATTCTTGCCCTTGAAGTAGTGATGGAAATATAAACAGAAATGACGCAATTAGCATGACCAGAAAATGGCTGGACTTAATCCACAAATTTAAAACTCCTCCTCGCTCGAAAAAGCATAGACATAATTATTCTCCGACGCGCCAATGAGATATTTACCCCAGATGATCGGCTGCGTGCGAATGCGGCCTTTGGTTTTATATCGCCACAGCTCCTTGCCGGTTGCCAGATCCAGGGCATAATAATGATGATCCAATGATCCCACAAACACCAGATTGCTACTGAGCAATGGCGAAGTGCTGATGACACTTTTCGCTGTAAACGTCCACATTTCGTGACCGGTCAGTCGATCCAAACAATACAGTTTCGAATCGGTGCTACCAAAAATGACCTGCCGTGAGTTAACCGCAGCCCCGTGCAGAATCAGTCCCGTCACTTCATATCGCCAGAGCTCGTGGCCATCGTTCAGGCTCAGCGCATAGAAAGTGCCATCGCGCGAACCAATGTAGACCATGGTATCCTGGATCGCAGGCGTTGCGTGAATGCTGGCGCCAGTCTTGAATTTCCACACCACGTTTCCGGTGCTTCTGGCCACGGCGTAAACAAACCCATCGTCACAGCCAAAAACGATTTTATTCTGATGGGCCGCCGGTGAAGACTGAATTTGATCCGGCAATTTTGTTTGCCAGATGCGAACCCCTCGCTCCGGCTGGTACTGGTCGATGTGTTTATAAAGAGCGGTGAGGAAAATGCCCTGGTCCAGAATTAGCGGCTCCGATGCGATATCCCCGGCATCCACTTTCCATTGATATTTGCCGGATTTTAAATCATACCTGAATAAGGTCTCGTCGCCATAGCGACGGGCAATGATAAGACCGCTATCGAGATACGCGGCCGTTGCCTCGACGTCGGTTTTTGTATGGCCAATTTTTTTGCCGGTCCGGATGTCCAATGCGTACAGCCGACCATCCAGCGTGGCAAAATAAAGGATGCCATCAACGGCCAACAACGTTTTGCCGATGGCCGAGGGAGCGCTGTATCGCCATTGCAACTTGAGAGGCAATGAAATAGTACCGGCATAGGAATTGGTTCTTGCGGGATTGCCCCCGGCCATCATCCAATTGGGAACCGGCTCGGCAAGCGGCATTCCCGGTCGAAGTCGAATTTTGGCGCAACCAATCAGAATAATGACGCTTAACAGGCAACATTTAAGGTAATTCTGAAACACGTTTTCCTCTGTATTTTGGCATTGAAATGGGCTGGGTGGGTAATCCGAATTGGATTTCCCTTGCTACCCTCCGTCAATTTTTCTTTTAGACCTTCATCTGGCCGCGAAGGGTTTTTCATCAGCCCGTTAATAATCCCAGCCAAAAAAGAATTGGGTAAAGACACCTTTGCTTAATTCAAATTTGCCAAAATCGATCAAGCTGCGGGTATCAGTGAAGGCGAATTTTTTACCGAAATCCAATCGCAACACCAGAAAGCCACCTAATCGCCAACGCACACCAAAGCCAACGCTGCCCAATACAGTATCGAGCTTATCGTTCCAGGCATTCCCCAGATCCAAAAAAGTGGCCCCCCGAATGGCGTTGAAGCCCATCCCGCCAAAGGGAAAATTAATGATGAAACGATCAATAAACGGGAATCTTAGCTCATGATTGATGAGAAAGATTTTATTTCCCCAGAGTGACCAGCGGCGGTAGCCTCGTAAATCCCAACTGCCGCCCATAAAAAATGGCAATGCCTCTTTGCCATGATTGTAACGGGTCATGGCGCGCGCAGCGTAGGTCACCCGATTGGAGAGACGAAAATATTTCCGAGCATCCAGAATGATAGTGTAAAAATTTACGTTAGAATGCTGGACATCGGTGGTATTACCCAGCGTGATGTTCACGCGTTCGCCATCGACCGGCCCGGTGGCACCCCAGAGCGAATTGTCTTTCACATACCCAATAAAATTCGAGGCCAGAAGCGCCTTGCGGGAGTTGTTCAGCCCATACCAGTCTTTAAATGAATGCCGAAAATTCACCGAAGCTTCGATGCGTTGAAAAACCGATAGGGGATAGCTGACCGACCCAAAACCACCATAGCGCCGTTCATAAAAAAATCCCTCATACCAGTTATAGTAACGACCGGCAAAATGATAGATGCCAACGGCATAATTGGTTCGCCGTGATAAATCGAGTCGCGAGATCGCGACATTGAAGCTTTCGAAAAATTCATCGCGCGATTGAGCGTTGTTAAAAATCAGAAAGTGATACTGGTAATTGCCCAGCATGTCGCTCATTGCCAACTGTGCGCCACCCGAAACACCAAAAATCGGATCCTGCATCACCTGACTTTGGGCGACATCCAGGTTGAATTTGGGCTTGTATTTGACTGTACTGATCGACGACTGAGCAATAATTTTGGACTGGCTCTCGATGGCACGCTTTGGTTCCAATGAATCCCGCTGAGCAACCGTGGCATTATCGCAGCGTCGACTTACTTCATCCAACAGTTGGATTTGAAAGGAGAACTTTTCAAACGCAGTGAATAGAAGCTGATCGCGATCGGTCCACTCTGGATCATAGGCGCCAGTCGTAAAGTTGGTAATTTTCCGTGCCGTGAGGGAATTGTGTATCAGCGAATAGGCTGGCGCAGGTGGCATTGGTGTGGCCGCGGCGGTCCAATTCTGATCGGCCAGATAGGTCGAATTGGCTGCACCCGGATTTTCAATCAACCAGATATTGAACGCGCCATCGCGATCCGAAGTAAAGGCCAGGTAGCGGTTGCTCGGCGAAACAGCCGGCGAGTAATCATTATGAAAACCGTTGGTGACATAGCCGATTTCCCCGGTCAACCGGTTCAATACAAAAATATTATAAAAACTACCCTGGTCAGAATGTGTCCGATCCGAACTGAAATAGATGAATTCGCCTTCGGTCGCCCAGGCTGGATCCCGATCGTCAAAAAAATCGTTGGTCAAGCGTTGCAGGTGTTCTGATTCAACCTCGACTATATACAGATCGCTTTTGCCCGCGAAGTCGATGCCCGTAAAAGCAATTCGCTTGCCATCGGGCGACCAAGCCGGCGAGTAGAGGGTGACCAGATCATCGAATTTCATTCGCTTCGTGACGATTTTATTCTTTAAGTCATACAGATAGATGAGATCGCTTTCACCGCTTTTGGAAACGAATGCCAACGTGCCGCCCGAATGTGCGTCGATTTTGCTATTCAAAATATGGAACGCTTCAAAATCGTCACTGCGCTCCCCTTTGATCAGGGCTTCTACCGATTTTTCTTTATTCAGCTTCTCAGCAGGAATCGGGGAGCGATAGATTTCCGAGTAGCCGGTACGATTGGAAACAAAAACCAGGCTTGCCTGGCCATTGTGGCGGTAAAAAGTCGGCTTGGTGTTAATCCCCTGAAAAGTGAGCTGCCGCGCGATCATTTCGGGAAAATCATTCTCCGCTAAAATCGGATAATGCTCTTTTTTCAGATAATACAGCCAGGCCCGATCAAATTCTTTGTAATCCAATTCGATGGTCAGTTTCATCACATCCGAAAAGTTATCGGACTTCCAGCTATTTTCGATCAGTTGGATGATCTTATGCTCGCCAAACGTGTCCTCGATGTATTTGAAGATCGCCTGCCCCTCTTTGTACATCAAAAACGTGCCATAAATCTGGTACATCTCTTCAAGCGGGACCAGATAACCGTTCAAGACGGCATCTTTGATAAACATATTTGCCTCATCATTCCACCCCTGGGACCAATATTCCGCCAATCCCTCAATAAACCAGAGCGGCAGGGAAGGAAAGTGCGTCTTCCGATGATCTCTTAAAATTTGATAATGTTTGCTGTGGGTGAATACGTGGACCAATTCATGCTGAATCACTCGCTTGAAATCGGAAATGGAGCCATTCGATGGCACGACTACCCGACCTTTGATAAATTCAAAAAAGCCACCCACGCCTTCCGGAAGGAGGTATGGGATGGTGTTCGTTTGTTGAAAATGCGCATGATTGGAATAAAAGATCAACGGAATACGCTGGGAGATGCTGTGGTTGAATTTGTTCTCCAGGAATCGGTAGCTTGCTTCAGCCGAGGCGGCCCCAATATCGGCCAACTCGCGCATTTCTGGGTAAAAATAGATGTCAAAATGCTCGGTCTTTAAAACGTACCAGGTAAAATTGTTGTACTGCACCTTATTTCGGCCAAAGTAGTATTGGCCCTGAACCACGGCGATGGAGGTCACACTCACCAGCAGCACACACAGCAGTTTTGTGATCAATCGCTTCACCAGTTGCCTCATAACATTTTGCTCTACCAGGAATATTAAAATTGGTCATTTTTATATACTCAAGGACCCCCAACAGAGTTCAATTTAGCACTTATGCGATCAAAATACAAGCAATTTTTCGTAAAAGATCGGTTATCGGTAGACTGACCGGTCGCTTAAGAATGGAATCCTTCCAAAATTTCAATAAGTTAAGCGACCGGTCAGTAGCTCTGTCCACTCACAAGAGAGGTTTTACAATTTTTCTGATAATGTACTTGACTGAAAAATTATTTATGTTTATATTTAGGACAACTAAAAAATCTACGTTCATAATTTATGATTCCAGTTGACATAAAATTGAGGCTTAGGTTGAAAAAAAGTGGCATCCTTCTTGGCGTAATTCTCACGATATTTACCTCCGCTGCGGCTCAGGTCATCGACATAGCTAATCTTCACCAAAATGATGCCCAGGGCGTTCCGATGCTGTTGAATCAGACGGTTACCGTCGTCGGTGAAGTGACTGTCAGCAATCAGTTTGGCATCACCGGCGCAGTTGAGGATCGCACCGGTGGAGTGGCGATTTATGATGCGAACTTTGTTTCCAAAGTTGCGATTGGTGATTCAGTTAAAATATCAGGCACGGTGACCCAATATAGCGGACTGACAGAATTGAAAAATGTCACCATTTTGCTCCGCATTGCCAAGTCACCATCGCTGGAGCCTTGGCTCGTTACCTGTCGGGATGTCGCCAACGAGGGCGCTAATGGTGTTGAAAAGCTGGAGGGGCGATTGGTTCGCATCAACGATGTAGCCGTTAATACCAGCAAGTGGACCGTCTCCGGCGCTGGCAGTAATTATATTTTAACCGATGCCACAGGGTCTTGTGAAATTCGAATTGACAAAGATACCGATCTCAGCAATGCGGTGGCGCCAGCCGGCCGTTTTGATGTCATCGGCGTGATCCAGCAATATGATCCTGAAAGCCCCTATACTCAGGGCTATCAACTGCTACCTCGTTTCAAAGCGGATATCATCGACAAATCTGGTTTAGAAATCATCGCCGGCCCGGTCGAAAAGAATATTACGCCTAATTCCATGGATCTCACCTGGCAAACCCAAAGTCCCACCAACTCCATCGTCATTTACGGCAAAACTTTAAATTATGAAATCGATACCATCGTTGTCCAGGAATCGGTGAACAACCATCTGGTTCATCTGACCCAACTAACACCTGCAACGCTGTATCATGTACGAGTCGGCGCCGGCGCAAGCGGCAATTATGAGCTTTCAGCCGATGCTATCGTTATGAGCGCCTCTGATCCATCTTCCACCGGCAAGATGAATGTCTATTTTAGTCAGTCCGTGGATCCAAGCTATGACCAGTATGGCATCAACGCCGAAAAGGTGAATCTACTGAATAAGCTGGGCGCCCGGATCGAAGCTGCCAAATATTCCATCGACTTCTGTTTTTATTTTCCGGATGAAGCTGCGGGCTTGTTGGTGGGGGCGTTTCAGCGTGGGGTGAAGGTGCGCGTCATTTATGATTATGATTCCCAACGACCTGGCGACAGCGATGCTGTTCAGTTCCTCAAAAATGCCCGGGTGCCCATTATCAACGATAGCTTTGGGGACAATAACGGCAATGCCGCGATGCATAACAAATTCATGATTGTCGATCATCGCGATGCCACCTCGGCCGCCGATGACTGGGTCTGGACGGGTTCATATAATGCCACCGAATCGGCCCGATTGTATAATGCCGAAAACGTGATCGAAATCCAGGATCAAGCGCTGGCTGAATGCTATACCATCGAGTTCAACGAAATGTGGGGCAGCGAGAACGACGTACCCGATCCGGCCAAATCTCGGTTCGGATCTCGCAAAACCGACAACACCCCCCACCGCTTCAATATCAATGGCATCGAGGTTTTGCAATACATGAGCCCTTCGGATCAGGCTCTAACGGCTTTGGTTGCTGCAATCGAGCAGGCGCAGCACTCATTGTATTTTTGCATGCTGATATTTAATCAGTCAGCAATCGCCAATGCCATGCATGATAAATGGAAAAATGTTCCGCTGTTTAAAGTCAAGGGAGTTATCGATGGCGAGGACCTATCGGGCAGCCAATATTACAATTTGATTGGCACCGGCAGCCAACCCTGGAATCCGCCGGCCGATGTGCATCTCGATAACGAAACCAAATATCTTCATCATAAATACCTGATCATCGATGGCGATGGTCGTTCGGCCAATCCTACCCTGGCGACCGGGTCGTACAATTGGAGCAACGCGGCTGAAAAAAGCAATGACGAAAATTTATTGATCATCAAGAGCCAGGTGATCGCCAACTTATACCTGCAGGAGTTTGCCGAACGCTATCATAAAGCGGGCGGTACCGAAAATTTAATGCTCACCTCTGTTGCCGCAGCACCCCGAGACGGGCTGCCAGGTTCGGCATGGCTCTCACAAAACTATCCCAATCCCTTTAATAACCTAACGCAATGGAACGTTGCGGTCGCGTTTCCCTCTGCAGCAAAACTTGAAATAATCAATGCCCTTGGCCAACTTGTTAGGTCCTTTGAGCTTGAATTTCAAGTTCCAGGCAATTATCATGTCGTCTGGGATGCTCGAGATAACGCAGGCCATTTAGTAACAGCAGGGATCTATTTTTATCGGCTGCAACTCCGTGAACCAGCTACGACCAGCCTGACCAAAAAGATGGTCTATTTGCCCTGATAACGTTGACGAATTGGTTCGCTTCAATGCAGAGAAAAACGTTAATGAAGAAATCATTTGACATTATAACCCGAACGCTTTGCCTCATGCTGGCTGGTGCCTGCCTTGCGATGGCAAAAGATATTAGCAACCGGGTCCAATTTAATAAATCCGATTTGGTTTTTTCCAGGAAATACCAATTCGATCTGGTTACGATGACTGGACTCGAATTATCGTCGCGGGTGGGCGCCCCACAACTGCCGTTTCAAATTATCCATTTGACTATCCCTATCCATGAGCGCATCGATCGTATCGAACTGATCGCTGCCGAGCGCGAATTGCTGGCGGGCGAATATTCGATTATTCCGGCGGCGCCGCCCGAAATTCTTTCGGCCCATCACAATAGCCGGGGAGCAATTGCTGTCCCAACGCCTATTTATACCTCCGATGCGGCATTTCCAGCCCAGGTTATCGAACTGGGGGGCGAAGTGGCCGCGGGCAATGTCAAACTGATCGCGCTGCGAGTCTATCCATTGCAGTACCAGCCCGTGGCGAGAAAGCTGTTCTTCTACTCTGACCTCCGCTTTCAAATTGTGACGGCAGCAGCAAGCCACCCCGGCGCTCAACAGGCTTTCGCTGCGACCGAATTTTCATCGATGCTGGCATCGAAACTCGTAAATGGCATGACCATGACCAGCCCAGCGACTGCGGCTTCGATGTCGAAATACGAGTATTTGATCATTACCAGTAATGCGCTGGAGCCCAATTTCAAACCTCTCGCAGATTGGAAAACCAAAAAGGGCGTTCCGAGCACGATCGCTACGGTGGAATACATTTATACGAAATTTCCCGGGACGGATCGACCAGAACAGATCCGAAATTTTATCCGCCATGCCATAAAGCTTTGGGGCGTGAAATGGGTGCTGCTGGGTGGAGATGTCAATATTATTCCCGCGAGAACCGCATTTGCCATGGATTGCAAATTCGGCGGCGATCCTCGGGAAAACGAAATTCCCTGTGATTTATATTATGCCGATCTGGATGGCTCCTGGAATGATGACGGCGATGCCGTTTACGGTGAAATAGCCGATTCTATTAATATGATCCCGGAAGTCATCATCGGTCGGGCACCCGTGGAAGATGCGACAGAGACCAAGGTTTTTGTCAACAAGGTGCTGGCTTACGAGAAAAATCCTCCGCTGGGGTACCAACGAAACATGTTGTTTGCGGCGGAAATATTGTGGGCCGATCCGTACACGAATACCGGCATCGGCAAAGATATGATTGAACAGGCCTACCTGCCGCCTGGTTTCTACCATATCACCAAGCTTTACGAAGACCTGGGCAATGAATCCATTGCCACAGTTCGCGCGGCGATCAACGCTGGCCAACATATCATCAACCATCACGGTCATGCCAGTGCCAATGTCATGGGCATGGGGGATGGCTATTTTCGAAGAGCTGACATGCAGGCTTTGACCAATGACGCCACGCAAGGGATCCTCTATTCCATCGGCTGCTATCCGGCTAATTTTGAAGTCCCTTGCATTGCCGAGGATTTCGTGAATAATCCCCAGGGTGGGGGAGTGGCGTTTATTGGCAATTCTCGCTATGGTTGGGGTTCGCCCGGCAATCCGGGGTATGGCTATTCTGACCGGTTCGATTTTCAATTTTTCCGATTTATATTCAAAGAACGAATCACCAATTTGGGTTTGGCTCTGGCACTCGCAAAGGCCTATTACGTGCCGTTTGCCCAGCAAGAAAATGTCTATCGCTGGTGCATCTATGAGATAAATTTATTGGGTGATCCCGAAATGCCAGTCTGGACAGCAGTGCCCTCGCGTCTGGCCGTGCAAGCGCCAGCCCAGTTGGTCACCGGCAATACCCTCGTTCCGGTGACCGTGACCGCTGGCGGTTTACCCGCCGAAGGCGCCATGGTGTGTATCCGGCAGGCTGACAACATTTATCAATATGGTACCACCGATGCCGCGGGTCAGATTCAATTTGCTGTTACGCTGATTGATGCTTCGAAACCCATCGAGCTAACCATCACTGCCCCAAATTCTCTGCCGGTTGAAAAGACCATCGCGGTGCGATCCACCGCGCCTTACGTGATTTGTTCAGATATTGGCATCGACGACAGCTCGGGCAATGGGAATGGTTTAATCAATCCAGGTGAAGCAGTTCGCCTAAAGCTAAAATTGAAAAATCTCGGCGATACCATGGCGCAGCGGGTCGCCTTAAAAATTAGCTCAAGTGATTCATTGATTGATATCTATGATGGCAGCCTCAACGCTGGCGACATCGCCCCCGGCGATAGTATCGAATGCCTGGATTTTTTAAGAATAGTTGTTAGCCAGCAATGTCCCAATGGCCATACGCTGCACCTGAATGCTACGATATCCGCGGAAACGGGGCTGACATGGGAGCAGACGCTCGGCCTGAACTGCACCACGCCGGTGATCTCTTTCGTCTATCACAAAATCAATGATGTTACTTGGGGTAATGGCAACTCCATTCCCGAAGCAGGTGAAAAGTGCTATCTAACCATCGCTTTGGCAAATGAAGGATTGACGGCGGCGACTCAGGTTCAAGCATCGTTGATGACTGCTGACCCTCAGCTTCAAATCGAACCCAAAATCTGCCTCTGGAGCGAGATTGCCGCTGGACAGGTGGTCGTGGATTCATTCATTGTTCAGATTAAGCAGCCGCAGTTGCCCTGTTTTCCAATTCTCAATATAAGCGTTCGCACCGGGGATGGCTACCAGTTCGTACTTCAGTTTAACATGACGATCGGCGCCACTGGTTTTCAGGATAATCTGGAACAAGGGGTAGGAGAGTGGTCGCTGCCGAATGCAACTGCCAATCATTGGCACCTATCCACCAGGAATTCTCATTCCGGCGCGCATTCGTGGTATTGTGGTGATGAAGCGACGGGTAACTATCTGCCCAACGATCACGCCGTGCTGGAAAGCCCGCCCTTTTATCTGGGGCATCAAAGCCAACTGACATTTTGGGCCTGGTATAATGTGGCTATCTATGGCGTGAATGGCTTTTATGTCGAGATATTTGATGGCATCAGGTGGCAAAAATTAGATTTCATTGGCAGCGGCGGAGCGCTGGATTCGATGCTGATGGGCAATGATTGGTTAGCGTATCGCTACGACCTATCTCATATCGCCGCCGGTACCTTGAGCCGAGTTCGATTTCAGTGGGTGAGCGACGACCAGCCGCAGCCCCAGGGTAATTTCACCGGGGTTTTTATTGATGATATCGAGATTACTTCGCAGGCCTTTCTTGTGGTGGAGCAAGGCGGTTATATTGAGCAGCCACTCCCAACCGCGCATGATTTAGCCCAAAGCTATCCCAATCCCTTCAATCGCTATACCAGGATTGACTATCAAATTGCTGGAGAATCGTTGCAACAGGTAAGGCTGGACATTTTTAATCTTCATGGGCAAAGAGTGCGCACCCTGGTTGACGGTTTAAGAGCCAGAGGCTATTATTCAACGTTCTGGGATGGTACCAGTGATAAAGGTGAATTGGTGGCATCGGGCGTTTATCTTTATCAACTTAGAGTGGCACAATTCCGCCTGCAGAAAAAAATGCTGCTGCTTCGATAATGGCAGGTAACGACCAATTTTTGAAAGGAATTTCCGGTTTGATTGTTGGCATTGGCATCGATATCATCGAAGTCCCTCGCATTGCCAAGCAGCTTGATTCGGGTGCTGAAAATTTTATCCATAGAATCTTTACTGAAAATGAGGTGCGCTATTGCGAGGGCAAGCTCAGAAATAAAGCCCAAAACTATGCCGTTCGCTTTGCTGCGAAAGAAGCATTTTTTAAAGCGATCGGAACGGGATGGCGCAATGGGTTATCGTGGCAGGACATTGCCATGATCAATGACGAGTTAGGTAAGCCCAATATCGTCGTTTCGGGCCAGGCTCAAAAAATAATTGAAGCCTTGCATGTTTCGAAAATACATGTGTCAGTATCTCATCTTAAACAAGTGGCAGTCGCTATAATCATTTTGGAGCAGGAGTAACTATGTCCCACATCGGATCTTATGAAGAACGGGTAAAGAACTTTGATTGGTCGATTTCAGAGAACGAGCTTGGTTACAAACCTGGTGCTACCATCAATATCGGTTGGTACTGTTCCGACCGCATCTGTCAGATGGGCAAAGCCGCTAAAATTGCGTTGTTATGGGAGGGGGCAACTGGCAACCAAAAGCAATATACCTATAACGAAATCCGCTTAGCCAGTAATACCATTGGCGCCTTCCTTAAACAGTTAGGGATCAAAAATGGTGATCGCGTGTGCCTGTTTTTGGATCGCGTGCCCGAGCTTTATCTTGGCTTCCTTGGCATTTTAAAGATCGGTGCCATTGCTCAGCCGCTGTTTTCGGCTTTTGGCGATGAGTCGCTGTTCGTACGGCTGGAAAATGCCGCCACCACGGCCATTATCACTCAAAAAAAACATGTCGCAAAGGTTCGCAAAATCAAGGACAAATTGCCGGCGTTGAAGCATATTATCATCGTTGACTATGACGATCCAAAGCCGCTACCAGAGCGGGAAATTGCCTTCTCATTGGAAAATGCCACCCCCGTTGAGAAACTTGAAATTTTTCCAACTACTGCGGAAACGCCATCCGTATTGCATTATACCTCTGGAACAACCGGTATGCCCAAAGGCGTTCAACATGTGCACTACTCACTGATCTCACAATATTTGACCACCAAATGGGTGTTGGATTTGCAGGACGATGATATCTATTGGTGCACCGCCGATCCGGGTTGGGTGACCGGTACGTCGTATGGCATCATTGGCCCCTGGAGTTTGGGCATCACCCAATGCGTCCTGGACGCTGGTTTTTCTGCTGATGCCTGGTACCGATTTATTGAAAAATATCGCATTACGGTATGGTACTCTGCCCCCACAGCCATTCGTTCGCTGATGAAAGCCGGGAATGAGATTGTGAAGAAATATGACCTCAGCTCACTGCGCCATCTGGCAAGCGTTGGTGAGCCGCTAAATGCCGAAGCCGTTATCTGGTCGGAGAAGGTTTTTGGGTTGCCGTTCCATGATACCTATTGGCAAACCGAAACCGGCTCGATCATGATCAGCAATTATCCTGGCATGAAAATTAAACCTGGTTCAATGGGCAAACCATTTCCTGGGATAACCGGTGCGATATTGGATCCGAAGACACATGAGCCGCTGTCCCAGAACGGCACTATTGGTCTGATTGCGTTCAAGCCCGGCTGGCCGGCAATGATTCGAACCTATTGGAAAAATGAGGCTACCTACCAGAAAAAATTTATCAACGGTTGGTATATCTCTGGTGACCGAGCAACCGTGGATAGCGACGGTTATTTCTGGTTTGTCGGTCGCGATGACGATGTGATCAACACCGGCGGCCATCTGGTTAGCCCCTTTGAGGTAGAATCCGCGCTACTGGAGCATGAAGCTGTAGCCGAGTCGGCGGTGGTGAGCAAACCCGATCCAATCAATATGGAAATGGTGAAAGCATTTGTGTCGGTCAAGCCGGGCTATAACGCCGATGCGGATCTGGAACTGAATATCATGAATTTCATCAGAAAAAAGCTCTCTCCATTGGCCATGCCGCAGGAAATTGAATTTGTCGATTCGCTGCCCAAGACACGGAGTGGCAAAATCATGCGCCGCCTCCTGCGGGCCAAAGAATGGGGTGAGGAGATAGGGGATACCTCTACATTGGAAAACGATTAACATTGGATGGACCAACAATAGTAAAAAGGGAATTTTCAGCAGTAATTCTGATGACCAAATACCAGGGTGGAATACGATTCATATTCCAGAGTCACACCAGATTTGAATATCGCCGAAATCCCAATAATTTTTGTTAAAACAGCGTACCGAACTTTGGTTTTGAACAGCTAACCTGCAAGGAGATGGATTATGGATGAAATGCAAAAAATCGTATTGGATTATGTGAAAAAAGAGTATCTCGAAGATGAAGATCAAGAGATAACGGTGAATACGCCGCTGATTTCCGGCGGGATTGTCGATTCGTTCTCCATGGTTTCGTTGAAGCGATTTCTGGAAAATAAGTACAAAATTTCCATTCCCGATGACAAAGCAACTCCAGAAGCGTTTGATACCGTAACCAAAATTTGTGAACTGGTCCGGCAATTTATCTGAGAATCTCAAAAACAGCGAATTGGCCCAATCCAAATTATGGGCCCATTCACACCGCCACGACGTCCGAACTGTGATTCATTCAAATCGCATTTGATAATAGGGGAGAAGCTATCATGGCATTTAGCAATCAAATTCGTGCACTTTACCAGCAGGATTTGCAGGCGATTCGCGATCAAGGGATTTTTAAGGAAGAACGATATATTCACGCCCCACAAGCTGCGGAGATCGAGGTCGAATTTCCCGCTGGCTCCAAATTAAAAAAAGTAATCAACATGTGCTCCAATAACTATCTCGGTCTATCCAGCCATCCGGAAGTGGTCCAGGCTGCTCATGCCGGATTGGATTATCGCGGCTATGGCATGTCTTCGGTTCGCTTCATCTGCGGCACGCAGGATATTCATCACCAGTTGGAGCAGAAAATGACGGAGTTTTTGGGAACCGAAGATACCGTGCTCTTTCCCTCCTGCATGGATGCCAACGCGGGTGTGTTTGAAGCCATTTTAAATGAACAGGATGTGATGATCTCGGATCGGCTGGTCCACGCCTCGATTATTGATGGGATTCGTCTCTGCAAAGCCCAGCACGACACCTTCAAACACTCGAATATGGAGCATCTGGAAGAAAAGCTGCAATTTCATGCCGACAAACGGCTCAAAGTGATCATCACGGATGGTGTTTTTTCGATGGATGGGGATACTGCCAGGCTTGACGAAATGGTGGCGCTGGCCGAAAAGTATGACGCAATGGTGTTTGTGGACGATTCCCACGCCACTGGCTTCATCGGTCGCACCGGACGCGGGACTCACGAGAAATATGGGGTAGTGGGCAAAATCGACATTATTACAACCACCTTTGGCAAAGCCCTGGGCGGAGCTTCTGGCGGCTGTGTTTCCGGTCGCCGAGAAATTGTTGAGCTTTGTCGTCAGCGAGCTCGACCCTATCTCTTCTCCAATACCGTGGCGCCGGTGATTGTTTCCGGCATTCTGAAAGTTCTTGAAATCCTGTCTCAAACTACCGAACGCCGGGATAAACTGGAGCGAAATGCCGCCTATTGGCGGAAGGGGTTGTCCGATGCCGGCTTCATCCTGAAAGAAGGCGATACCCCGATCGTGCCAGTGATGTTGTTCAATGCCAAATTGTCCCAGGATTTTTCACGCAATTTGTATGCCGAGGGAATTTATGCCATTGGCTTTTTCTTCCCGGTGGTGGCCAAAGGACAGGCCAGAATCCGAACGCAAATCTCAGCCGGACACGAGCAACATCATCTCGACCAGGCACTTGATGCGTTCATAAAAGTGGGCAAAAAATATAATATTTTAGGCAAAACCAAAGAAGAGATTATAGCGATGTACGGCATGTAGTCGCCTCTGTCGCCTGATCAACCAGGCAACTTTGGGTATTTCTAACGCTCCTGTTTTGCAGGAGCGCGGTAGCAGGTGCTCGATTTCAGGCAGCGTGGCTGTCCCGATTATGGGTGACGGCAGGACAGCCACCCGCCTCAATCGTTCGCAGCAAGGACCAGCTACCTTATTTGAAACGATTGACACGATTGATAGTTGAGGTTTTGATGGCGGAGGTTGGAATGAGCAAATTATCAAGATTTTTTATGTCAGCAGTGAAATTCTTTCTCTCATACACCCTGCTGTCGCTTGCTTCTATTTCAATGGATGCGAGGCCGGTTTCCTCTCAGGAGAAACTATCATACTATTTGGAAATAGATGAGGAGCGATGGGATGGTTTCAATATCACCATCAACGTTGACAATAATCGGAACAAGCATCTGTACGCCTTTATTCCTGATTTGCCTCCTCTAAAGCAGCGATCTGCTGCGGCGGTCGCCGCCAGTATCACCAAAATCAGCGCGATCGGTGATTACGGCGATACGCTAACCATCACCCAAACTGCTGCTAATGCCTGGACGATTCATGCTCAGAACAGTAATATCGTCATTATTTCCTACAAGATCAAAAAACAAAGGGACAATGTGCTTGGCGAGTGCCTCAGCCGACGTTTTGCCAGAGTGGACGGCGCATCGCTCTTTATGTGCATTCGCGAATATGATCGTTTGCCGATTCAGTTATCCGTTCGCGTCCCCCATCGTTGGAAATTGGCAACAGGACTCGCACTCACCGATCAGCAGTTTGTCTATCATGCCGATAACTATTGGCAATTGCTCAACCGGCCGCTATATCTTGCTCCGTTTGCCGATATCTTCTTTACGATTCAAAATCGCACCTGCTATATCATCCTGGATGGGGACAAAAAATTCAATTACGACTCTCTGTCCACGATGACTCATAAAGTGATGACCAACCAGCTTCAACTTTTTAAGGACGTACCGTTTGATACGTACTTATTTATTTTCCGGATGTATCCCGACAATGTTATAATGGCATCCAAAGCCTACGAAAATTGCAGTATTATCTATGCGCCGGTACAAACCGCCCGAGATGACTTGCTGAAAATCGTCCGAATGGTTGCCAGCAATTTTTTTCAAACCTGGAACGGTTTTCGATTTTATCCCGTACCTAGCAAAAATGAGGCGTATGCCAGAGGTCTTGTTGATCGGCACTGGTTTGTTAGCGGCGTTAGTGATTATTATGCCAATCTGAATTTGGTTCGAGCCGGTTTAATATCCCCCGATGAGTTCATCCAGGAGTATGCTCGTTTAGTCAATGCGCTAAACCGCTATTTTGAATACTCGCATACGCCATTGAGTCAACTTCCTGCAGTATTCGGCGATGATCCCCGTGCGAATCAATTCATTCGACTCAAAGGTCACCTGATGGGCGTCTTGCTCGATTTACAAATCCGCGACCTCTCGAAAAATCAGCGTTCCTTGGATGATGTGATTTTGTTCATGAACAATTGGTTCGGTCTTAGGGATGGTGGTTATCAGGAGTCCGAACTACCGCGAGCAATCAAAGCCGTCAGCGGCGTTGATGTTTCTGAATTCTTCGATAAATACATCTATGGCGTACTCACACCGCCTATTGAAAGCACCTTTCAAATCGCCGGCATTTTTTTCCGATCAAAGTTGGACACCATAGCGGATTTGGGCTATATTAGAATCTCTGATGAGACCAATGAAGTCCTGGATTTAAGCGAAAATGGGCCATTAGCTCATGCCGGCCTCAAAGCTGGCGATAAGCTGCTCTCAATCGCCAATCACAAGTTGGCTTCATCCCGAGATCTGGAGCAGATTATCGACACGCTGGGAGTTAGCAGTTATGTCGATTTTTCGGTGCAGCGAGACAAACTATTTTTGATGCTCTCGGCTAAAGTTCAGGGGAGAGCTTGCCAGCGGTATTCTCTTAACAATACCACGCCCAAAACCGATTTTCAGCAATTCATACGCAGAACCTGGCTGACGAATCGGTCATTTTAAAATTTCGCATTTGATTAGCAATAATTTCTGGCGCAGGGTGATGTCCAACGGTCTCAGCACTGTAATGGCATTGGTCTATAGTTTGGAAAGCAAAAGAAAATTAACCTGTTCTCAGGACTAAGCTAAAATCATCAGAATTTGTAAGCAAATTTGTTGGACCGGGCATCAAAATTATGATGGAAAATCTGAGCAACAACATACATGAATGGAAAACCAACCAAAAATAACGCCTCGATAATCGGCAGATTGCTTTATATTCCGCGCATGAGCTACAGCGGTGCAAAACTAATGTCGGCTGTATTTCAAGCTGCCGGCATTCAGGCTCAACCATCACCTGCCTCTGATGCCAGCACCCTGGAACTAAGCGCGAAATATCTAAACGGCGATGAGTGCCTGCCGGAGCGAGTAACCCTGGGCGATTTCTTGAAAGTCATCAACGACCCGGGCTTCGATCCGGCTAGAACCGCTTTTTTATTGCCCACTTCTGGTGGACCCTGCCGCTTTGGCCAATATCAGGCGGTGCTGAAAAAGATCCTGAAAGAAAAAGCTTACGAACAGGCACTGGTCATTTCTCCGAGCAGCGCCAATGGCTATGAGGGCTTTGGCGACGCCGCCCGCGCGCTCATCCGAACCTCCTGGCACGCATTATTGGCCAGCGACTGCCTGAGGAAGCTCCATCTGAAAATTAGACCCTACACTAAGAATAAAAGTTTAGCCGATGAGCTGTTTCATCATACGCTGGATGAGCTTAGCTTAATTCTGAGAACCAACGGCCTTAGACCCACGCGCTGTTTGAAACAACTGCGGCAAACCTTGATTCGCGCCAGGAATCGCTATCACTCATTGCCAGCTCGCTTTACGAAAGATAAACCGCTCATCGGGGTGGTCGGTGAAATTTTTTGTCGGCTAAATGAGTTCAGCCACAATTATCTCATTAATAAGATCGAAGCATTGGGCGGTGAAATCTGGATTTCGGATATTGCCGAATGGCTCTGGTATACCAACGATGAGCAGCGATGGCGACTGATTCGCGCCGGGAAACGTTTTTCCCGAGATATGGTAGCAGCAAAAATCAAATTTGCTATCCAGCGGCATGATGAACGCTATCTATTGCAGCCATTTCAAGCTGATTTTGTCGGCTATGAAGAACCAGATGATATCCGACAGATTTTAGCTTATAGCCGTCCCTACCTTCCTAAAGCTGGAGCGCTGGGCGAAATGGTGTTGAATGTCGGCAAAGCGATCTATTTATATCATCACGGAGCCGATGGAGTCATCGACATCAGCCCATTCACCTGCATGAATGGCATTGTTTGTGAAACAATTTATCCTCAGGTGAGTAAAGCTCATGACAATTTTCCAATTCGACTGTTTTATTTTGATGGTGCCCCCTTTGATCTTGATCGCGATGTGGAAATATTCTTAGACCTGGCGCGAAATTATAGGCAACAAAAAAAAATACCGCGACGATATCCATATTATTTTCAATAAGGAGCTCCAATGCGAAACCTATTTTATTCCCTGCTGGCCGTCATTCTGCTCGCATCTGTTCTCGTTGCGCAGGACCTGCCGCGCTATGAAACAAAAAATCGATCTGGCCGGATCGAAGAAGTCCTGACCATGGATTTTTCGAAGTTATCACGGCCTACCTCTTTGGATGGATTTCGTATGCTCTCGCATTTGCCGCCAATAACTCAGGATACCACTGGCACCTGTTGGTGCTTCTCCGCTATCTCGTTTTTAGAATCGGAATTGGCGCGCAAAGGCCGTACCGCCGTCAAGCTGTCAGAAATGTACATTGTTTATTGGGAATATGTCGAAAAAGTAAGGCGATTTGTCCGAGAACGCGGTGATTCATTTGTTGGTGAAGGTTCAGAACAGAATGCTGTATTAGAGCGAATGCGACAGTACGGACTGGTGAGAGCCGCCGATTTTACTGGCTTGACTCACGGTCAGGCTCGACACAATCACGCTGCAATGTTCCGTGAAATAAAATCTTATTTGGAATATATCAAAAAATATGAGATCTGGGACGAAGAGCAAGTGATCGCTACCATAAAAATAATTTTAAACAAATACTTGGGAGAACCGCCCACTACTATCGTTCTGGATGGAAAACAAATAACGCCTATCCAATTTATGCAGGAGTATCTTCAGTTAGATCCTGATGATTATTTACCACTTATGTCGGTGATGTATGCGCCTTTCTATCAAAAAGCTGAATTGAAATCGCCCGATAATTGGTGGCATAGCTGCGATTATTTTAATGTTCCTCTGGACGTGTTTTATAACGCAATTTTAGATGCGCTAAAACAGGGCTACTCGTTGGCTATTGCTGGCGATACCTCTGAAATCGGCAGGAATGGAGAATTTGATCTGGCGGTTATTCCAAGTTTTGATATTCCTTCCGCCGCAATCAATCAAGGTGCACGTGAATTCAGAATACAGTCCAACCTGACTACCGATGATCATGCCATGCACCTCGTTGGTTATCAAAAATTGGGCGATCGTACCTGGTTTCTGGTCAAAGACTCGGGAGGTGGTGCCTGGAAAGGCCAATTTAAGGGCTATTTCATGCTGCGCGATGATTATATCAAACTGAAAATGCTTAGCATTTTGGTTCATCGCGATCCTGTTGCCAAATTAGTCAAATAACCAACCGCTGCTATCCGGCCATGCAAGCTCATACCAGCATTCAATAGTCTAAAACGGTGAAAAGTCGATGAAAAAAACTGGCGCGCTGATATTGATAATTTTAATAGGCGTGAATTGTGGAAAGCAGAGAGCCACCAAAATGCCGATTGATACAACCGAATTTGAGCCGCTTGCCATCGAAGTTGCATCACAGGAAAGCCGGCCCTTTGTTTTCACCAATAAGCAATCCGCTTTTTTCTATGGTTTTACTGGTAGTACCTTTCAAGATGGGCATCAAGGATTCTATGTCAGCTCACAAAAATACCTCGCCGATTACTCAATTGCCATTGATGGCCAGATCATCTCGCGAAAGGCGGCGGCACAAATTAAGGCATACCCCGATCATATCTCCCGCATTTTTAACCAGGACGTAGTCGAAAATCTCTATTTTTTGGAAAACATTAATTGTCTGGTTCTTGAATATGCGGCGCCGGAGCTTCATTCGTATGACTTCACTCCTTTATTCGATGACAATTTCAATCCTGAGGCCTGGGAAGAAAATTGGCTAAAGAATCAGGATTTATTATTATTGACACCAAAAAACAAAAATTCCACGGCAGGTTTTTCGTATTGCATTGGTATCTGTATCGATTGCTCGGCAAACTACAAATCGGATGCTCGGACTCTCACGCACTATGATTTGCCAGTCAGGCAGATTGGCGTATTTCGCGTTGCCAAAGATTTCTTTCGAATTTACATCCTGGTAGCGGAGAACGAATCCGAACTTAGAAATTTAGCGGCGCAAATGCCTCAAAACTTTGAAACCTATGTCAACGCCAGGCGACAGCGTATGGTCAAATTGCTGGGGGATTGTCACTTCGAAACCAATCTTCCCGATTTAAATAAGGCATTTCGCTGGGCTCTGCTATCGCTGGATCAACTGGTGATGAAACAGCCAGTATTCAATAAAAAGATGACGGGAATTTTTGCTGGCCTGCCATGGTTTTGCAATTATTGGGGCCGCGATACTTTTATTACGCTCCCCGGAGCAACCCTGGTAACCGCTCAATTGCAATCAGCCAAAGAAATTCTCCTGTCATTTGCGCAATTTCAGTCAACCAATCCCGATAGTCCAGATTACGGCCGAATCCCTAACCAAATAACGACCGATAAAATTATTTACAATACCGCCGACGCTACCCCATGGTTTGTGCGCGAATTATGGGAGTATTATCTTTACTCTGGTGATTTTGAAATTTTGAAAAATCTTTTTCCAGTTGTGAAGCGCGCCATCGATGGCACTTTGAAATATCACATTGACGACAATTATTTTTTAACCCATGGCGAAGCAGAAACCTGGATGGATGCACAAGGACCCGATGGCGCCTGGTCCCCGCGCGGCAATCGAGCGGTTGAAATTCAAGCCCTCTGGTTTCAACAATTATTAGCATCGGCCAATATTGCTGATTTTGTAGGAGAGAGCAACATTGCCGATGAATGGCGAAACATCGCCAGGCGGTTGCAACAAAATTTTCAACGAAAATTTTGGAATGACAAACGGATGGCGCTATTCGATCATCTTGATGGTAATGATGTTCCAGATACCAAAATTCGACCCAATCAAATTTTTGCTGTGACGATTCCCGAACAGCCGTTAATAAGTGTTGAGCGAGAATTAATGGTAGCAAAAGATGTCGTCACTAAACTGACCTATCCCTATGGAGTGGCTTCGCTTTGGCAACATGACACTGATTTTCATCCTTACCACCTTTATCCGCCATTTTATCCCAAAGATGCTGCTTACCACAATGGCACTATTTGGTTATGGCTGACCGGCCCCGTAGTCAGTAGCCTCATGAAATATGGCTATGAAGATTTGGCGCTCGAATTATTAAATTCGGAAACAACCCAGTGCTTGCAATTGGGGGCGATTGGTACGCTATCTGAATTATTGAATGCCCTGCCATTTCAAGGACAATCCCTCCCAACCCCCTCGGGCACCGTTACGCAAGCCTGGAGCATCAGCGAATACCTACGTAATATTTACCAGGACCTCATAGGCATCAAGCCCGATGTTCCTCACCAAAAGATCATTTTAGAACCCCATCTGCCTGGCGCAATAAATTCCCTCGCTTGTCGGATTCCGCTGCTCGAAACGAACCTTCATCTTCTCATGCAACAGGAATCTCAAACTTATCATATCTCGCTCAACTACCTTGAGGGCAATCGCAATTGGACAGTTGAGATTCATTTTGCAACCGCCCCAGGAGAGAAAATTATCTTTAATTTTCCCATTCAAAGCGGACAAGAAAGAAAAGTACGGATTGAACTTGCTGATCCCATCAATCTGACCATTGATGATAAGCCGGTTGGATTCCGCTTAGAGCGGCTTCAAATTCCCAGAGAATTATTCAATTATATTTCGTTTGCCGTACCTCAACTCAATAAAAATTTAAAGTGCTTAAGAGAAATGTCATATCCCCGCTTGTCGGGGCGACAGATCGCAGCTTGGAATGACCATGCAATAAAATTGATAGACAAAACAGCCGCTGAAAAAGATGATCGAGGGGCAAATAAACGCTATACTTATCCTACGAGCAACTTATATCAAGATGGAATTTTAGATCTAATAAAATTTCAGATGTTTGAAGATCAACAAAATTATTATTTTCGATTAACTTTCCGAAACCTGGTTCAGCCAGGCTGGCATCCAGAATATGGTTTTCAGCTCACGTTTGTAGCGATTGCAATTGATAGGCAGAACGGGAAGACTGGGGAACAAGAAATTCCTAGAAATTCCAATTACCGATTACCTAACAATATGAAATATCAGAGGATTATATTTGTAGGCGGAGGCTTGCAAATTGAAGATGATCAGCATCAAATTCTAGCGGTTTATCATCCACAGCCCAATGATAAGCCGCTGGAAAATACAGAAAAGAAAGAAATTTCTTTTGCAATCCCCAGGAAATTTATTGGTGATTTTCAGAAACATTGGCGGTTAGCTATTCTGGTTGGTGGGCAAGATGATCATGGTGCGGGCGGAATTGGTGAATTTCGAGACGTTACTCAGATAAGCTCTGAATGGCAGGGGGGAGGCGGTGATCTCCTGACGGGTAATTCTAATGTGTATGATGCTTTGATCATAAAATAAAATCTGGTGCGCTCGAACAAATCACAGTTGCAAATTTGCCCTTAATTCCACCTTTGCAGCAAAATTTTTATTGCTTTTTAATTCTTAATTATGTAAATTTAATTGATGAAAAAAATTGAATACAATCAGAAGTAGTAAAGAACCAGCAGCGCCAGTAGCTCAATTGGATAGAGCGTTGGCCTCCGGAGCCAAAGGTTGTGGGTTCAATTCCCGCCTGGCGCACCATGATTGCTTTTGCTAATCTCCTATACTCATAGCCCATCATTGCAGAGAAAGAGGCTATGAGATTTTACTCTCTTTTTAATTCGGGATCGACTTATTCTTGCCATAAGGTTTCGCAATATAATTATTAACCAGATTAACAACAATTCGCAATGATAAAAGACACACGATCCAAAAAAGCTGTTCTTGCAATCGATCTTCGTGACATCAAAGAACATATTCAAAAAACTGATCCTTCATCAGCTACTGCAGAAGAAAAGCGAATTTTTTTAAAAAAAATTCTTGACCTGCCCGACAATTATTCAGATCCGATTGAAATAAAGAAGGATAATGAGAAGATCTATCTTTATTGGAGCTTTCCTGAAATAAATCAACAGGCAGAAGAGAATCATCAGAAAGCGATATTGTTAGCCCGAAAGAATGATTTAAAGTTGGCAGTGCAATTCTGGAACGCGGCAACAAAATTGAGCCCGGGCAACCCGGACTATTTCTTTAATTTAGGCGTCGCTTATTTTGAACAAAAAAAATACATTGAATCGATAGATGCATTAACCAGAACATTAGCTATTTGCCCGATATACCATCGAGCACATCTTATACTTGGTACTGCCTATTTAAAATTAAGGAAGTTTGAAAACTCGCGGAAGCACTTTGAAAAAGCAATTGCCTTTGATAAAAGTAATGTGCTGGCCTTTTTGAACTTGGGGACTGTCTACAGTATTTTAAAAGACTATCAGAACGGAATTCTGATGTTTGAAAAGGCAATTGCTTTAGCTCCCAAAGAGGCCACGGCCTATATGGGATTAGCGAAAATCTACTCAACGTTAAGTAATACAGAAAAAGCGAATTATTATTTTAAAAAAGTGATTGAATATGATAAAAAAGGAGTTTTGGCTAATTATGCTCATAGGCTTATAGTTTCCCAACAAATATCCGAGAAAGACGAAGATAAAAGCATTGCAATGCCCACTGGGAATCTGGATGAATATTACGCCGAGGCTTATCGTAATTATATCGTCGGCAATTTTCAAAAATCAATTCTGATCTATCAAAAATATTTAAGATTGAAAAGCAATGATGATTATGTCTGGTATGCCTTGGGGGAAGCACAGTTGCGCGCTGGGAAAATTGAAGAAGCTGCGGATTCATTCAAAAAAGCGATAAAACTATCGCCGTCAAAAGGGATTTATTATAAAGAGTTGGCGATTGCTTTTGACAAGCTGAAACAATACGACAAAGTAATTGCTGCGCTGACAAAAGCCAAGGATTTGGGCAAAAATGATAGCGTAACCTGTTGCTTGTGGGGAAAAGCCTTATTCAAATTAAATAGCATCGGAGGTGCCATTGAAAAATTCGAAGAATCATTAAAGTTGAACAGGAATAATCTGCTAACCAAATATTATCTTTCGCTGGCACTCAAGCAAAATAATGAAATAGATGATGCGATTTATTACCTCGATGAAATTATAAAATCACCTATAAATACGCCGCTGAAGAAAATGGCATCGAAAATAAAAGAAGAATATCAGTAAGGCAAGGAAAAATTGATTAAAGTTATAAATAAATGGAGTCGTATAATAATTATTATGTAAACTTGCTATTCTAATAGCAACGAAAAGTCAAATGCTGGCGCCGAATGCGTCAGCCGTCCAATAGAAATATAATCGATTCCCGCCTGCGCGTATATGCTAAGATTGTTTTCATTAACGCCACCAGAAATCTCTGTTTCCACGTTGCCCTTTGTTATTTTTATAGCCTCGACTATCTTTTCGGGAGTCATGTTATCAAACATGATTCGATCGACACCAGCTTCCAATGCTTCTATTACTTCCTCTAAATTCTTTACTTCTATTTCAATCATTAAATTTAGGTTGTTTGATTGCAGATATTCCTTGCATAGCGCGACAGCTCGGCTAATGCTGCCAGCAGCCGCAATATGATTTTCTTTAATCAAGATCATATCAAATAAACCAAATCGATGATTCTTGCCGCCGCCGACAAGAACGGCATATTTATCCAGATACCTCCATCCCGGCAGCGTCTTCCGCGTATCCAAAATCTTAACATGATTAAAATTCGCTATCTTTACGAATCTATTTGTCAGGGTCGCAATACCGCTTAATCGAGACAAAAAATTTAGTGCAGTTCGTTCGCCGATTAAAATGCTCTTCAAAGGTCCTTCGATTTTCATTATAATTTGCATATTGCTTAATTCATCGCCTTCATTTGCTAAATGAATTACTTTAATCGATCGGTTGACTCGCTGGAAGACCATATCAGCAATAAAGCTGCCAGCGAGAATTCCTTCTTGCTTGCTGATAATTTTTGCCGTACCGCATTGATTCTCTTGGATAATGGCATTAGAAGTAACATCTCCCAAATCATCAAGATCTTCTTCAAGTGCTACTTTTATTAATTTGCTTAATTGCCTTTTAATTTGATCATTATAGCCGCTATTCAAAATCAATTTTCTTGGTTCGGTCATTGTCGGCTTTGCCTCTTGTATTATATTTGGTTAATTAAATTTTGCAGGGATGACTATTTACTTTAACTGCTTGATTGAAACACAGCAATAATCACTTTCCTTTCTTTTGCAATCTTTTTATTTCTTCCAATTTTTCTTTAGCTGGTTTACCAAAAACGCTTTCAGCCCCCTGTTCTTTTACTATTTTTTCAAAAAGCTGTGCAGCATTTTCGTATTTTCCAAGTTTAATATATGCCACGCCAGATTGATACTGAGCCGTAAGTTGATATTGGTTCAACAGCTTTGTTGGCCGCGAAAGATATACAATTTTCATGTATTCTTGGATGGCTTTAGCATAATCCCCTTTTTCAAAATAACAATCCCCAATCCAATATTGGATTCGAGGCTCACTCTCCAGACTTGCTTCAGACTTCAGACTTTTAAATAAATGGATAGCGTAATCATATTCTTTTAAACGGTAGTAAAAATATCCGATCTGTATCTTTTTTTCTAAATTATCATCATCATCGGGAAACTTCTGCACATATTCTTTAGATAAAGCTATCGCTTTATCCCACATTTGTAAATCTGCATAACAACGAATGAGATTATTCATGCCGATTTTTAAATTTTTTACTGTGACGTCCTCTCGCTCAATTGCCTTTTTATAGGCAAGCATTGCATTTTCGATTTGCTTCGCTTGCAGATAATAAAAATTTCCAAGCATCATATAAACATCAGAAATGATACTATCGTTCGGATTCGTTTCTAACAATTCGGTGGCTAATTCCAAAGCCTCTTTATCGCGGTTTAGAATAAAATAAAGCTTAATAAGATGCACATTTGCCACTAATGCCATGCGGGACTTTTTAAAATTGCCTTTAATATCTTTGAAGATCTTCTCTGCTTCTTTGAAGCTTTTGTTTTCTAAATAATAATTGCCTTTTTCGAGCATAATAGCCGCGCTGCGATCTGGCTCATTCTTATAGATTCGTTCGAATTCTTTCAATTCTCGATCTGCCTGAACCAAATCATTCATTCGAATCGAACATATTGCCGATTGTGACCGAGCATACATTAGGGTATCCTCAGGCAGCGCAAATGCCAACGCTTTACTGTAATAATTTTTGGCGGAAACATAGTCATTCGTGTTAAAGAACACATCGGCCATTTTTATAAACGCGTATGGTATTAGTTCGCTGTTAGGAGAAGCATCCCTTTCTAATTGTTTCAAATAGCTAAGGGCATTCTTTTGTTCGTCGGAGTTTTCTTGATCTTGCAGCTCAGCCAGGGCAAAGAGAGCTTTGTCAATGTACCTACCTCTTGGGAAATTTTTTAAATAAGCGAGCAAATAGATCTTTGCTTGGATTGGATCATTAGCTGATTTGTAGATGTCTGCCAATTCATAGGTAACTTGTTCCCAGGTGGCTAAGGCCGCAGTATCTTGTTGTACGGCCAAAACCAATCCGTTCCTATTATATTCTTCATACAATGCTTTATAAATAGAAATCGCGTCTGAATATTTCTGATCTGCTTTCAACAATTGGGTAATGAGCAATTTAGCGCTATCGGCATATTCGCTATAAAAAAACTTAGTCGAAATGTCATTGAGATATTTTATTCCTCTGGTGTAATCTTTGTTTAGATTACAGATATTGGCTAACAGGAAATAGGCCTGGCAAGTGTAATAGGAATTGCTGAATTCCTTGATAAATAAATTAAAGCCTTCAAAAGCGTGTTGAATGTCATTCCTTTGGTACTGAAGCAAATAGATAAAAAATGTTGCATCAGGTTTTAGGGGACTCTGAGGAAATTTAGTAATTAGCAGATTAAAATTTTTAAAAATATCCAGGCTATCGATGGCAGAAATTTTCTCGCTTTTAAGCAATAGCAAGCCGAGTTCAAAATATGCTCTTTCAAGCAGAGGGCTATCTGGATATCTGAAAATAAATGATGATAACAATTCTTTATAATTGCCTTTTTGCAATAGATATTCTATTTCAATTAGATGAAAAGCAGCGTCATCTGAAAATTTGCTTTCAGGATAATTCTGAAGTAATCTTTCATAAACATATTTGGCGCTATCAAGGTGATCCGTTACTTCATTCTTATCTATGATGGTTTTCTCCCCGAGAAGCTGCAGCGATCGCCCATAATGATATAGCACTTCATCAGACTTAACGTCTGGTGAGTTGAGATCAAGTACTTTTTTAAAGAGATTACTACTGGAACGATAATCTCTTAAATCATTAAAATGTAACAGGCCAAGCTCATAAAGAGTTATCGCATCAGACTGCCTTTCAAGTAATTGTTGCATTAAATTTCCTATTTTATTGAAAGTTTGATCCCGTGGCGGAAAATAATTATTGATATATTGAATTCGCTTGATAGCCGCTTGAGCATGCTTGCTGGCAGGATAACTTTTTTGCAGCGATTGATATTCAAGCAATGCTTGGGACCAATTACCTAAATTTTCATAGCATCTGGCTAAACCAAGCTGTGCTTCATCGATTAGCTTGCTATTAGGATGATTATCCATAAACAGATAATAAGCACGGATTGCCCGTTCATATTCATGAACCTCTTTTTCATAGAATTCGGCAATTTGAAAATCAATGACATCGTAATAATTGGTATTCGCTTTGGTGCGATATTCATTCAAGCAAGAAATAGCCAATTTGGGCTGCTGCAGATAAATCAGACAATTTGCTAAATTCTGATAGGCAATATGGATATACTCTGGGGATTTCTCCAAATAGCGCTGGTACTCAGATAACCTAATCGCATCCCTATATGCAGCTACGGCATTAGCGTAATCGGCTAATTCCTGATAGCAATGTCCTTTTTGAATGAAGGCAATGATGGCCTGAGCCGTGTCTGGAATAACAGTAACCTTCTGATAATAGTCGATTGCGGGTGAATATTTTTTTAAGTGAAACAGGTTGTCGGCGATAAGAAAAAGATCGCTTGCGTTGTTTTGGTAGTTGGGTATCTTGAAAATCATTTCGTTTGATTTTTCATAAAGGCCTTTAATTTTGTATATCTCGGCCAGCAAGCGGTAAGCTTGTGGAACTGGAGATTTTTCTCCCTTACTATCTAAATTTATCTTGGCATATTTATCAATTAATTTTAATAAATTATCTTCTGCTTCAGTTATATGTCCCAATTGAAAGTAGATATTTCCCTTTTTTAGTAGCGCGTTTGCAGCTATTAGATTCGCCTCTCCAAGGCTAAGGATTTTATCCAACTCGGCCATGGCGCGATCATACTTTTTTACCGCAACAAATGCATCGGCTAACAGCAACCGGGCGTCGCCTTGAAATTGGCTGATCGGATGAAGTTCAAAAAATTCGCTCATCACTTCAACCGCATTTTCAAAGCGATTCGCATTAAAATACATTTGAGCCGATAGAAAAAGCGCTTGCTCAGCCAGAGGGCTTTTAGGATAAAAAATCTGAACCTGGCGATAGGAATTCGCTGCAGCTTCATAATTCATTTGCGCTTCGAAGCATTCGGCAATTTTATAATTTGCCTGGTCTAAATCTTTTGCATCGGGGTATTTTAGAATGAGAGCCAAAAACTCTTTCTGCGCTTCCGAATATTTTTTCAATTTAAAATAGCTCATGCCAGCCATATACAAAGCATTGGCTGCTTGCGGACTTTCGGGCCTTTTTTCAACAAATTGATGAAATTCTTCTGCGGCAAGGTCATATAGTTGATCATCGTATAATTTCCTGGCCAGAATATAGGACTCATCAACAACGCCCTTTTGGGCAAATATGGTTAATGGCGACCAGAAAAAAAACATGCCTATTAGCAACAAAACTGAAGGTAATTTTATATATCTCATAGAGTCTCCAATTTGCAAAATCTTAATACAATTTTTTTCATTCCAACTTCCTCAAAGATGATCTTGGCGATTTGATCCTCATCGGCTCCATGGATTGAATGCACCACCCCTTTTCCAAAGGTGGGATGTTTGACCAGACTTCCAGGTGCTAATTTCGCCGCAGAAATCTTCGCACTCCCCATTTGCTTTATTTTCTGCCTGGCAGTGATTTCAGTTTTTTCAAATTTTAGTTCCGGGGATTCTTCTAGTTTCATTGGAGTTTCTTTTTTTTCAATCAGATCTGAATCAATTTCATTAATAAATCTGGAAATTGTTCCGTTGAACGTCTCCCCAAATCTATGGCGCGCTCTTGCTGCTGATAAAAAAAGCTTTTCTTTGGCCCGCGTGGTGCCAACATAAAACAACCGTCGCTCTTCCTCTAAATCTTCAGCGCTGCCTAACTGATGGGTTAAAGGAAACAGTCCTTCCTCCAGGCCGGTGATAAAAACGATCGGAAATTCCAGACCTTTTGCGCTGTGCAATGTTAATAGTGAAACTGCGTTGGCTTTCGCATCCCATTTGTCAACATCTGAAATCAAAGCGATATTTTCCAGGTAATCTTCTAAACTCAAATGCGGATTTTCATGAATGAATTCGCTGATACCGGTTAGAAGTTCTCGAATGTTGTCGATTGCATTCAGCGATTCCATGGATCCTTCTTGCTTGAGCATGGAAATGATTCCAATTTCACCAATAAGAGAAGTTATCAAATCAGACGCCGGCAATGATGTTTTCAACGCAACATACTTTTTCATTAACTCATAGAATTCGATAATGTTTGCTTTGGTCTTACTGGAAATTGATTCAATTTCATCCACTTGCTCTAAGCTTTGGAACAAACTAATCCGACGGCGTTGGCTAAATTCTTCGAGTTTTTTGACAGTTGCGTCTCCAATGCCACGCGCTGGATAGTTAATGATTCTTTTTAAACTAATGCTATCTGAAGGATTAGCCAGCACTTTCAAATAGGCTAAGATATCTTTAACTTCCTTGCGGTCATAAAAACGAATGCCACCGATAACAACATAGTTGATGTTGTAATTTTTTAGCACATCTTCTATCACTCGAGATTGTGCATTGGTCCGATACAGGACAGCAAAGTTCGAGAATTTGTATTGATAGTTTGGCAACTCTGCTAAGATTTGCTGGGCAATGGCTAATGCTTCTTCGCGCGCGTCATTGGTGAGCAAAAACTGTACTTTTTCACCGGGCTCTTTCCTGGTCCAAAGTTGTTTTTTCATCCGTTGTTGATTGTGCGAGATAATGCAGTGCGCAGTTGCCAGTATATTCCCGGTGGACCGATAGTTCTGCTCCAATCGAAATACAGTGCAATCAGGATAATCTCGTTCGAATTCCAAAATGTTTCGTACGTCTGCACCTCGCCAGCGATAAATCGATTGATCGTCGTCGCCAACGACTGATATGTTGCGGTGTTTTTGCCCTAGAATTTTAATGAGCTGGTATTGAACTCGATTCGTATCTTGATATTCATCTACCAAAATGAATTCAAACAGATTCTGATAGTATTCCAACACGGCTGGGAATAAGCGAAATAATTCAATCGATTTTAAGAGCAAATCCTCAAAATCAAATGCGTTATTTTGCTGCAGGCGTTGTTGATAGGTTAAATAAAGCTGTTGAAAAATCTCCAGGGTGAGTGTTGACCCATGAAGGTGGAATTCACTCAGCGGAATATTCGCATTTTTCAGATATTTGATTTTTGACTGAATAATTTTCGGATCGATTGATTGAAGCGAATTGAAATTGAATTCGGTGATTATGGCTTTCAGCAACGCAATTTGATCGGCTTCATCATAGATGACAAAATTGGGACGGTAGCCAATTTTGTCACAATTCTTTCTTAGAATTCGAGCAAAGATCGAATGAAATGTTCCAATCCATAAGCCTTGAATATTCTCTTTGAGCAGCGCCTCAACTCGTTCTTTCATTTCTCGGGCGGCTTTATTGGTAAAGGTCATGGCCAGGATGTTCTCGGCTCTGGTGTGCTCGTTTTTTATTAGATAAGCGATTTTGTGAGTTAACACCCTTGTTTTGCCACTACCAGCACCGGCAAGAATGAGATTAGGGCCATGAATTTTTTCGACTGCCTGGCGCTGGACTGAATTTAGAATTTTCAACGGCAAAAAGCTTGTAGTCTCTTTTTTCATCCGCCTCTTCGCTTTTGGTTGACAATCCTTCGATACGCATCGAATTTCTGTTTTGCAATCTGGTGATCTCGCAACGTGCGGCTAAATATGTGGGTGCCATCGCCTTTGGCAACCAAATAGACATAATCAACCGGTGCTGGATTGAGCGCGGCCATGATCGATCGCAATCCCGGATTATTCACCGGGCCAGGAGGAAGACCAGGATAAAGATAGGTGTTGTAGGGAGAATCAATTTTTAGGTCGCGATTCAGCAAGCGCCGAGGGCCATCTGGTATAATATATTGGATCGTCGGATCGGCCTGCAACAGCATGCCGCGCTGCAGACGATTGTGGTAGACAGCCGAAACCAATGCTCGTTCGCTATCAACCATGGCTTCGCCTTCAATTATTGAAGCTAAGGTTAGCACTTGATGCAGAGACCAGCCTTTTTCCAGGGCGACAGACTGGAGCGAATCGGTGATATAGCGTTGCCATTCTCTAACCAATATTCTAATCGCGGCATCTTCGCTGGTTCCCCAATCGAAATAATAGGTGTTGGGAAACAAGTACCCTTCCAATGATTGAGCTTTCACGCCCAGATTTTGACACACCATCGGATTGTGCACCAGATTTATGAACGCGGTTGAATCAATGCCTAATTTCTTTGACAGCAGCGAGGCAATGTAATACGATGTCACCCCTTCCGGAATTACCACCCGAATGCCTGCGCTCTTACCTGCTTCGAGCTGTTTCATGGCCTGATAGCAGGAAATACCTGCTGGAAGCACATATCGACCCGCTTTTAAACGGCTGGTGGTTTTGAAAAGTCGAGTAGTGAACACAAAGTCGTGTGCCCGAGCAATGATTCCATGATATTGTAGAGAATCGGCTATGGCACTCACTGGTAAGCCATTCCGTATTAGAACCACCTTGTTCTGGTCGGGATAGCGGGCACGAATTGGCAAAAACATTTTAGCACCAAAATGGTAAGCCGCACTTCCTCCAATTATCAATATCACAATTATAACAGCGAGAATTCCCTTTTTTAGCATGCATTAACCTTTCGACTTACGTTGCCTAAGCCACTGCTGGAGACGATCGGAGTCCATGGTATTCAAGAGTTGGGCTGCAGTTAGCCAGGAGCGGCGGGCTGAGCCCAGGCCATATTTTATCATTAACAAACCGTCCGGCGAATGAGCATCGGTATTCAGCGCAAGCATTATCCCCATTTCGCTTGCCTTCTTTGCCGCCAGATCTGAAAGATCCAGTCGCTCGGGGTGACAATTAATTTCCAGTGCGGTTTGGGATTTTAGGGCTTGCTGAAAAATCAGATCCAAGTCAACAACATATCCTTCTCGCTGCGAAATTATCCGGCCGGTCGGATGGGCGATGATATCCACGAACGGATTTTGCATCGCCTGAATGATTCGGGCGGTGGGATCTTTAGTAAAACTGGAATGGATGGCCGCAATCACCAGATCACATTGTGATAATATTTCATCTGGAAAATCCAGCGTCCCATCGGGCAGAATATCCACTTCTATTCCTTTCAAAATTTTGAATTCAGGGTTGGAGCGATTTAATTGATCGATCTCCTGCCATTGCAATGCCAAGCGCTCCGGAACGAGCCCATGAGCATAACGAGCTGCTTGAGAATGATCGCAAATGGCGAGATAGGAATAACCTAATTGGCGCGCTTGTTGAACCATGCTTTCTATCGATGCATGACCGTCACTGTAATTCGAATGAATGTGCAAGTCGCCCTGGATATCATGGCGACTGACGAGGCGAGGCAACTGTTTTTGAAGTGCCAGTTCGATTTCACCTCGGTCCTCACGCATCTCCGGGGGAATCCAATCCATGCCCAGGGTGTGATAGATTTCTTCCTCATCAGTTCCCGCCAATTTGACCTCATCCCTAAAAATACCGTATTCGTTGATCTTGAGACCTTGTTTTTTAGCCAGCCCGCGAATTTTGATGTTATGCGCTTGAGAGCCGGTGAAATACTGTAATGCTGCTCCAAAAGAATCTAATCCCACCACTCGAAGATCAACCTGATACCCCTGCATTAAATTGATACTGGCTTTTGTTTCGCCAGCGGCAATAACACGATCCACCTGGGGAAGATGAACGAATTTATCAATAATAGGAGCAGCGTTGCTGCTGCCGATGAGAAGATCCAAATCGCCTACTGTCTCTTTCATACGTCGCAAAGAGCCGGCAGGAGAAATTTTTGACCTGACGGTTTCAGCTTCAAGCATCTTGATGATTTCTTCTATCAATGGCAGAGCGATCCCAAGGGGTATCCGCGCCTGAGCCGATAGATAGAATTGTATGCCCTTTTGAATGTTTTCAACTTTTTTAGGACCCATCCCTGGTAATTTCGCCAGACTACCATTGGCGATGACGTGTTGCAGATCGGTTAGGTTATTTACTTGCAACTTTTCATGGGCCAGCGCCAACGTTTTGGGACCTAAATTTTGAATTCGCAAGAGCTGCATCAGGTCGGCAGGAATCGATTGAGCGAGTTCTTCATATTTGCTGATTTTGCCGGTGCGGATGAATTCATCGATTTTTTTAACCAACGCCTCCCCTATCCCCGGCAGTTCGATAAGCCGGCCTTGCTCCCAGACGTTTTTGATGTCATCTGGCAAATCTCGAATCACCCGGCTGGCTTTCCGATAGGCATTTACCTTGAAAGGTATTTCACCCTTGAATTCCAGCATGTCGGCGATCTTATCAAAAATATCTGCGATCGTAGCGTTGGTCATGGGCCGCTTTCAGAGTTGATAAAAAATTCGCGCGTTTAGCACGCCAGAAGCTTCAAATTTGGCGGCATAAATATATCAATTAATGTTCTCAATGTCAATAAAAAAAGAGGATATTTTAAACTGCTATCCTCTTCTTTAAGGGAGTCATTTTCTGCATAACCCATGTGAAAAAAATCGCCAACCTCTTGAATTTACGAAAGCGAACCAATTGAATCGGCCATAATAATTTTGCAGGCAAGGGTTCATTTGAACGGATGCCTGAATTAGCCAGTAGACAATGTTTCGTCGTCAACTGCATGAGTTCACTCTAACAACTGTTAATTTCGCTATCCGCCTCCCAATCGGCGGATAGATTCACCAGTTGCAATTCCAAGAAGATCTATTTGGCTAAATTTGCACCATTCGCAATAAATGCCTTACAGCATATAGTGCCAAACAGGATCAGCTCAAAAAAATCATTGCAGCGTACGATCGTCTCCAACCCCGTCAGAAAAATTGCTTGCCCAATGAAATCCTATTTTATGACCAGATTGACCAGGCGATTTTTTACTACAATTTGTTTGATCACCGTTTTTCCAGCGATGTATTTAGCTACTTTCTCATCCTGCATTGCCTTCTGAATGACCTGATTATCCGAAGCGTTCAATTCTACTTCAATGGTTGAGCGCACTTTTCCGTTGACCTGAACGACGATTGGAATTTGCTCGGTGGCTATTTTGGTTTCATCATAGCCGGGCCATTGCTGATCAAAAACACTATCCCGATGTCCACGCCGTTCCCAGAGTTCTTCACCCAGATGCGGAGCGAACGGCGCGATTAGAACGATCATGGTTTCCAGGCAATCGTCAATGATCTGTTTGTTTTGTTGGGCCAGGCCGATTTCCTGGCGGTATAGATAGAGCTCATTCACCATCTCCATAATCCGGCTGATCGCAGTATTAAAATGGAATCGCTCAAGATCGGTGGTTACCATTTTGATGGTATAGTGCCTTATTCGCTCGAGATCCTTGCTGCGCGCTAATTCGGCACCTTGTGGTGGCTTCGCGGCGATCTCTTCAATAAGACGCCAGACCCGATTAACGAACCGAAAGATACCGGTGATGCCTTCATCGCTCCAATCGCCGCCATCGCTGTAGCTGCCCATGAACATCATGTACATACGAAAGGTGTCCGAGCCGTATTTGCTGATAAATTCATCCGGGTTGACGACATTGCCGCGCGACTTGGACATCTTATTGCCATCTTTGGTGATGACGCCCTGATGCACCAGTCGCGTAAATGGCTCGTCAAATTCGATCAATTTCAGATCATAGAGCACCTTGGTGAAAAAACGCGCATACAGCAAATGCATCACGGCATGCTCCGCGCCGCCAACATATTGATCAACGGGGAGCCATCGTTTCACGATTTCCCGATCAAACGGAGCATTATCCAGGTGGGGATTGGGATAACGCAAAAAATACCATGAGGAGCAGACAAAGGTATCCATTGTGTCTACTTCTCGCCGCGAGGCTTTACCACACCGCGGACACGTTGTATTGACAAAATCAGGATTGGTGGTCAGTGGTGATTCGCCGGTCCCGGTAAATTTTACCTCCATCGGCAGCAATACTGGCAGTTGCTCTTCGGGTACCGGCACTTCGCCACAATCGGGACAATAGATAATGGGAATGGGTGCACCCCAATAGCGCTGTCGCGAAATCAACCAGTCCCGTAACTTATAATTGATTTTCCTCTCCCCTATTTTATTTTTTTCAAGATGTTCAATGATCGCTTGAATCCCTTGCTCAGATGGAAGGCCACTAAATTGTCCCGAATGGATCATTACGCCCGGATCAATGTATGCCTCCGGTAGCTCATCGTGGCTCTGCCCATCTGGGCTAATCACCTCCCGAATCGGTAGGTGATATTTCTTCGCAAAAGCAAAGTCACGGGTATCGTGTCCCGGAACGGCCATTACACATCCGGTGCCATAACTTAGCAGCACATAGTCGGCAATCCAGATTGGCACGCGCTCCCTATTCAATGGATTGATGGCATAGGCGCCAATGAACACTCCAGTTTTTTCGCGTTCAGTAGAGGTTCGATCAATTTCGCTGGCTTTCCGGCTTTGTTCAACATAAGCGGCAACAGCCTCACGGCAGTTGTCCGCGGTCAATTGTCCAACCAGGGGATGTTCCGGCGCCAGGACGATGTAGGTAACTCCGAATAAAGTATCCGGACGGGTGGTGAAAACTTCAATGATTTCATCGGAATCTTCGACCGGAAATCGAATCTGCGCACCTTCACTGCGACCAATCCAATTTTTTTGCATGGTAATGGTCTTCTCGGGCCAATCGATGCGCTGATGGCCTTCCAACAACCGCTCAGCATAGGCGGTAATTTTAAAAAACCACTGCTCCAGATCTCTTCGAGTCACTTCAGTCTCGCAGCGCTCGCAATGGCCATCGATCACTTGCTCGTTCGCCAGTACTGTTTTGCAATGGGGACACCAGTTCACAGGCGCTTTTTTCCGATAGGCCAGGCCATTTTTATAAAACAGCAGGAAAAACCACTGGGTCCATTTGTAATAGGCAGGATCGCTGGTGTTGATCTCCCGGCTCCAGTCATACATCGCGCCAATAGCCTTCAACTGCTGCCTGATATAGGCGATATTTTCAGCCGTGCTGATAGCAGGATGGACGCCCTTTTTAATGGCATAGTTTTCAGCGGGCAAGCCGAACGCATCATACCCCATCGGCTCGAAGACATTATAACCCTGCAACCGTTTGAAACGCGCCCAGGTATCGGTCGGTCCATAATTGTACCAGTGGCCAATGTGTAGCTTGTCGCCGGAAGGATAGCTGAACATTACCAGGCAATACAGCTTCTTGGCTATATTATTCAGGTCGGTTTCGTAGCATCTGGTTTGTTCCCATTTTTGCTGCCATTTTCGCTCTATTTCTGCAAATGGATAAACGCTCATAAAAGCTCCTGCTAAGTTTAGATCTAAAGAATGATGTTATTTTAATCGGGATTTGAACCGGGACGGAATTTTGACAGGACTATCGCCAGGCCAACTTTGACGCGATAGCCCTCATCGTAGTGTGAGCGGCAAGGGGCTCCTCAAGTTAAGCCGCACCGAACGTCGGTAATTGCATGCGGAAAAATTACTATGCATTGTTAAATACATGGCACGAATTCTGCGCTAAGAAATGTGATTCAAAAAAAGTTTGGCTAATATAATAAAATTTTTTTACACTGTCAAGGAATAATTCACCAATTTGGTAAAACCTCACTTATGAATGGACAGAGCTAATGACCGGTCGCTTAAATTTTTCAAATTTTGGAAGCATTCCATTTTTAGGCGACCGGTCAGTCCACCTATCACTGATCTTTTGTCCAATTTGATAATTCCGCTAACGCCAGTCGTCTCCGGGAATTCTCCAGAGCTACAAATTAAAAATAGCAACGCCCCGAGCATCCAGATTCATCGCTGCTGCGGGGCGTATGGAATCGCATTTAAAATCCGGATCAATCGGCTGCTTTTTTAACCAGCTCAAAAAGTCGGGCATCCAAAAATATTTGCAGCAAATCTCCATCCAATTTGCCGTCATTGACCTCCCATTGCAAAATTTCCAATGCCTTTTCAACTGGAACCGCCTTCTTGTAGGGCCGATCCCAGGCGGTAAGTGCGTCGAAAATATCGGCAATCGCCATCATTTTGGACTCCAGTGGGATTTTATCTCCTGACAATTTTAGGGGATAACCGCTCCCATCCAGTTTTTCGTGATGGGCGTGAGCAATCTGCGGAACACGCTTTAGCTCGGAAGTCCAGGGAATTTTGCTTAAAAAATTAAAAGTATGATTGACATGGGATTCGATTTCTTTCCGCTCTTCCTCGCTCAAACTCCCCCGAGGGATGGAAAGCGCTTCAATTTCGCGAGGGCTGAGGAGGTTTTCGTTGATGCCATCGTCTTCGAACATGATCTGCCCAATTTGCGAGAGAATTTCAAAACCAGTTTTGCGCATCACTGACGGCTCATTCAGTTCATAGATCAAATTGAGGTAATTGTCCAGTTCCCTCAATTTTTGTTTGGCAGCTTCATCCCAGGCCAATAGCTGCGCCAGGGCCACCTCTCGTTTGAGTTGTAACAAACTGTTGATTTTCTCATAGGAGTAATTCAACTGGGTGGCTTGTTTTACAATGCGAAAGCGATTTTTAACGGCTTCCAGTTCATGCGGAAATAGTTTTTTCGCTTTCACTAATACATGCTCGCGTACGCCGATTTTGCCAAAATCATGCAGCAATGACGCATATTTGATCTGTTGAATTTGGTTGCGAGTAAAGGTCACATCTTTAAATGGGCCATGATCGATGCGATCCACCTTTTCCGCCAATGCTGTCGTCAGCACGGCGACTCGCTCCGAATGACCCGAGGTAGTTGGATCGCGCTGCTCAATGGCATGAACCGATGCCCGAATAAACCCCTCAAACAGTCGTTTTATCTCTTCATAAAGTCGATTATTTTCAATGGAGACCGCGGCCTGCGATGCCAGCGAACTGGCGAGGTCAACACATTTGTCATCAAAGGGGATCACCTCCTGCTCCACGATTTCTGGTGATGTTAATCGAGCATCCCGATGCTGCTTTCGGTTGATCAATTGCAGCACCCCAATGATCTCGTCTTTGTGATTTTTCATGGGGATAACCAGCATCGATTTGGTGCGATAGCCAATAGCCTCGTCAAAACTACGATTGTGTTTGAATTTGGAATGTTGCGAAAGGTCATATACATCGGGAATATTCAGATACTGCCCACTCAATGCAACAAACCCGGCGACGCTTTTTTTCTCGATGGGCATTACCGTTTCTTGAAAGCTAATTTTCACCGAATCATTGTGGGCCAGTTTAAAGCGAAGCTGTTTATTGGCAAAAAAGTTGCTCTCATCTTCAGCAACATCAGGTCGGGGTTCCACCAAATACAAACTGCCGGCGTCGGCATGCGTGATCTGCCGACTTCGCAATAGGATCATTTGCAGCAAGGTATCATAATCACGCTCGGCCGATAGCGCAATGCCAATATCATATAGCTCCCGCAATTCCTGATTTTGCAATTGCAGGGTCTGCTTCAATCGATTTAGTTCTGTCTTGGTCAAGAGAAATTGACGCGCGTTCATTAACGCCAAAGATAGCGCCCTTAGCTGCAATGGATACGATAACATCTGGTTAATTGGCAACTGTGCCTCATCGGCGGTTTTCTCCATCATGGTGGAACCATTCTGGCTTATTACAATGATGGAACAACGATCCCCATCGATCGGAATTTTGGAGAGCTGCTGCTGCAATGGCGAGAGATAGGTCTCATCGATTAGCAAGATGAAAATTGGTTGCTCGGCGAGCAAGCCGTTGCTATCTTGAAGTTGGGAAAAATGGTACAGTTGAAATTGCGAACCCATTTGAGCCATTGTCCTGGGAATAGCTGGATCCACATGCTGACTGAGATAAATCACCGGGGTCAATTCCTGTTGCATTTATATCTCCTTTGCGCTGATGAATTTCAACGAAGTTATAACTCAAGGCTATGAAACAATAGAAGCGCCAGGAAGGCTTCTCCCCTTTTTATTTCTAATATAAAAATTTTATCGGCGATTAGCAAGCAGTTTTTGCAGCGATTATCCTGATGAAAGCGCTTTCTTCATTCGCCATCAACAAGCCTGTCTCAAACTGTATGCCATGAACGGCAAGGCTCTGGCTAATTGCTGCTAATTTTCCAATGCGCAGGTTGAATTACAATTTTGTGCGACAAGATTTTCACTTGACAAAGAAGTTTTATTTGGATATATTAAGCAGCATTATGACGAAGCTTACCAACTCAGCAATCGATCCAACTTTGAATGGAATGAGGAGTATTCTATGCGTCAGCGAACCTGGTGGTTACTGATACTGCTACTTATTATCATCTCGGTTGCTTTTCTTAGCTGTGGCAAAAAGAAAGCGAGTTCGGATCAAAAGCTAACCAGCGTAGCAATCGATCCCAATCAACCAGAATTTGGCGGCACTCTAATCCGAGCACTGAGCGGTGAACCCGTCTCCTTGCAGCCCCTTTATGGTTATAGCGACGGCGCAGCCTGTGAAGTCATTATTCATCTTTTCCCGCCTCTGGTGCGCAATCTGGAAGATCCAGAGCATCCGGGCCAGGCCAAGCTCACGCCGGTGCTGGCTGAGAATTGGGAATTTTCACCCAGCGGTAAAGAGTTGGTTTTCAAATTGCGCGAAGGTGTGCGGTGGGAGGATGGCGTTGAAGTGACTACCGCCGACGTCATATTTACGTATCTCAAAGCTATCGATCCAACCACCAAGACGATTGTCCATTATGCTTTCAGCCGCATCGATACAGTGGTGGCACTTGACAAATACCGATTTAAAGTTATTTACAAAGAGCCATTTGTTTATGCGGTTTATCGCTGGGATATTGGGCTTTTGCCGAAACATATTTTGGAGGGCAAAGATATCAATACCGATGACTTCAATCGCCATCCGGTGGGGTATGGCATGTTTAAATTTCATAGTTGGACAAGCAATGAACAGATCGTTCTTGAAGCTAACGAGCAAAGCTTTTGGGGCCGACCTTACCTGGACCGGATGATCTTTCGCATCATTCCGGAGGCAGCGGTTCAAATATTGGAATTAAAAGCCGGTAATCTCGACCTTGTGACGAGGCTGCATACTACCCAATTCGTACAGGATCTTGCTGGCGCCGAGGTCGAGAAATTTGTCAACAAATACAAATACGAAGACACTTTCATGTACGGCCTGACATTCAATTTAAAATTGCCCCTGTTTCAGGATAAGCGCATCCGCCAGGCGATATATTACGCCATCGATAAGCAGAGCATTATCGATGGTGTTCAATTTGGTATGGGACGTTTGTGCTGGGGACCCATTCCGCCTGAATCCTGGGCCTACAATCCAGCGATTAAAAAATATCCCTACCTTCCCGACCAAGCAAAAGAGCTATTGGCCCAGGCAGGCTGGCATGAAAGCGATAGCGACGGCATACTGGACAAGGATGGCGCACCGTTCGAGTTTACCATGCTTTCGCCTCAAAATGAAGCCATTCAACAGATTGTGACCATCGTGCAACAGCACCTGAAAGCTGTGGGTGTGCGGATGAAAATCAAAGTGGTCGAGTGGAGCGTCTATCTCAATACGTTTATCGCACAACGAAATTTTGATATGTGCGTCACCCGCGGTGGACTGGCGGTGCTGGATCCCGATTTGACCTTTGAGTTTCATTCCAGTCAAATTCATGACACCGAATACAACTGGGCAAGCTATATCAATCCCGAATTGGATCGGTTGCTTGAGGCGGCATTGAAAACTTTTGATCGTGAGAAGAGAAAAGAATATTTTTTTGCCGCCCAGGCAATACTTGCAGAAGATTTGCCAGTGATTTACCTGTTTATGCGGGATAGCATGTTTGCCACCAGCAAGCGAGTGCAGGGCGTTAAACCCTACCCTGCTCCACTCGGCTTTGACCATAACCTCGAGCGGTGGTGGATTCCCAAGGCCCTGCAATAAATAAATGATAGGATCTTATGAAAATTCTTATTGTCTCCCGCACGAGGGGTACAGCCATTTTGCTTTTTCTGATCTGGCAAATGTGGCTATTGCTCGGTGCTAAACTAATTAACGGTCAAACGCTGTCATTTCATAAAAATTTCTATGGATTTCATCTGGGCAGCCAGGTCACCTTTGATGTTTATAAACCTTACGGCTCGATTTACTTCAAATTTCGACGAACTGAAAAACCGTTTGTGATGCAGCCCGGCAATGAGCGGGAAATATACAGTCAGCTCGTTCGGCGGCTATTGGTGCCGACTTATTTTTTGCTTCAAGGCACCGCCTATCCCCTGGCTGCGCTCAGTAGTTTGCTGGAAACCGATCATTTGCGGCTTTATAACCGCTTTCAGACCCCATTCGATCTCAATGTCGTACGAACGATCGGTGCCGGCTATGAGGAACCCTATGCGATTTCCTTGTTTCTCGGAAATATTTTGTTATTGGTGCACTCAGATAGTTTGAAGCCGGGATTGCGGCAGTCAGGATCGGCCCTGGCAGGATTTCTGATCTCCGGTGGGTATCACCAAATTCATAATAACATTTACTTCCCCGACCGTTTTTATCAGGTAGAATTGATGCTGATCGGAAATTTCAAAGAACCGCGGCAACGGCGGCTGACCTGGAATTTTCGTTTGGGCGCCAAGATCCATCAAAAAGAATTTCTTCGGGATATGATTACGGTATCGGTGGAGCGCAGCCATAGCGATTGGCGGTATCGCGGCTGGTCGCCGATCCGGAATGCGATTTTTAAATATCAGGGCTATTTTCCGGCGCCCAATTCTGAGAACAAAACCCCCGCAGGATTGCAGTTGATTAGCGTGGGCAAAAAATTTCCCATCAGTGTTTGGCAGCGAAAGTTGCTTGTGATTCTGGCTGCCGGAGTACGCTGGGAATGGGTCCTGCCTTACCATCACGAGTTTCAGCGATTTGCTGATTGGCCGGTGAAACAATTGACCTGGCTCGTTCAACCAAATATTGAATTTTAGCTATGGAATCTCTATTTCGCTCACCCTGGTTTATTGGCATCGTCATTGCGATGATTTTTCTCATTGGTATTCCTTTGATCGCGATTGTCAGAATTCTAAATCGACTTATGCGATACTTTAGGCGTATCGAAATTGAATTACAACGGCTGAGTCAGCATGACAAAACCTCATAGTGTCACTCGACTGGTATCCTCTGGATTAATAATACGTCTTCAAAACCGGACGACGCCCAATTCACAGAAGAAGGCCGTTGAACTGATTTTCACAGCATCACACCCCGTAATGCCTCTCTGATAGGATGTTGTGTTGAATTAAAAGCAACGATCAATGGATTGTTTATTTCATTTTGGATCGAGAACTGCTTTTTTTAAAAAATAATGATTTTTTGCTTGACATTTTCAAAAAATATTTTATCTTATTGGCGGAAATTTGTCAAATGCAGCATGCCATGACTGATGGGATCTGGGGATTGCTTTTCGTTAGGCCATCATCTGGTATCAACGCAACCACCCAGATCGCCTTAGCACTTGCTAATCAAGCCAAATTGGACAATATCTTAACCAAAGAATCTAATTTTTAGAAGGTATCCCGACTTAATCAAAAAGGTAATCAGCATTTTTTTTTATTCTTAGAGCTATTCACTTTATGAGGCCTGGATGCACCATGAGCAAGAGTAAACCTGTCTCAGCACCGGCATCTCAGAGAAATCATCATCGTGTATTTTATTTATTAATTCTCCTCTTGTTTCCCTCATTGCTTCTGCTAACTTCTAATAAGAAAGATCAGGTTCCGGTTCAGTCAAGTGCCAGCAGTGATTCTGTGGCGCAAGTCTACAATATGTTCTCGACCATTCCACTGGAGCAAAGTAATATTTTTAAAAATGCGAAATTCCGTGCTATCGTCAAGCTCCGCGAAGCTTATTTGTTGGGAAACAGGAATCAAAGCACCGATGCCCTATTCGAATATGAGGAGTTGGAAGAGGCCTGCCGACAAGCCTTTGGCGTCTATGCCCCCAGCGAATTGGCATTGCTGGTGCGAGGCATTTTAACTGCCAATGGTGTACATGGAACTAAAAATTTAACTCAGCACCAATACCGACTATTTTCACCCGAGGCTATGGGAATTGAACCCCAGGACGATGTCGATCTCCTCCTGCGCTTTGATGCCCGCCCAGAATTTGCAGCAATTCGAGAGGGCGAACACCGCTTTCCTGGTGAAAAACTTCTTGAGCTCTATCGCTTGCGGGAATATTATCTGGATAATGAAGCCTATGTTTCCCAAGATGTCGGTTACAATTACAATGAGCTGCCACATGTCTTTCGTCAGGCCTATGCTGCGGCTGCTCCGGCCTGGTTGGCGCTGCTCGAGCGGGGAACGCTCACTGCCCACGGCTATTCTCATTTGACAGACTCTGCGAAAACGGCAATCTTTAAGGCGATGACTCCGGCGAAAATGGGATTAGAGATAGGGAGACTGCTGAATGAAGTTCCGAAATAGGCTAATTTTATTATCGATTGTCATTTCACTTATCTGTTCTACTGCATTTTCCCAATCGGGCGGCCATCCTACTCAGCGAAGTTTTTTCATTGCTCGAGACAACAACCGGATAACCTTTTTTAAGCTTCATTTGAAGCTTTCTCGTATTGAGCCTGGCAGCATTGTCAAGCTTTCCGAGCGCCAGATTTTCATGCCCGCGGATGCCAATAGCCAGGCCATTGCACTACTGAGTGACCTTTATCTCCAAACCGGCCATGATAGCCTTATGACCAATATCGGTTATGCGGTTTGTCTCAATCCAGAAACGCCGATTAATGAACATTTGCTGCGTTTCAATCCCGGCGTGCAGCTCATTTTATTCGATACCCAGCGCAACTTTAACAATCGGCAGGACTGGGCGCGAGCGAAGTCTGTTTTTGCCAGGCTCGATCGCCGCGAGATCCAGAATACGCTAACGATTTTCTGGGAATTGCCTCCCAAGGACTCGTTTTCGGGGCTGGAAATACCGTATGTTATTCAAGCATCCAGTCCACGAATCGCTGAAAAATTGGTGCCGGAACTGATTTCTGAGTTCAAATACCAGCCCGAAACCAGCAGAATTCGACAAGAGATCAAAAAGCGCTTTGGTGCTGAACAGGCCCAGAAGCTGTTTCATATCGCCCGCTATAAAGGTCCTATCGTGACCGATAGACCGTATGAATATATTGTGGTATTCCGAGTTTGGTGAGGAACGATTGAAAATGAAAAAAAAGAAAAAATCCTATTCCCAAAAAGTTGCTGAGAAAATTGGTAAACCCGCCTGGTTGGTCAATTTGATTGGCGGCCTGATACTGATATTCGTCGGTTTTGTTTTGTCCAACATCATTTGGCCACCTATGCAAAGGAATTTTTTCAATCATGTCACCTTAGCCCCCACCATCCGCTCAAATTCTACCTTGATGATGGACAAAAACTTTTTAAATTTAGAATTAAAGGCGCAAGTAACCAATCGCACCAATAGCCAGCTAAAAATTGATCACTTTAAGTGTTACTTCAGACAGAGCAATTTATGGACCTTCTTAAAATTGGCAAGCCGAAACACTGGCGAGATTAAGGTCACAAATTATGAACCCGTCGATGAAATGGCTAAAGGTGATCTACCTCCCGATGCCCATGGTACATATTATGTCTTTATCAATTTGCCCTTGCCATCATACCGCACCCAGGAAATCAAGCGGCAGTGGGAAGCGAGCAATTATCAATTGACCTATGAGCAGTTGCTTAGCAAGGTGGAATTGACTCCAATAGATATTTCTCTGGAGGTTTCGACCAATCCCAAATACCATGATGACGCGGTGATCCATTTGTTTGGCCGCTGAGAAACTGCTACCCACAAAAATTGCTGCCAGCCAAGCCTGGTGTTATTGATATTTCTGCGCCAACTCGTTACGATAGGCCGCTCTTCGGCCCCGGCAATTTTCTCGAGCGCAAATCTGGCAGGTCTCGAAATCAATTTCGGTTGGATATAAAATGCCAGAGATCGATTTGTTGGGAATCATTAAATAGCTTTCGGTCAGGCGAACTCCGATTGCTTCTTCTACATTCCCCAGGAGTGAAAATAGTTGCTGTTGTTGCTCGATGGGCCAGGCATTGCTTGGGCCAGAGCCTGGACTCACAATGGCCATTTTTCGAATGCCATAATTTTGCTTCACCTGGTGTTTTAAAAATTTCAACGCTGCTTCCAATGCCATCGCTTTGATAGTATCCAACCAAAACTGCTTGAGAAGGTCTTCCTCGTCAATCGCAATCGTATCTATCTCCCTGCCGCAGGTGGCGATAAACGGGAAAACTCGCTCAACCTTGTCTAGATTTAGTCGCAGCACCCGGCTGACAAAAGAGACATTGTCAATTATCACACTGTCTGTCTGCCGATCGGAGATGTACGCAGTTGCATACATTGCCTTTGGTCTAAGCTGCAATTTCGCTTCCTCAAGTAGTTTAAAAAGCTCCAGCGCCTCAGAACTTGATCTTTGTATTCGAACCGCCTGCAACAGGAAATCTGGCTTTAGGTGGAATGGAATTGAATTCAAAATGGTCATGATTGTCGATCCGTTATTCGTTTGAGTTTTTCATATAATCTTTCGCCCTGCTGGATAATTTGATTGCGAATGGAACGCGCGTTCATGATGGTTTTAGAAGTCATTAAAAATCGTCCATTCATCATTACGCTGTGAATTGGATATTCGAGTAACCCATAAACGAAGTGTCCCCAAAAATTCGTGGTCGAAAAAGGCGTTGGCGGCACATATTCCCAGATGATGAGGTCCGCACGATCGCCGATCATCAATGAGGGAAAATCTGGAAAATAGGTTCTTACGAATTGCAACTGATCAAAATAGATTTTTTGCAGCCACTGAATTGAGCTGTCTATCGAATTTTGTTGGTGCCGATGCAGCAAAAAGAGCTGTTTGAGCGAACGAGCAATGTTGGCGTGCATGCCATCCGTGCCGGTTAGTATCGGAATTTCCAGAGGTACTCTGCTAAAGACCGGCAAACCGACGGCATTGTTCATATTCGAGTCTGGATTATAGGCGATAGCGCTTTGTGCGCCCGTGATGAGCTCATAATCCACCTCATCCAGGTGGATGCCATGTGCCAAAATGCTTTTCGGATTCAATAGACCATGGCGATGCAGGCGCTGGACGGGTGTCTCGTTATAGGCTTTGCGATTTTCTTCACGATCGATAGGATCTTCGCAGACATGTATATGAATACCGCTTTGAAAATCTTGTACGAGTTGGCGGGCCTTTTGCAACGTAATTTCACTTAATGTAAAAGTTGCATGCAATCCAATCATGCCTTTTATATTGGCGGTACGATAAGATTGATTAAAAGCTTTAGTTTCTGCCAGCATTTGCTCGCTCGCCTCTGGCCCATTCCGATCCGAAGCTTCGATGCAAACAACGCCGCGCAGCCCCAAATCGGCAAATACCTCGGCAATGGTCAATAAACTCCCTCGAATCGCCTGCGGCGAGGCATGATGATCAAATATATAAGTTACACCCGATTGAATTGATTCCAGCGCAGCCATCTGGGCGCTGGCGCGGATCATATCCAAATCTAACGCCCGGTCAACCTGCCACCAAAAATTGTTCAGAATATGGTAGAAATCGGCCAGGGAGCCGGCGAGCGTCAAGCCCTTTGCCAATCGGGAGTAGCAGTGCTCATGGAAATTGATCATGGGTACGCTGATGACTCGTCCAGCAGCGTCAAGATCTGCGTTCACCACGCGGTCAGACTTCGACATAAAATCGGCGGGGTTTCTGACTTTGATATCAGATATGGTGCCTTTGTTTATGATGAGGTCACCAAAAATGGGGTTAATCGATTTTTGTTTAATCTGACACAGCCAGGCATTGGTGATGACAATTGTTTGGTCCATTTTGTTTTACTAATTTTTTAAGTAGCATTAGCAGCAAGTTATTGATTTGGATTTGCGACCCGATATGTGATATTATCGTTGAAATGATCGTTGGTCGACCAGTCCCAGCACTCGAAACCGAAACACCAACCAGGGCTTCCGGTTACGAATGAGGCAATATAGCTAATTGTAACAATTTTTGCAATAAGATTGTTTTAGAACTTATAATTCATTGGAGAAAAAGATTGCATTTCTATCGTTGATTTTGTATTTTTGAATCGACTTTAAAACTTCGAGAATCATTGGATCGGGCTGGTAACAGTCAATGCGAATCGTGGGGTGGCGTCAACCTAAAATTATACCTGAAATTCTGGAATGAAAAGCAGAATACCAAAATTGCCCCACAGAACACACGAAAGCAGACCGAATATATCTTTTGAGATTACACTCGCGCATTAGTCCACTTGAAATTCTGAGATGGCAATGATCATCAATAATTGTCCCGCGGAACACATAAAACACACGAAAAAACGATGAAAGCACTTTTTGGTTTTTGAATTTCGTGCCATTCCGTGTATTTCGTGGGCAAAGAGTGATCATTTTCCATCGTCATAGTTCATTTTAAAAATTTGGGTTATATTTTTTTCTGTGGCCTTTTTTTCTGCCCAAAAGCGGACCGCCAATTGGCAGTTCCGTGGGAGAAAGATGATAGGATCACAAAAACAGAACGAACCCAAAAAGCTTTTTGGTCTTATAACCGCCAGTGGGCGGATTGAACGGACTCCGAATTGGTTTGTGCCTGAAATTCTAAGAGGGAAAAAATGCTGCAAATCTCAATTGATCCAGAGTTAACTAATATCGTCAAAATCGGCTTGTTGCATGTAATGCAGGTTTCGGTACAGCCTTATATTGCGGAATTGGCTGCCGACATACAGGCATTGGCCGCAACTTATCGTCAGCACTATCGCTCGCCAAATGATGCATTGGATGAATTGCAGCCGACGCGCTGGTTATATCGAAAAATCGGTATTGATCCGACCAAAAGTCGACCGTCATCAGAGGCACTGCTGCGACGCGCACTAAAGGAACAGCCATTTTATTACATCAATTCAATAGTTGATGTATGCAATTTATGTTCCTTGAAACTATTACTTTCGCTCGGGTTGTATGATAAAGAGAAAATCGTTGGGCCAATTCGGGTGCGACGTGGCCGAGCTGGCGAGGGGTATGATGGCATTCGCAAAGATTTTATCCATGTGTCGGGACGCCTGGTTTGCGCGGATAATCTCGGTCCGTTTGGTAATCCATCGGCTGATTCGATGCGCACCATGGTAACTTTGGAAACCACTCAGGTGCTATTTATTATCTATGCCCCCGCCTTCTTTTCATCTGAGCAGCTTCAGACTTCACTTGATTTCATAGAGGCAACTGTCCAAAAATTTCATGTCTGTCAAATCGCATCAAAGCTGATTCTTTAAACTACCCAATGCTGAGTTTTTATTGCTGCCGCTGGCTCCGATTTCCAGAACCAACCTGGTAGCATCGGCGTCAATTTTTCTGCAGCAGGGCGCAGACAATCCAAAATTTTTCTTGCATTTTAAAAAAATTTGCTTTATATTAGCGCCGATCAAAACGATGGAGGGTGTAGCTCAGTTGGATAGAGCACCAGGTTGTGGCCCTGGTGGCCGCGGGTTCGAATCCCGTCACTCTCCCCGAAAATTTTGTCCCCATCGTCTAGTGGCCTAGGACTTAGGATTTTCGATCCTACAACGGGGGTTCGATTCCCCCTGGGGACGCAACTAACAAAACGCTTTTCAAGGCAAATCGAGCCGTGAGGATCACTCTTCACGGCTTTTTTGTCTGCCTATTGATTGAACCTCGGTAAAATTCTCTCAATTCCGCACGGTCTGTTACCAATTCGATTCTTAGAATTGTCGCATATTCATCCTTTGAGCCTACTACAATTATGAAATTGATGACAACGCCTATCGCTGCTCCCATCGCTGGATTTGGTGATAACTTTTTATTTAACGTCCCCTTTTGCCGGGATTAGTTATGATGCTTTTGGAGGCTTGTGGGTAGTCCGCTATCATGTGTTTTAAATTGCCGCAATTTCTGAAAAATCGCTTGAATCTTTGCTGAAATTTGGCTATATGATGTTTCATGCCACAGGCGTTCCAAATGGGATTGAAGCATCGACGGTGGGTTTCCCTTCCGATTTGATAGTTAAATTGGAAAGCGGCTACAGCTTTTTTATTCTGCCATTCGCGTAACGATTTTAACAATATGATGAGCTTCCAACCGTTGGCTTCAGCGGTCAACCAACTCATCTTTCTAAGGCAAGAATGCCATTGGCTATCGAAATGCTTAAATTTGAACGGCTATTTTTGCTTGATCAATGCCGTCTCAGCGAATGCGATGGATAATCTGATAACATCAACTTCTGCTGAGCCGGTTAAGTATGACAAGCAAATTGCCGAAGTCATTGCACTTTAAAACTGGAGAAGTTATGAAGATGATTAACAAATTCGGCCTTTCCTTAATGGTTCTGATGACATTATTATTCACAAATGCTTTTGGCCAACCATTTCAGCGGGCCAAAATGACAGGGAATCAGTCGATCGCCATTCCTGATCCGAGCATTACGCAACATCAAATACCCAATTTATCCAGCAATTTGCAACAGCTTTATCAACATTATGCTGCCCAACAAGATTTCCAGGGCTTTGCCACAGCGAACCGCCTAAAACTGGTGGGAGAGAGCGTTCTTGTCACTATTCTTCCCTATCGCCACTTGACCACGAAGGATATCGATGAACGCATCTTCATTCACGCTGGAGCGGCGATTCATGCTCGAGCGCAACATTCTCTTCGAGCAATGGTTCCGGTCGCTCGACTGGTTGACTTAGCTAATGCTCTGCGCGGAATCGCGGAGATACATAATATGGTCCGACCCGTGGCAGACGCCATTACCAGCGAAGGGGTCTCACTGATGAACGCCGATAATTGGCAGGCATCAGGACAGACCGGTATTGGCGCCAGGGCGGCGATTATTGATGGTGGCTTTTATAAGCTGACTGACGCCCAAAATAACGGGGATATTCCGGCCAGCTATTATGCACTGGATTTGACCGGCCGAGGAATGGAGGCCTCCGCAGACGGTGAACATGGGACAGCGGTAACCGAAGCGGTTTATGATATTGCTCCTGGGGCGAGCTTTTTTCTTTACAAAATCGATGATTTAACCGACCTGGAAAACGCTAAAGACGATGCCATTAATCAGGGAGTTCATGTTATCAATCATTCCATGAGTTGGTTTGGTCTTTCCTATTACGATGGCACCGGAGGCGCCTGCGAAGCGGCAGCGGATGCCATTGCCCACGGTATCACCTGGGTTAATTCTGCCGGCAATCACGCTGAAGACCATTATCGCGCGATTTTCGTTCCAACCACGGATGATTTCCATGACTTTACTGGGTCCAATGGCAAGCTTAATCCTTTGGGGCCAGAACCGGGCTATGTTTGGTTGTTTCCATTGGGTACAGTCATTCAGGTTTGGATGAATTGGGATAGCTATCCTACGACTAGCGAAGATTATGACCTTTATCTTTATAAATGGAATTATTCTACCTCCACCTGGGAGGTAGCCACGAGTTCCACCAATCGACAATCCAACTCATCGCCAACTGAAACCGTGGCCTATTTGAACCTGATTAAGGATGGCCGTTATGCCGTGGCTGTCAAAAAATACTCTGCGACGACAAATATTGATTTCACGATTTTTGCGTCCTACGGCCTGAGCTATCACGTGGTTGAAAGCAGCGTGACCGATCCGGGATCTTATGGGGACGTAGTAACCGTAGGCGCCATCAGCATGAATTTTTATGACTCAGGTCCGCAAGAATATTTTAGCGGCCAGGGTCCTACAACTGATGGCCGCGCCAAACCCGATGTGGCAGCACCGGATAGTTGCAATAGTTATGCCTATGGCTATTGGCAGGGCACTTCGCTGTCGTCACCGTATACTGCGGGTATTTGTGCGCTCATCAAAGGCCGTTTCCCCGCTTTTAGCGAGTTGGAGGTGAGAAATTATCTATATGACCACTGCACAGTCGATCTTGGCGCGGCGGGACGCGACAATGTCTACGGCTGGGGCAAAGTGGTATTGCCCGATTTCGAACAACTGGTGCTTACCAGCCCGAACGGCGGAGAAGATTGGGCAGTGGGCAGTTCCCATAACATTACCTGGAGCTCCAGTGGCACCAGTGGGATGGTAAAACTTGATTACTCGGTAGATAATGGCACTAATTGGATTTCTATTACTACCAGTACACCAGATACCGGCTCCTATCCCTGGATTGTTCCCGAGAATGCTTCGAACAATTGCCTGGTGCGATTATCCGACAGTGATGGCAGTCCAGCCGATCAAAGCGATGCGACCTTCACCATAACCTTGCTCGAAATCAGCGATCTGCGCGCCTCGGTTCAGGGGCAGAATATTTTGCTGGAATGGAGCGCTGTTGCCGGAGCTACGGGTTATAATGTCTATCGCGGTCTCAGTTTTGACTTCGACCCCGATGAGCTGGGAGGCGGTAACCGCATCGGCAGCCAGATCAGCGACGAGGATCCTAACCGCGCTGGCATTCAGTGGACCGATACCGGCAATGGCGCCACAGTAGTCGGGGATATCAACAACAACTATTGTTATCGAGTCACGGCATGGGTGCCCAGCCAATCTTTCGAAACCAGGCCATCCAATCTCGCCATCGAATTTGATTATCCACTAACTACGACCGCCGGAACCGATATCAATGAGATAGCAGTGCTGGCCAACACCCAAAACACGCTGACTCCAATTACCAATGCTGAGGAATTGGCCCAGGCCATCCCCAACTGCACCGATGTGTATTATTGGGATGCGGCTGGTCAGGGTACGATGGGGCATCCCAGGGGCCTGCCTTTTAATAACTTCTCAATTATACCGGGATATCCCTACATCGTCAATGTGGTTGCCGATACGGTTTGGACCGTGGCCGGTAGCTATAATATGCCTGTCTTTAATTTGATTGCAACCAGCGGCACCGATATCAATCACCTGGCTGTGCCACTGGAAAAAGGTGGGCTCACCACCGCCGAAGCGCTGGGGCAGGATATTCCCAACTGCACCGATGTGTATCTCTGGGACGCTGCGGCTCAAGGAACCATGGGGCACGTGGTTGGATTGCCGTTCGGTGATTTTGCAGTGCGCGCTGGCTATCCCTACTACGTCAATGTAACTGCGCCAACCTCATGGCCGTCGGGCAGCACCGGTTTGCTGAAGCGACAGGCCGCACCAGCCGATGCATCGCATCCTGCTGCCAAAAACAAGATGGCTGCCAAAAATTTGCCACACCTGGTTTATGGCAAAATTTCCGACGATAACGGCGAAATCCTGAACGGGGATTCTTTTCATATCAAAGCCTATATAGCCTCGCGCGCGAATGATATATTGACCGAAAAGAGTTTTGGCACCGGCTGTGATGGCCACTATTGGTGGGTTTCGGTGAGCAACTTTTGTTCAGCGTGGTCGGTAGGAGAAGAACTGCTGGTCGAGGTTACCAGTGAAGTCTACGCCATTCGCGTTCAGGCAAAAGTAAAACTGACTGCCGCGGGTTCCGACGATGCGGGTGAAATTCATGCAAGCAATTTCGCTAATGAGACAACAGATGAACTCCTGGACAATACACTTCAGTTCCAACTGCAATTCTGCTATCCCAATCCATTCAATAGCAATACCGAGATCAATTTTCAGTTGCCTGATCGCAGCGCAGTGAAAATTCGGATTTGGGACGTATCGGGACGCCTGGTGCGGACGGTGTTGGATGAGATCATGATGCCGGGGAATCATCGGGTGCATTGGGACGGTCAGAATGACCTGGGGAAACGGGTGAGTTCGGGCATTTACTTTTGCTCTCTGGAGGCCTCTGGTTCGCGTCGTGTAATTAAGTTGGTGCTGGCGAAATAGAATGAAATGCGATCAACACAGTTCCGTCAAGCCGGACACCGTTTTCGCATCATGTTGGGTGACCGGTGCTTGCTATTGAATCTGTTGTTAACTTTTGCCATCCATTTTATCATAATTTGCTTTAAATATTTTTACATAAAGATAGCGATGGTTGTTACAATTCAATTTACTTAACGCGATGGTTGCAGCACTCAACACTCAGATGATAACTTGAATCGAAACAATAAATGCGACCCAGAATACTAAACAGAAAAATGACAGGAACGTTTTTATCGAATCGAGGTTGAATAAGTCAAAATGATCGCCTATTCGCGGCATAGCAAATGCCATTTCAACAGCCAAATAACATACCATTGGAGGTTCTGATGAAAAACAAAATTTTGCTGCTGGTTGCCGGTCTCGCATTTATTTCTTCTATCTTCTTTATCCATCTAAATGTCAATGCCCAGGAGCGATGGAAAGATAAGAAAAGCATCATGCAAGACAAAAGAGCCCTGGCAGATGACCGCCGTGATCTGGATCGGCTTTCAGACCTGATTATGAAATGGGACCAATTGCGCAAGCAGCGACCAAATTCTCCAGAATTGAATGCCGTTGAAGCCCAAATTGCCGATGAACTGCGACGCGATCTGAAAGAAACCCAGGCTCAAGCGCTGCAATCGGCTAAAGAGGCAAAGCAGTCAGCCGCAGAAGTAAAACGTTCCGAACGTGAGCTTCGTCGCGAACGTCATGATCGCGACCATGACAATAGGGCGCTGCGCGATGAATCACGTGACCTGCGCGATGATCGCCGCGATCTGAAAAAAGATGCTCGGGATTCCCAAAAAGCTGAAGATATTCTCCAGCGGAAACGACAAATCGCCAAAGACCTGGTCAAACTTCAACGGAAAATTGATGAAGTTGGTCCGGTAGGCGACAAAATTCTGCGGCAGGAGCAAAGTCAATTGTTAGAAGATTACCTGAAATTGTCCCAGGAGGAAATCCAATTGGGCATTCGTGAGCTCAAAGAAGATCAGCGAGAACTGCGCGAAGACCGACGTGAGGCGCGCGAGGATAGATAAATACAAACAGTAACCTAAAGCCCTGGCTGGGTGGCCAAGCCAGGGCGTTTTATTTTTTCTTCTTGATTCAGGAGGATTTCCATGACAACGGTTCGGTGGGGAGTTCTCGGCGCGGCCAAAATTGCCGTTGAAAAGGTCATTCCCGCCATGAAAGCCAGCCACTTCTGTGATGTGGTTGCCATTGCCTCTCGGGAGTTAGAGAAAGCCCGAGCAGCGGCAAAACGATTGAGTATTCCGAAGGCCTTTGGTTCTTATGAGTCATTGCTGGATGATCGTGATATCGATGCGGTTTATATACCATTGCCCAATCATCTGCATGTACCCTGGTCGATTCGCTCGTTGCGTTCCGGCAAACATGTTCTCTGCGAAAAGCCAATTGCGCTATCGGTTGCCGAGGCCCAGCAACTGTTGGCCGAAGCCCAAAAATATCCCCGGCTCAAGATCATGGAAGCCTTTATGTATCGTTTCCATCCGCAATGGCAGCGGACTCGGCAAATGGTTCGGGATGGCGAAATTGGCGATCTGCGAACAATCCACTCGTTTTTTTCTTACTATAATGTTGATCCAGAGAATATCCGCAATATCGCTGACATCGGCGGCGGCGCATTGATGGATATTGGGTGTTATGGGGTTTCGCTTGCGCGCTTTATTTTTGAGGCAGAGCCATGGCGCGTGTGTGGAATGATGGAATATGATGCTCAATTCAAAGTGGATCGATTGACCTCGGCGATGCTGGAATTTACCACAGGCACAGCTACATTTACCTGTGCGACGCAATTAGCCCCGTATCAGCGAGTGCAAATTTTGGGTACCAAGGGCCGCATCGAAATCGAGATTCCGTTCAATGCGCCGCCAGATAAACCCTGCCGAATCTGGCATCAGGCCCACGGGAAATTGAAAGAACTGGCGTTTGACATTTGCGACCAATATACCATCCAGGGAGATCTATTCTCGCAAGCGATCATCGACAATATCGTTGTCCCAACGCCGCTGGATGATGCCATTGCCAACATGAAGGTAATAGAAGCAATTATTGCCAGCGCTCGACAGTCCCAATGGGTTTTATGCGGAGAGCGATAGCTAAAATTGCAGGCTGACACCAGCACCTGCTTCCCATCCGGCAATAGTAGGCCCACCGGCAAAATCACCCAATAGGTACTTGAATCGGATAGGCAGGCTTACATTGCGCGCGAGACTAAGCTCGGGCGCGATGCCCAAACCAAAGATGTCCAACCCATTGAAACTACGAGCAGGGAAATAGGACCGGGCCTCAGCGATCAGTGATAGATAAAATTGGGGATTGACGCGAAGGCGATAGTAGCCCAGTAGTTCCAACTGATCGGGTGTTGTTTTCTCCGCTTCGCTTTGCAGAGCTCCGCCGATCACTGTACTATTTTTGCCCTTGCTGCGAAACTGGCCCAAAAGGAAAAGTTCGTTATAATTGATATAAGTTTGAAATTTGAGATTGATTCCCATTTTTCTGCCCGACAGAAAAACCGCCTGGCTGCCAACTTTGTCCTTGCCATAGGAAGTGAAAATTACATCCGCGGCAAGGGTAGTCAAGGTTCCCAGACGAAGATCGATGCCACCCGTCACCAGCAGCTCGTCACCAGGTTTATAGTCATCAGGCATGCCTTTGATAGGCTTATATTTTCCTTTCATTTGATATGAGGCGCCCGCGCCCAGCACAACATTGTCGTTCACGGGAAGGGCCCAACTGATGCCCGGAGATAGATTCAGGCCCTGGCCCAAATTGGGTACCTGAAAATTGAAATAACTGCGACTTAACCAGGCCGATGTTCCAAATTCATCCAGTCCCAATTCTTTCTTGCCGCTGGGAAGATTGACGCCAAAATTCAAAATCAAATGGTATGATTCCAGGTAATAACTAACTGATAATTGCGTATCCGAAATGGCGGACAGTTTTTTCAGCCCCGTACCATCGGCAGTGGCCTGACTCGCCAACACATTGATGCTCAGGTTACGATTTAATGGGAGATAAGCAGCGATGGGCACACTGAACTCCGAAGACGTCGTCCCTTTGTCGATGGACCAATTCTGATACAACGGCATGATCTTGAGATACCGTTGCTGGCTGATGACGTACTGGTCTGCCGCCAGGCATGCCCGTAGACTGAAGATAACCATAATGATACTGCTGCTAATCGTTGTTTTCATGCTGCTCCTTAGCGCGCTACTGATTTTGACTTCATCCTCTCCCCCACTTCTTCTCCTCGCTCAAGGCGGTTATCTGATAAGAGTCAATTTTTTGGTGGCCGAAAAGTTTTCAGTCCTCAAGCGAACAAAATAGACTCCGCTGGCAACCGGCTGAGCAGAATCATTTGTACCACACCAGGTGACTTGATAGCTGCCCGCCGGTTGCACCCGATCGACCAGGGTTCTAATCCTCTGGCCTGTGAGATTATAAATGCCGATAGCAATGCGATCGCGGCGTGCTACCTGGTACTGAATGACGGTTTCGGCGTTGAAGGGATTCGGATAACTCGGGCCCAGCTCAAAATCCAATGCTGTTAGCGGAATTTCATCACGATGCGCGGCCGCATACTCTTCGGTTCCCACGATCAGCTTCAGATGTCGCTCTGGCAACTGCTTTGTTATCGCAATTTGAAATGAATTATTATGAATCGGAATGCGGCAACCATAATCTTGATCCAGCAGGTAATAGTGAAAGTGCTCTGGTAATCGCCCGGTTGCTTGTAACCGAATCTCGATGTTTTTTTGCTGGATCGAAGAGCTGATCAAAATATGCCAGCAATCACCTTCTTGCGGCAGTGGCTTAAAATTGCCGGCATAGCTACGGCCAGCTTGGAGACTGGTGAGGCGAAGATATTCGCCAATCGGCGGCGGCTCAGCAAAATCCAATGGGTCAATTTCTTCCGTTGCTTGCTTCAAAAATCCGATGAAGTTTTCGCTATCCTCCAGCTTTGTCCCTGGCAATCTGGCAACCAATTGCAACAGAAAATCCTGGGTCTCATCGATTTGGAAGCGGCTTTTTTGTTTGGGATTGGTAGCAGCCGCGGCAATGGGCGGGATTTGAATCCGGGTGGCGGTGCTGCTCTTGTTGTAAACGAAATAGCCTTCCCATGGCTCAACAACGCTCACGTTGTAATGGTATTGGTAACCATCGTACGAAACCGGGCGCTCAATGATGGTGGTATCAACTTCACAGCTATCCACTGGCACAGGAAAAGGAAATGGATTGGCTACCTGGTTCCATCCTGGTTCGAGAATGAGTTCAAAGGGCTTTGATGCATCGATGGAAAAACCATTTTCCACATCGAAATTTTCGCCCCAGCGAGTAACCAGCCAGAAGGCGCTACCTGGGGCAAACGATGAGCGAAGCGCTGGATATTCGACATAGACCGTATCGCTGGGCGACCAGCGAAACAGACGCCATAATTGTTTATCATATTCACGATAATCATCACCCAGCACCGACCCAATGGATGGATCTTCCAGCACCATAGGTACCGAGACCATTTTGTAAATTCCTCCCTGAAGATTAAGTGCTGGAGTGTGTTGCTGGATTGACACTTGTAGTGCTGCCGGATTGTTTTGCGGATTGGTGGCGGGAAAATAGAGTTTTTCGATGCCATTGTCTAATTCAATATAGTATTCCAGGCCACGGTAGCTGATCAGGTTGGCCGGGATCGTGGTAGCGAGTTGATTGCCAGAAATACTGAGAGGAATTTTATGGTTGGGCGACCAGTTTTTTTCGCCTGGGAAACGATAGTAAAGATAGCTGGTAGTCGGCTGAAAATTCTGCGGTGGTTCTACCAACAGCGGCAGGTTCTGGCCCGAAACCGGAGTCGCTTGCTGAACCACCTGTACTGGGCTTGTCGCCTGAACTGAGTAATCCGTTAGTACAAAATCAAAAGCGTTCATGTGGCGCTCCCAACCATGATTCCGCACTTGCCCGATGCCTTCAGCAAGATACAGCAAGTTCACCTGACTGGTATCGCCAACATCATCAATACTGACAATCAGCAGCTCAACGCAATTATTGAATACTCCCGCCGGAGTCTCCACTGTCAGCCCATCCGCTTTGATGTTAAAAGTTATCAGTCCTCCCATTCGATCGGAATTGAACTGCCAGGTAGCCCCCACCTCTCCCGCTGTTGCCGGGATATATTCAATTGGGGGATCAAAAATCTCTGTCGCCTGAATTTCGGCAATATCCAGCTCCGTACCGAATTCGTAATGATAATTGGTGACTGTTCCTTTTATTTCATAAAATTTGGAGGGATTGCCAATCAGCGACAGCGGCAGTTTGAGTTCAATATGATTCCCATTCACCCCAACATATTCAGGGCCTTCTAAACCGGCAGGCATGTTCCAATTGCTGCCATTGTATCCCAGGCTCCATTGAGAATTGTACCCATCATAACAGATGCCAGCATGCAGATCGGGATAAGGACCATTGGTTTCGATCTCGAATCCATAGCGACCATCTTCTGGGGGCGCGGTGTTGCGAAAATTAATATTGGCATTTTCCCACAGGTCCATCCGTAGATATAGATGACTGCCATCCAGGGCAGCATAAATCGCCTGAATATCGGCACCGGGATAGTTTAGCGAATCTTCCCCCTGGGGATCGGTGACCAATGGAGCAAGACCAGCCCAGTCCCCAATATCGCCATCCACGATGATGCTCTGAATCGGGATTTGAAAATCGACAATTTCGGCTTCGTCGCCAAAAGCGCCAAGCAACACCGCGCCATTCTCGACACGCAGCCAGCTATACCAGGCGGTGATGAACTCGCCATCATCCGTTCGTATTTCCTCTTTCAAGCGAAAGTAAGTTTTGCCTTGAATCAAATTGGTACCATCGACTTCGCGGCGCATCGTGGTCGGTTGATATTCGCCATTAATGGAATCGGTGTGGTCGATCCAATAATCGCCTACATGCAGCGGGAAATATTTGGTACCCTGCGCCAGGCCGTTGGTCATCCACCCTATCCAGAAGCTGAATGTTAGCAACAAAAAGTATTTCATCTTATGATTGTTCATAGGTTATGAGCTCTATTATTACATCCTGAAATTATTTGGCAACTTGCTCCTGGCTTAGAAATAGCCTTTTTATTAGCAAGTTCATGGCCGATTCGGTAACGGCGGCGGCTTGGGCAGCTCCCCAAAGGCGGCGCTCGATGCCGCTGCTTCCTCCAGGGACTTGCGCATATCCTGGCCCGGAACAAAGTTCGAACCAATACTAAGCGATAGATTTTGCAGTCGATCGTTGATCAGATTGGAGTTGGCAGCGGATTTTTCCCTCCGTTCGTCGCCAAGGTTTGCTTCGGCCAATAACTTATCGCCGCTTTGTTCCACCGATGAGATATCTTTTGATAGCTCCGCCTTTTCGCCGGCACGCGCAAAACCGGGATCCAATTGAAATGCTTTTTCGAAGGACTGTGCGGCAGCTTGAAAATCACCAGCATCCTCTTTTTCCAGCCCCAGGCAGTAATTCAAAAATGCTTGCATGTTCCTGGTAGGAATGCGTTGCACTTTCTCACGTTCCGCCGGAGTTAGCTCGATCCCCATTTCGTTCACAACCCGAAAGACCAGATCTTTTTCGAGGTAAAATAAATTGTTTAGTGCGTCATCTTTATTTAATAGTTCCGGTGCGGCCTGGCTGGGGCTATATCCCAAAGGGCAAGTTCCAATTGTAATTTATTTCGGTTCTGAATATCATAACTACCATGGATAATTTTGCCGGCCCGCAGCAACTTGCCACAGCGCGCTGCCGTCGTTTCTTCCACCAGACCCGTATGTTCCAGCTCGAGTTCCTCCATTAGCGCTTGCAGTCGCACCCGCTCAATCAATTTTAGATTACGCACCTGGCTCAGATCAGTGATCATCATTTCGGCAATGCCTTTGCCCAGAACCTCATATTGGGGATCGTTTCCCTGATAGGCAAATGGGAATATCGCAATGGCATTGGGCGACAACTCGGCTGTTCCCAGTTGCTGTTCTTTATTGACGAGCTGTTGCATTTCTTCGCGAATCAGTTGGCGGGACAACAGTTGGTATTTCCCTTCGAGCGCTTTGCGATAGGGAGAGAGTTGTGGAATTCGGGTATAACGTTGATAGATCTTCAGGGCAATTTGGGCCTTTTTTTCAGCCTCCAGCGTCATGCCCAGGTAGAGCAACGTTTGCGGATCATTGGGTTTCAATTTGAAGGCTTTGATTAACGATTTGCGAGCAGCAGCATATTGCTGCAATTCATAATATGCGGCTCCCAGGTCACGCAATGCGACCTGGTCATTGGGGTTGGAACGCAATCTGGCGTTCAAAGACTGAATTATGACCTCTGGATTTGATCGCTCATTGGCCTGATACATGGTCGCACAACTAAGACATAGAATAACCCCCACCGCCCAAAAGTGCCGCCATAATTTGAACATAGTGATTGGCGTCAACCTCTCTGTTTAAATGAAATGACCTAATTGGTTCAAAAGTGAAACAACTATTTTAAAATTGCCAACTATATATAGCATCAAAAGGTGATACTTGCTGAAATATGGAGTTCCATCTTAGCGGTTTTTTGGCAGAATGCTCTTCAGCGTGGTGTTGCTGGAGACATGGTGCCTGGTCTTTGATTCTGGAGATAAAAATGGATGAACACCGCCAATGCCGCTTTTTATGATTGTAATTCGCTGCCGGTTATGCTGTGTTCCAGTGAGGCCATAGCAATTGTTAACGGATGAAGCGATGGATCTCCAACTGATCGAAATCGGCCGACATATTTTGGGCCTGGTAAATGAAAATAAACGCAGATACGGGCCAATTTTTTAAGCTGTCCGGGACGGCGCAGGCTGAGGGATAGATAGAAATTGGCTGACTGGTTGTTCCAGCAATGCCGAAAGTGACATCTGCGGTTGGCAATATGACAGCAACTTTTCTGTTTCAATTTTATTGGATATTTTGTATAATGAGCAGCAAGTTAATGATAGGGTCTCGCTGTAGGTTTATAGCTTTGCCATTTGTGAGGTTTGAAAATTAGTGCAGAGCCAATCGAATTAATCGTTGTTCCCGCTTCAATCAGGTCATTACGCTATTCGAACGGGGAGGCAGTTATGTGTCCAGCGCGCGAGGCGCCCGCACTACTCAATCGGGCACGAACTGTTCGTTCCGACATGCTCATTTCAGTTATTATGGCGAAACTGGAATATGAAGCCTGGTTTCTTGCAGCGGCAGAATCGCTGCGAGGCAAAAGGGGACTCCCGAGTGATCTAAAAATAACTGTTATCCGACATGTATAACCAACCACCACCGACATTTTAAACCAACCACCT
>CAZYNP010000014.1:0-1773 GCA_964647995.1 uncultured Cytophagia bacterium
GTTCCTTCCAGTGTTCTGGAATTATCAGTCTTTTTAATTTTCATGGGAAAATCGGTTTCGATTTCACCAAAGCTGGTCTCGACTAAAAAGGTTGCCGAAAGGCTCGATGGAAAAGTCAGTTTGATGGGAGCAAAGCTGGTGCGCAGCCGATAATTTTTGCCAACTTTTGCTGCCACAAGATCAATCGATCCATTGCTATTGCTAATCCGCACATCGGATGGAGCATCCATGACTTTGACAGAGCCAAATGAGTTATCTGCCTCGACGGTACCTCCAGGATTGATGATCTGAATCGACGAGTTTCCCGCCGAAGCGAATATATTTCCCGAAACATCCAGCGCCTCGATATGGGCAAAAGAAGTGGTCAGCGTCGCATTGCCTTTGATTGACTCGACAAAGATGTCGCCATTGCCATTATCCACATTCACCCCGAGATTTGCCTGGGTGGTGTTTATAATCCGCACCTCGCCAAAACGATTGTGCACCCATCCGCCTGCCACGTCTTTGATGCGAACTGGCCCGTTACCTGAATTCACTTTGATTTCACCGCCAATATTTTTTAAATCGATAGCACCGAAACGATTGGTCACTCGCGCGTTGCCAGTTACGCCCGCAACAAAAACATTCCCATTGCTGTTATCGATAATCAGATCGCCTTTGACTTCCAGCACCTCAACTTTGCCGAAGCGATTGTAGAAATTTGTCGTCGCATTGATGATATTGCCTTCAATAACTCCGTTGGAATTGTCAATATCAATTTCCTTGCCCCCGATGTCAAACACCCGAATATCAGCAAATCGATTAAAGAGGCGAGTCACATTCGAACAATTGGAGATGGACAAATTCGCCTGGTTGGTCTTTGCTTTCAAAACGCCTTGAATTCCAGAGGCCGATAATTTGCCGAACCAGTTGTTCAAATCAGCCGACATAGTGGCAGGAATATTGATGGTGTAATCGATGGAATAAGAGACACTGCGTCGTTTGAACCAGCCGGCTTTATAGGTTTGCCGATCAGGAATGATGGTCTCGATCCGCAACTCGGCAGGACTTTGAGTGACCTCGATTTTGATTTGCTCGCCAAATTCAGTAGCAAACTCTGGATCTTCAGCACTGGCTTTAATATCAGCCACAACACTGACTTTATTTTGGTTCCAGGCCGTAATGACTGCATTGCCGAATTTGGTGTCCAATACGAAGTTGGATCGAGGATCGACATCATAGCTCTTTTCAACTTTTCGAGAATAGTTGTACCCACCGTTTTCGTTCATATTCGCTTTCATTTCAGTTGCTGAGCCGATGGTGCCTACAAAGATGATGAATACCAGGATCAGCATGAAGAATTTTATGAGCTGTTTCATAATGCCTCCTGCAAGTTAAGATGATTTGGCTCGAATGATCAATTTTAACGTCTCCACTTTTTGACGATAACTTTGCAATAACGCCAGTTGCGCCACGGGATGGCGATGATTCTCGGCCAGGGCCCGCTGGCATTCTCGAATGGATTCATCCAGCAAGGTAATTTTTTCCTGATACAATGCCAGTAAATATGGCTCGACATTCGGCTGGTTTTGCTTGGCAAGCTGGGTCAACTGGTCAATCGCTTGTTGATATTGCCGTTCGACTTTCTCAATATCACCTTCGATTCGAGCCAGCAAAATATCAGCCTCGTCAGGAACGATATCGGTATAGTGCTGATAAATGAAGAGGGTCGCCATGGAAACGAACAACAAAATTGTGGCCATCGCAAACCCGATGCGCCAGCCATTCCAGCGG
>CAZYNP010000014.1:1873-33951 GCA_964647995.1 uncultured Cytophagia bacterium
GTCCCAGTCTTCAGATGCTTGCTGTTTCTTTAAACTCATCACCTTCATTCCTTTTTGAATGTGTTAAGTAGTTGAGTAGGTTGAGTGTGTTAAGTAAGTTAAGTGGGTAATTTATTACCTTATTACCAAATTACCCAAGCACCCAAGCACCCAATCACCCAATTACCTAAAATACGGCTTCAATCGCTTCTGCAACATCTGTTTGGCTTTATGCAATTGCGACTTTGAAGTCCCCACCGTAATTTCCAACATCTCTGCAATCTCCTGATGAGCAAATCCTTCAACTTCATACAACATAAACACGGTGCGATATCCAATAGGAAGCTGGGCGATTTCCTGCTCCAAAATTATCGCTTCCATTGGATCCTTAGCATTGCCAGAAAAATTCAATTGCTCTTTTTCAAGTTGTTCAAAGCGGTCGATTGGTATTTTTTTTCGACTCACCTGGCTCAAACAGGTATTCAACACAATTCGATAGATCCAGGTGGCAAGCTTGCAGTCCCCTTTGAAATCGGGCAAAGCTCGAAAGATTTTTACATAAGCCTCCTGTAAAGAATCTTCCGCATCCTGAACGTTCTGATGAATACGCACAGCAATATTGAATAATCGATTTTTATGCTGCTCATAAAGCTCTCGATAGGCCAAAATTTCGCCATTCAAACATCGCTGGATCAGTTCTTGTTCAGAAGCCACCTGATCATCAAAATCCATATCGTCGTATCCTTGCTTTGCTATGGTATTTGACTGGTTGAAATGAGAAAGGGTTGCCTGGTATTTTGAAGTGATTGCATTTTGTCGAGGCCCATCAGGGAGCAGCGGATACTGCAACATGCGGCGCTGGTAGAGTCGGATCGCTGTCTCGGCGCTGCGTTCGAATTATTTTTTTCGTTCGTTATCCCCGGGATGTGTGGTATCGTCTCAGGCTTAAATAAATTCTTTATCTGGAACGGGAGTCTTGTTTCGCTTGGAGCGATGAATCAATGATTCATTCTGAACATCACGGAAGTCGTTGCGCAGCAAAATCGCCAGGGCAACACCATAACCTGAAACAGCAATGCCGTGTCGCCAATCAGCATTTCGCCCCTCATGTGCGACAACGATGCCAGGACCGTCGGGCCATGAATTTTGAATTAGCCTGGGTCTTCATAATTTAACTCTCATTGGACGATGCGAGCCCCCTCTGGCCAATGATCGAAATTCAATCAATGTGTTTGTCACGTACATCCGGAACAGCAACGGATGCGGACGCCATTAAATTCCCCGACCGATTATCTGATTAAAACCAGCTTTTTCACCGTGGCCAATTCCCCCAAATTCAAACGGCAAAAATAAATCCCGCTGGTTGCGGGTCGGCCACTGGCATCCCGTCCATTCCAGACCACCGAGTACTGGCCGCGCTGTTGATATTTATTCTCCAGAATAGTTACCGCTTCGCCCTCCAGATTAATAATGGCTAAGGTCACCCAACTGTCGCCGGTCAATTCATACCGAATTCTGGTGATTGAATTGAAAGGATTGGGATAGTTCTGGAGCAGCGAAAATTGGATTGGAACCGCAGCGGACGAGTTTTCCACATGGGTCAAAACGCCCAAGTTTTCGAAATAGACCCAATGCAATGTCGTATCCTGTTCCTGGCCTACCAGCGAGGTGGAATAAATCAATTCGCGGTCAGCAATATTGTTCTCCCAGCCATTCTGGGTATCCTGCTCAATAAAAAATTTATATTTCAGCCTCTGGCCGGCCTTAACCGCATGCCTGGGCACATAGCAAACACCCGACCAGAATGACCCCTTATTGATGCTATACTCCTCTCGCTGCAATACCAGCCGGGTACTGGTCCAATCGAGACTGCCGCCGGAGGTGGTTGGGTCGCCGCGTACGCCGACCGGGCCATTGATGGTGGGATCGAAACGACCGCTTTTCATGACGCCACCCAGATTGACCCTGAAGTACAATGCCATCGAATCCCGTCGGTGGCTAAATGGCTGCCAATATTGTAGCTTCAACTCACTGCTGGAATTATAAAATTGCGTCTGAAGGGTCGTGTCGTTCCTGCCTGCGATGAAAATTCGGGTGTTCTCCGAAGAACTCTCAAAGGGGGTGATTGGCCCTTCCCAGCCGAGGCGCTGGTAGGTCGCCTGCGTGCGACTATAGCCGGTCCAAATTTTAAACAACAGCCGATCGCCGGGATACATCTGAAACGTTACCTGCCAATAATCCCCGCCAATATTCTCCAGCACCAGTTCGGAATTCACATCCCAGGTGATTTTTTTGCCGTCGGGCAATGTCAAATAGGACACCCCCTGCACTTCACCGCGAATCTGGACAAAGTGATGGGGAGACAATGTATCCCAATTCGTGGCCGTATTGACGATCATCGTCACGTTGATCGGCGCCAGCGTATCCGGCTGTTCAAGGAATACGTCCATCGATCGGAGCACATTCGCCTGGAAATCAAACAGGGCATTATTCTCCCAATTAGATAAAAAATTGGAGACAGAAATGTATTCCGGCGCCCAATAGAACACGCCTTTTCCCCGACCATTTTTGACCTGCCGAACGATATTCATTAGATCACGAATAAAGGAAGCCTGGCCGTCTACCGAGGCCGGATAGCCAGAGTGAAGCTGGCTCTGGCTGCCGACGATATTGTTCTGGCTGTCAAACCACTGCAGGGTCCAGGGATAGGCATATTCTGCAATGACAATATCTTTCTGATAGCGACTGGCGATATCGTTCAAATTGCTTTTGACCTGGCCGAGTGTTCCATGCCACCAGGGATAAAACGACAGGCCGATGACATCAAAATTGACTCCATTGGCAATCAAATGATCGAAGAACCACCGATTGCCACTATTGTTGGCGGCATTGGCAATATGTATCAGAATTTTGATGGAATCGCCAGCGGCACAGCTCTCGCGAACTCCTCGAATCCCTTCTTTTATCAGGGCAGCAAAATTGGGCCAATTGGAATCATAAGCGCCACCTACCCGCCCATCGTTCCACAGCATCCCAGCATTGATCTCATTGCCGAGCTGCACCATGGCCGGCAGCGTTCCCTGATCGTTCAATGCCCGCAGCACATTTTTGGTGTATTGGTAAACGCTATCTTTCAGCGCTTCGAATGGGATATTTTCCCAGGCCCTGGGCTTGCGCTGATGGCCCGGGTCGGCCCAGGTATCGGAATAGTGGAAATCCAGCAGCCATGACAATCCCTGGGCTTTAATGCGGCCAGCCATATACAGAATTTTTTCGAGGTTATTATAATTTTCAGCCGGGGAATGCCACAATTTCAATCGGATATAATTGAGGCCGTGATCTTTAAAAATTTTCAACGGATCTTTCGGAAGACCCGCTTCTTTATAGACGCCACCATTATCCTCAATCTGGGGGATAAACGAGATATCAGCGCCTTTAATGAATTGAAGTTCCGTCGGATCTTTGCGGCTGAGGTCACCGGTAACGCCGGATTTCACCACCGCCGAGACCATTATCACAAGAAAGTATGCCCACCAATATTTTTTCATCGTTGGATAATTATCAGTTAAAATAAAATTGTACTTAGCCCCTTGCTTGTCACGATAGCCAACAAAAAGGGTGTGAACCCCAAAGCTCACACCCTTTTTGGTATCGCAGATTTCAGACAGGATGTCTGATCTTAACGGATCAGCATCATCTTATGGAGCTGGCTAAAATTACCAGCGACCATTTTGACAAAGTAAATACCAGAGCTGACATCGCTACCAGAGGCATCCTGGCCGGTCCATTTCACCGAGTAACGGCCCTGGGCTTGATTGGCGTCCACCAGCGTGGCGACAACCTGGCCATTGACATTATATACTTTAATGCTCACGCGAGCATTCTTCGCCAGGCTGTAATTAATCGTCGTGCTGGGATTGAATGGATTGGGGTAGTTCTGCTCCAGAGCAAATTCCAATGGCAAGCCGGCGCCTTTATCGGTCACCGCCATTGGTTTCGTCAGATCTGGCGGTGGATATTCTACGAACAGCCTGGTATCGCGCCACGATACAACTGGCAGGTTATAGGAATCCGGCCATACGGGGACTGGCCAGGGGGTTCCCGCCATGATCTTATCGGGATGGATGTACTGCATGTATCGCCGGCCTCGCTCGACGCCGCCGCCAGTATTCACCACGTAGATGCCAGCTTCTTTAGTAGAATAGGCGATCTTATAGCCAAGCTGGTACCAGCCATTGGGAAACTTGGGCGACACTTTAATGGTATAGGAGCCGGAGTAAATCATATCGCCATCCGGGTCCTTCAATTCCAGGAAGCGACCACCCCACATATTTTGTCCCTGGGTGACAGCCAGCAGTTCGCCATCCCATTGCACGAAAACACTATCGGTGCCAGGTCGGAATAGATTGCTGGCATTGGCAGCGTTGGAGTCGGGATTGGTGGCATTGCGCATGTCCACATTCCAGGTGACGGTCAGATCCTTGTTGAAAACACCATTCGCGGGCACGCTATTGAAAAATTGCCGCTCAAAACCGAAATCGCCAACCGCAGTTTGCTCAGCAGCGTTCTGGAAAACGTGAGTGCGGTTGCCACCACCAGTGATCGCCGGTTCTTCCCAGCCATTGTCCAGCGTAATATTGGGAATATAATTCGGGCTGGCTGGATCGACACGCGAAGAATCCCAGGCGATATAATATTTGTAGAAGATTTCCGTTCCCGGAGGAAGCTTAAAAACTTCATTCGCAGAGGTCCATTCCTGCAATAGTGGCTGATAGAACAGCTCTATCGCTTGATCGAAATTCCAACCGCGTGGGCCGCGCACAATAATTCTATCACCCAGACCGCGATTGAACAGCCCCAGCGCCTCCAACGCCTCGGTACTCACGCGCCAGGTGATAATGCTTTCGATGGGCTGGACACCTTTGATCTTCTTGTCGCTGAACCAGGTCCAGTGAATGGTGGTATCCTTCAACCCCACGGGATAGGTGAATTTATGGTTGCCGCCGTCTTCCCAACTGAAGTCCTTGGTGTTTTCAGCGTAGAATTTGAACTCCTGGGTCGCGCCCTCAGTCACTGCGCTTTTGGGGAAGTAAGCCACGCCCGACCAGAACGAACCATTGTAAACGCTTTTTTCTTCCCATTTCAGCAAGACCTTGGTGCTGCCCCAATCCAGCACTCCGGCCGATGCGCCAGGATCGCCACGCAGACCAATTGGGCCATTGACCGTCGGGTTGAACCGCTCGGCTTCCATTTCGCCACCCATATTCACCCGGAAATAAATCGCAACGCTATCCGGCTTGGCCTCGAAGGGCATCTTATATTGTGGCTGCGGCCCCAAACCGATATCCGGATTATAATATTGCACCGGGACAATAGTATCTTTGGCCGCGGTAATCAATATTCGGGTATCAGCAATGGTGTTATCAAATGCGCCTTCCCAGCCGCCATTGGGACTGGTGCCGACATCGGCAGTATGGCCGGTCCAGAACTTGTAGCGCAGGGTGTCGTCAGGATACATATCAAACGTCACCGACCAGTAGTCGCCGCCGATATTGACCATGTCCAGGTCAGAGGACTTATCCCAGCCAATGTTTTTGCCGCCGGGCAACACCGGCCCGGTAGTCCAGTTATTCAGAGCACCCCGGACTTCAACAAAGCCATTGGTACCCAACGTATCCAGAACCGTGGACGAGTTGAACACCAGCGTAACTTTGATGGTTTGCGCAGACACACTGCCGCTCCAGATGAGCGCCAATGCTAACAGCGCAACGGCAGCATAAGTGGTAATTTTTTGATGCATAAGACTACCTCCAGATAAGATGATTTGGTTCCTGAACCGACGTCAGATTTAGAAGCGAAACCGCTCTCTGAATGCAAATTTTACGAATTATTCACGTCATCGACATCCGAGCTGCAATCGATCCAGCATTCAATTCGTAAAATCAGCGGATCAGAGTTTTGGTCTGACGCGTTCAGGTTTGGTGAATTAAGTTTCAAAAATGATTTATGGGTTGATGCTAAAAAAAGCCTTGCCCTGCTGGCAACTGGCCGGAACAAATCCCGCGAATAGAATATCCTAGATTTTTATTTCGCAGATTGATCCACCGGCTGGAAACTGCTGATGGAAAGTGCCCATTAATAGATGGCACGCGGTCATCATCCAGCCAGCCGTCGCCTCAGAATGACAGCGTTAAGGTAAAATGGTTCACATTGTTCAAGTGAAAAAAGTTTTGAAACGCATAACCTGCGCCAAACATGATGCCGCTGGCAATCGGCGTGCGCACGCCCGCGCCAAAAGTCAATCCCTGCTCCTGATCTTCAAGAAACGCCTCGCTATAGCCGCCGCGCAACACCAGCCGTTCATTCAAGAAGGAGAGCTCTGCTCCCAGGTTCACGCTCTGAGCATTATCGCTGGGGTTGATGCCATCGGCCGCCAAAGTGAGCCGCAAATTATTTGAATGGATGGCATCATAGGACAAACCCAGCCGCATGATCAGCGGCAGATCGAAGCGTTCGGTTTTCAAACGACCGACCACGCTTTGATTGTTGCCCAACTGGTCCGGCGCAATATCCACGCGCACATTCAAATCTTCGCCGTCAATGCGCATTTTCGAGCCAAAATTAGAAACGCTCACCCCCAGCCGTAGCCCCTTCAATGGCGTATCGTATAGCGTGCCAATATCGAAAGCCAGGCCAGTCGCTTTGGAGTTGAAAATCCGTTCCGTCAGATACTTGAAGGTCCCGCCGATGGAAAACCGGTCAGTCAGGCTGCGCCCATAGGAAAAGCCCACGGCCATGGATGAGGCATCAAATTTCTCGCCGGTGCCCATGGGATTGGCGGGTGTCGTGACATCCATCTCTTCCGTATTGAGTGCGGTGACACTGATACCCAGGGTGCCAGCGGCCTGCATCGGGATCACCACGCCAAAGAAATTGTAGCTCAATCCCGGCAGCCAGGGTGAGTGGTCTACCATCAAGGCGTACTTCTCATTGCGAGATAATCCGCCCGGATTCCAATAGATCGCACTGGGATCATCGGCCAGGGACACCACAGCGCCTCCCAATGATGCGCCCCGAGCTCCCACTGGAATTTTCAAAAAAGCGGCGGCAGTGGTGCCGACTTTTTTCACCTCCTGGGCATAGCCGTCAGCACCGATCATGATGAGCAATAATACAACGAGGAGCCCAATAAGAGCTTGCTGCTTCTGAATCCTTGTCATGGTCTTCATTTTCAATACTCTTGTTTAGTCATTTTTTCTATGTTTACTAAATTGACCTTGCTGGCTGGACCAGCATAAACCAACGACCCCAAAATAGCATCCGAATGACGCGATTGAGGCAGATGCCCGCAGTTTATCGCCTGGCTCGTCAAGCGCATCCGCCTCATCGAGGTCAACCGAGTTCCTGGCACTTATTTGATAATGGCAAACGTGCCGGTCTTTTCGCCGATGCCTGGGGCTGAGACATGGTACAGAAAGACGCCATAAGCAATTTCCAGATTATCCTTGCTCAACAGATTCCAGATTGCCGTGCCATTGTTCAAACCGCTGTCGCTACCATCGGTCAGGCGATCCAGGCCATTGATTTCAGTGGCATTGTTTACCCCACTATTGTGTTCCAATTTCGCGATCAATTCTCCGGAGACGTTGAAAATACGAATGGTGCATTGGGGCGGCAGATTGATAAAATGAATCTCCCGCGGCCCGCGGCCACTGGAGTAGGTGTTGAATGGCTCCCACGATTCCGCCGCAATGTAGGGATTGGGCACCACTCGAATCCGATCGAGCTGATCCCGGGCCAGGTCTTTGGATAGCGCCTCGCTTCTCATTTTAAACCGATAGACGTCACTCGAAAGGAACGGCTTTTTGAGATACAGATCCAAAACATCGCCTGCTTCGGGATTGCGTCCATTCTGAGGCTGGAGATTCAAAATCAATTGCCAGGTGTAGACCAATTTTCCCTTGCTATTCGGCTCTAAAAACATAATCACATCGGTCAAATTGGAGTTTTTGGGATCGATGGAAAATTTGCCATCATTCCCGTGAACTTCGGCAAACGCGAACTGCACCGGTTTCCGACCTTCTGACAGATTAAACACTTGAAAGTTGACCGCCTTCGCGGGTAGCTTGACAAAGCTGATGGAAGTATCCTTCGAAGTAGCGACCCCGACTTCGCCAAACACAATCTGATAGTCGGCGGGATTCTGAATGCCCTTTATGGTCAAAAATTGTACCGGACTAAATTGGAAGGAAAAAATATCCGGGCTGGACCATTTGGCCTTATCCGAATCGATCCTCACCCGCTCTTCATTGTAGAAAGTTATGCGGAAGCCATCGATGATCGGCTGTTCGAAATCCGAAGCCAAATTCGTGCTTTTGTCGATCAAAACGTTGCCCGTCGTCAGGTTGGTCAGGGTGAAATTTTTGGTAGTCAATACGTCGAGTACCTTGCCAATGATCAACGTATCCTCGAAAGTGAGTTCGTATTCATGGCCGTTTTTCACCCAGCGCGGGTCAATAATTTGAAAAGAAATTTGGGCGCTCGACGTGCCACGAACGTGCTCGAAAGTTTCCACTTCCGATGGCAGATAGCCCGCCACCGGCGCTCGGGGACGTACCACCACCACGTTGGTGCCCGTCGTGATATTGCCCTGTGCGTCCACATCGATGCGAATGGGCGTTTCGGTCGGCGCGATTTCGGCCTCGGGATAACCATAGTCGTAGGCGGTCACGGCGTAGAAATAGCGCTGGCCATTGATCAAACCTGAATCCACGAAAGTATGCTGCAAACCGCTGTCTTTTCCCAGCCAGAACTTGACGCCAAAAATATCAATCGGATGATAGCCTTTTTTGCCATCTTTCAAATCAAATTGAGCGATTGGTTTACGCAAAATCGCATTGCCAATGCCATCGGTAATGACCATGGGGTCGCGCATCGCGGCATCGGTGGCGCGATAGATGCGATAGCCTTCAAAATCGTGCGACATCTCTTCGGCGTTGGGGAGATCGAGCCGCTTGATAAAATTGTCCACCGATTTCTCGGCGGCATCATCCCAGTACAGGGTCACTTTCCCATCTCCCGGTACCGCAGTTACGGTCACTTGCAGCGGCGCTTGAGCAAAACGATAGTCCGATTCATAGGCAATTTGCGCCTGTTTCTGTTTTCGGATTGCGCTCTCGATATCATCCATTTTGGTCACGCCATCGCCGGCCATGGCTACAGCTACGGCCATCCGCTGCCGTTCGCCCGGATTCAGTGGGAAATAGCCGGAAGAGACATTGAGATCGTATTCGCCGGTTCGCCGCGGCAGACTGAAAAAGCCCGGACGCATGTAGCGAAACATGAGCGCTTCATCTTTTATGGTCGAAAAATTGATGCTGAATGCCGGATACTGCAACGCGCCCGTAATACCGATAAGATCGGTTTCACTGACATCGGTTTTATCGACATTAGGTTCGCCCGGACGATCGGTGCCGAATCCGCTGGAAGGCTGACCATCGCCCTCGCCCTGATCGCTGGTTTCTTCGGCGCCATCGAGGCCCACGTCATCCTGGAAAACATTCCAATCGCGGTCATTGTCGAAGCCATCATCGCGCGACTCGTCGATCATCGGCGCCACATTGGCATAGTTTTGCTCAGCAGCTTTGCCAGCCACCACAAAGCCGCGTTTGATGGTGTCGCCGACGGCGAAGGACAGATAATTGATATACCGGACCGGCCGTGTCGTCTGCGTGATATCATCGAACCGTTCCAGATGCAGGCTGACCATTTCATCGATCAATCCATCCAGGTCATCGTCAATGGAATTGAACGAGGTGTCCTCTTCAACGGTAATGCCTTCCGCCGGCAACTGGATGAATCGTCCCAACGACTTGACGGTCCCACCACCAGCCGGATATTCCACCACCCGTCGTTCAAAAGTCAAGGAGTCGATGAGCACGATTTTGTCACCGGGATTCAACCGTTTGGGGCCGAAATCGGCGGCAGTAAACAACGGAAGGCGCTCGTCGACATTGCCGGCAATGCTGGATAGGAGTTCCGGATGAAGATCGGCATCGCCGTCATTGTCAAGACCATCGAACTGGTTGCCGGGCGTTTCGATGAACTTTATCGCGCCCAGGCCGACCAGGCCACCGGCCCAGGGATCGGTTCCCACCCGGTCGTGATCGGTGATAAAGGCGATATTGGTCTGCAAATCCACGTAGGGCTCGTCATCGTTGGAATCGCCCCCAACCAGGTCAGCGACCCAGATGCTAAAGACCGTCTTGCCCACCCGCTTGGTGCCATCATTTTTAATATCATTGATGAAAAAAGTGACATCATTGATCAAAATTTGGGTCCAGGCCAGCGCGCGAACATCCATCAACAATCCCAATCCCCCGCGGGTCGGATCCGTCTGGTCCGGAATATAATTATAGCGGGCATAGAGATCATCGGAGCAACGATAGAACATCTCCAGATCGGCATTGAACACATTCTTGCCAAAGAAACCGTTCCAGGAATTGATCCAGCCAGGATCGTTGGGATCATCCCGCTTGTCGCGCCAGCCACCGTCCGCCGCACGGGGCCAACTGGTGGGATCATCGCTGCGAGCAAGCTCCTTTTTGGGATGATCGGGATTGAGAAATCCAGGTACCGGCTGCAGACTCCAGGGATCACCGGCGGGGCTGCTGCGCGAAGTGGATACTTCCGCGATGCTGATCTTCTCACCCAGATCGTTGTACACCTCGCCCCCCAGCCAGATGGAAACAAACCAGATGTAGGTACGATTGGTATTCTTGGGCCATTCGAAGCCCCACTGTCCCGGTTCGCTGCCCTCGTTGCCATTCACGCCAAAATTGTGGATCGTAACCCGGACATTATTGCCATCGAGATTGGACCGCCGTCGAAAATTCGGATCGGCCCGATTATCCGAAGGCACATAATTGGTAACCTGCGCCTCGGCCAGGGTGACTGCCAGCAGCAGTATGGCACCCCAGAGAAATTTGACGATCGTCAATAGCCATGAGTCGAAACGTTTAATTGGATTCATAACTTCTACCCGTTTTATGATTAGTTAAAAACCAATTCGCATACCAATTTGCACCCGGCGTGGTTCCGAGTAAAAAGATGGATTATCGAACCAGGTGGGGTCTGCCTGCGCTGCTTGCGCCAACAGCAGCAGCGTATAGTCCGGCCGCCCCGTATCGCCGTAAACGACCACTGGATTTTCGGCATCGAACAAGTTGAAAATCTTCATAAAAACCTGGACATTGAACCGGTTGATCAGGAAATTCTTATAAAGATTAAAGTCCACAGTAAAGAGGTTGGGTTTATTCCGACTGTTATTGGGCAAACCAGCCAGAATGCTCTGACCGGTGCGAGTAGCGGTAACCGACACCGGGGTGTACGGTTGTCCGGACGCAAAACGAGAGATCAAGCTGCTGCCCCAGGTGCTGCCGCCAACAAATAAATTGGCGTTCAGCGAATGCCGTTGATCCCAATCCAGCGGCGTCAAAATCCGGGTCGGTTCAGCACCCCCCTGTTGGGAGTAGAACTCCTGCTCGGGATTGGAATTGGTGCCTTCCACAATCTGGAACGTGTAATCGACCGTGAACGCATAGTTGTTGGTGAATTTCTTATCCACCGCCAGCGTAATGCCCCGGACGTTGGCAAAGTCACGATTGTTGAATGTTACATACGCCACGCCGCTGAGAATGGTCGGTTTAATAGGACTGGTGGAAATCCAGTTACGAATGTCGCGATAGAAGCCAGTTACATCGATCACCAAATCTTCGGTGATCTGCTGCTTCAATCCCAATTCGTACATGGTATTCCGTTCCGGCTTCAGGTCGGGATTGCCATAGGGGCCATAGGTTCCCGCGGACTTCGATAGCTTGATCTGATCGCCGATATACAGGCGATAGTATTCGGGGATCTGCTGGAAGATGCCATAAGAAAAATGAATTACGCCCTGTTCGGTGATGGGATAGGCGACTCCCAATCGGGGGCTTAGCTGCGTCTTCGGCGTCGTATTTTTGTACCAGTAGCGTTCTCGCTCGGCCAGCGTCAATTCATTATTCGAGGTCCGTTCGTCCAGGTCGATCACTCCATTGCCGTTGCTATCGCGATAGATGTTGTTGAGCTTGAAAGGATTAAAAATATTGGGATCTTCGGGATCGGCGGGAATTTTGCCGTTGGCATCGAAGTAGTCGTACCGCAAACCGAGATTAATAATTAAGCTTTCATATTCGATTTTATCCTGAATATAGCCGGCGAATTTGAACGGCTTGCGAGTGAACTCATTATGGGTAAACGTGGAAATATCATCGATAAATGGCGTAAACGGTTCGATCTGAATGCCATTTTCATCCACTTTGGGGATCAGCGTTATGTCGTTGTAGTAGACCCTGTCAAATTGGAATTCCACCCCCGTTTTCATTTGATGTCTTTTGGTGACCTGGCTGGTCAGGTCCCATTTGGCAATGCGGCTCAGGCTGTGGCGCTCGAACCAGCCCAGATTGGTGCCGGCCTTGGCAAATTGCTGGGCGCCTGTATTCAGCGAATCGGGATGAACATAGCGCGGATCATCGTAATCTTCATATAATTTCGAAATCAGGTCGTTATATTTGTAGGCCAGGGTTAGCTCGGCGTAGGTCGTTTTTCCCAACAGATAGGTGAATTTGGGAATCAGGCTGAGGCCCTTTTCCTTATCGCCTTTGTCGCCCTTGGGATTCAATTTGAAAAAGTGGTTGTAGTAGCGTCGTTGTTCAAAGCTGCCCAGAGCATCGATGCGGAATTTTAACGGCGTGGCAATTTGCCACTCCAGCGCAGCCTGGCCGCTCCAGCGATCGCTAAAATTCATGGCCACCGCGCTGCTGTCTCCACGCACCGCAATGGTATCGCCATTGACAATGGCGCTGCGGCCCTGCGGGAGGTAGGTGTTAGGCCCATACAGCCAGCCATCATTGCGCCATTTTCGACCGGTGAGGAAAAAGGAGAGCTTATTTTTGATGATGGGGCCGTTAAATGACCCCTGAACGTTGTAAATAGCAGTGGGGGCGTAGTTGTCGATGTTCCAGAAGATATCGCTGCGAGGACTGATATAGTCGCCAGACCAGACCTCCAGATTGCCCTGCATCTGGTTACCTCCGGTCTTGGTCACCACATTGATCACGCCGCTCATGGCATTGCCATATTCCGCGTTGAACGTGCCACTAATGACCTGCAATTCCTGCACCGATTCATTTTCGACTCGCAATGCTTGCGTGCGCGAAAAATCATCGGTGATGCTAATGCCATTGACCAGATAGGACACCTCGGTGGAGCGACCGCCACGGATGTGAATGGCGCCACCGGCATCCCGGGTAATGCCAGCCTGAATGTTCAACAGATCGCCCAACTCCTGTACCGGCATTTTTTTGATATCCTCGGCCTGCACCCGAGCTTCCACCGAGGTCAGGTCCTTGCGGATCACCGGCGCCTCCGCCACAATCGTCACTTCCTGTCCGGCGATGGCCTCAGGCTTGAGCGCGAAATTGGCAGTGGTCGTTAGATCGGTAAGAACCTGGACGTTCTGAAGATAAATCCGCTGATAACCGATAAAATTGGCTACCAGGGTATATCGTCCTGGTGGCACACGCATGATGACAAATTTGCCATCCAGATCGCTGGCAGCTCCCAGCATCGTACCGTCGATGATCACATTGGCGCCTGGCAGCGGCTGACCGGTTTCAGCATCTTTCACCGTACCGACAATTTTGCCAGAATTTTGTGCCAGAACATTGGAAGCGATCATCAGACCAATCAGCATCCATGCAAGACGGAAAACGTGTTTTTTGTTCATAGCCTGTTTGCCTTTAGCTAGTTCACTTGAATGGTCATTAATTTTTCGGGAAACGAAGTTACCGGAATCGTGGTTCGCAGTTCTGTCAGCTTCGCCTGTCGTACCCGCTCCCATTGTAACGTTCGCACAACTTTTTCTACCTCCACCCTGGCCGCCTCGTAAGTGCGCAGTTTCGGCGCGATCTTATCCACACATTTCAAAAAAACATACGAAGAGTTAATCTCCAGCGGGCCGATCCACTCCCCAACTTTCAGGGATAGCACCTGCCGGGAATAGCTCCCCAAATTGCTCGGCGCTAAATAGCCCAGATCGCCACCAAGCTCTGCGCTGCGCCGGTCATCCGAATAGCGCCGAGCCAGCTCCGAAAAATTCTTCCCGGCGATAAGCTGCGCCTTGATGAAATCGACTTTCTTCTCATCGAACAATTGGATCTGCTGCAATTGCACTCGCGGTGGCTCAGCAAACGCCTGGGGATCCTGATCATAATAGTGCCGGAGCGTGTCCTCGGGGATTTCGAATTCCTGGTACAGCGCCTGCTCGACGCGTTCCAGCAGCGCGGTTTCAAAATTCTCCGCCACCAATTGCTGGTAAGCGGTTGTCCGGTGCAGCTTGGACTTTTTGGCTTGCTCCACAATGAAGGATCGGATCACCAGGCCGGCAATGAAGTCTTTCAGATTTTCTTCATTTCTGATCCAGCCGCGTTCTTTGGCCGAGGTAAATTGCGCCGCGTTCTGCAAGTCTTCAATCGTCCAGGTCCCGATCCTGGATTTAAGGAGTATTCGATCCCTGGAGAATGGCAAATTACTTGCGGTGATGGGCTCGGCTTCATTGCTGCTGGCTGGCGGCTGTTGTTTCATTATTGCCCATAGCTCATGAACCACGGCATCATCAAACGTAATTTGCAGGGCACTGCGCAGGGAGTCGGCATAACGCTGAGCGGCCTTAGCGATTTTTCGCTTGGTCCAATAGGCCTGTAATTTGGGCCGATGTCGGGCAAATTCCATTTCGGTCAATAGCGGTTTGCCAATACGATCATCCACTCGGATGATGCTATAGCCGTCATTCGTGCGGACCGGAGCCGATACCTCGCCAATTTTCAGCGCATAGGCCGCTTCTTCGAACGCCGGATCCATTTCATCGACAGTAAAATAGCCCAGCAAACCGCCGGATTCTCGCAGGACCGGATCGTGAAAACTGGTTTTGGCAAGCTGCTCAAAAGGAATGCCCTGCTGCAACAATTGATACAGCGAGTCAGCCTGGCGTCGGGTAGGCGCGTAGAGGTGGCGAGCTTTTAATTTGGTGTTCAAATTGATAAAAAGCTGTTTCAATTCCTCATCGGTGGTGGCAACCGGGCTGGCGATGTATCGTTGATGGTAGGCACTGAGCAATTCCTGAAGCTTGATGCGCTCCAGTTCCTGCCGACCGATGGCATCGTGATCATAGCCCCGCGTTCGGGCTTCCAGAATCAGCAGTTCTTCGGCAATCAGATTATTCAACATGCTCCGCCGTGCCAGGCCATTATCGGTTGCGCCGGTTCGCTGTAGGAATTCACGATATCGTTTGGCAAAATAGCCATTATCAATTACTTTCTGGCCAACGATGGCCAGGGCATCTGGATTTTTTCGCATTCGCTCGCAGCGATAACCAGTGAGCAGCAGCAAAAGCGCCACCAAATAATAACCAAATTGCCAACCGTGCGCTTGTAGAACTGAGAGCGATCGTTTGGAAATATCCGTCATCTCCGCTACCAATTCCATTATCTAAAACAGCAACAATTTTCGTTGACCCATTCACCTAACTGATTCGGCAGTGCCTCGATTAGTACCATTCCCACCGACGTTCTTACATCAAGCCTTCATTCATAATCTGTCCACGCCACCCGGCAGTGACCTCGACCTTCGCAATCCGCTGAATTGCAGGTAGCGTCGTCGCACCCAACTGAACCAGAACCGCAGTTCGGAACTTTTTCTGAAATCATGGACTATGGCGTACTCCGCAAGTATCTCGAATCACGAGATTGGTTGGGAAAACCATCTTGAAATTATCGGTTGCTTCACCGGCAATCTTGGCAATCAAGCGGTTTGCCGCCACGGTTCCCATCTCATACATCGGTTGATGCACCGTGGTCAACCCCAGATACTCGGACAGCTCGATATTATCGAATCCGATTATGGCCAGATCCCCAGGAATTTTGAGGCCATGTTCGAGGATCGCTTTGATGGCGCCAGTGGCCTGGATGTCACTGGAGATAAAAACGGCCGTTGGCCGATCTTGCTTCAGCGCCAATAGCCGCTGCATGGCCTTATAGCCCGCCAATTTGTTGAAGCCATCATTGTGCAAAATATCTGGATCGCCGTTGGCTTCCACATTGACAACCAGATGATCCTCATAATCGATCTGATAGCGGAGCAGCGCGGCCCGAAAGCCTTCCAGGCGATTGATGGCGGGGACACTGGACAGACAGCCATTGATCATGCCGATTTTTCGATGCCCCAACCGAATCAGGTGCTCCGTGGCCAGAAAGGCCCCCTCTTTATTTTCCACGGTGATCGAATCCAGGGCATCATGATAGCTATCGACCAAAACAATTGGTAACTTGGCTTCGATAAATCGGGAAGCTAATTTATCTGAAATCGAAAGGGAGATGAGCAACACGCCATCTACTTTTCGTTCGCGAATGGTTCGTTTGAGGATTTCTTCTTTTTTTTCCAGCTTGTCGATATTATAAAGAATGAGGTCATAGCCGAAGCTGCTAAGGGCTTGCTGGATGCCGTTGAGAACTTCAAAATAGAAATAGCCGGTGAATCGAGGCACAACACAGCCAATAATGTTCGATTTTTTACGGGCCAGACTTCGTGCCATGGCCGAAGGTTGATATTTCAACTCGCGAATGACCCGCAGTACTTTGCTGCGTGTGCTGGGAGAAATTTGGGGGCTGTTGTTGAGGACTCGGGAAACAGTGCCAATGCCGACACCCGCTTTTTTTGCCACGTCATAAATTGTGACGCTCATCCTAAACTGCTCCAAATTGATGGAAGCCCTTCCATAATTTGGCCTAATAATACAAAAAAAAACCCTTCTTGTCAAGTAATTTCTTACAAAAAAATATTTTTTATTTTGAAAAATAGCCCGCCAGCGCCGGCTCGAGTTCCCGGAGGCATTGCTGAACGCCCCAATTGATCCCTTCCACCACCTGCGACGGTTTCTTTTCGGCCAGCACTCTCTTCTGTTCCATCGTCTTCTGCCACACCACCCGCCGCGTTTGGTTATCTATCAACTCAAACGCAAGTTGCACCCTGGCATACCATTGCTCCCCTTCGTCCCATTCCTCCAGCGCCTTGATCGTGCCCTGTAACACATAATCGACCTGGGAATGTTTAGGGAACGGGACCACCTGGGCAAATAATTGAGCGCCCCGCAACTGTTCGATGGTCTTGTCGGTAACCATTTGCGCCGGGCTACTGATCCAGCGATGATAATGATAGTATTTTGCCTCGTACGGCCCATCTCGATAAACCAGTCGCTCCTCCTGATACCACGGCGCGGCATCGAACCCAGCAACCCCCAAAGTTATTCGATGAGCCGGCTCTTCCCTACCGTTCTGGCTGGCCACCTTAAAATCGATGAGGTAATAGTGCATATCTGGAATATGGCCACCGCACCGATAAACCAGCGGCAGCAGCAATAGAACCAGTAATAATCGATTCTTCATCTTTGATCTCCTTTTCCGCTCCATTTCCACTCTGCGATGAACAATTACCACTTCTTTCCCATCCATTCCAATCGCCCTCACTTCACCAGTCACTGCCCTTTGATCACTGATCACTGATTCCCGCTCACTCCTTTTTCAGCTCCCGCTCCGGAGGCGCCGACTTGCGGATCAAGCTCCAGGGACGCTCTTTGATCGTTCGAGTAAACTCATCCAGGTTGCGACTGGTTCGACTCAAATTTTCCATGATCTCCTCATAATTGCCGTTCTGAGTAGCAATCATCCGATCGACATTGTTCATGGTCTGCTGCATGTTTTTGATTAACTCCTGGGAGTGCGTCAGCGTGGCTTCAAGCTGTTGAATGGATCGGGCGATGCTATCCTGGTTTTCCAGCAGCAGCGTATCCAGTCGACCGCTCATTTGGGTCAAATTGGCGATGACTTCATTGGAATTGGCCATGATGGCGGCAATGGCCTGCTGGTTGTCTGCCAGCATTCGGTTCAGATTGGCCAGCACCTGCTGAATCTGGCTTTGATTGTCCTGCCCCAATATCTGGTTGAGATTATCGATGGTGAGCGAAAGCTTGTCACTTAATCGGTCGAAACTATCCGTCAACTGCATTAAAGGCGTTACTTCTTTGCAGTTCAGCATGCTGCCCGGCGGCATCAAATCGGCATCGGGAGTGCCGGTCGATATCTCGATATACTCATCGCCCATGATGCCTATGGAAGTAATGAACACCTCAGAATCCTTTTTCACCGGCACATCGCCATCAATTTCGATTTCAAATCTGATCCGAGTGTTATCATCCGCCGCAATGCCGACCTTTTTGACCCGGCCCACTTCCATGCCACCATACCGAACCAGTGACCCCACTTCGACGCCGCTGGTGTATTTGAACTGGGCAAAATAGATCTTCTTCGCGGCCAGAAAATCCAGCCCCGAAATTAAAATCAAAAAGATCACCAATAATATAACGCCAACTATCACCAGGCAGCCAGCTCTGATTTCATTCGATTGATATTCCATTGATCTTTTCCCTCACCTGGCCCTTGAACTAAATGATCAGCTCAGTCTATGTTTTGGGTTACCCAATCAGCGAATTCAAATAGCTATCCCGATCGATGGACTCGGGATCCGGAATACGATTGAAGAACTGCTGGACCTTGTCATCTTGCGACTGCTTGAGTTGCTCCACCGTGCCCAGGGCGATGATCCGGCCGCTATCCAGCAACGCCACCCGATCGGCAATCAGCGAAACCGACGCCAGTTCATGCGTCACCACCACGATGGTCATGCGAAAGGCTTTTTTCAATTTCAAAATCAAATGATCGATCCCCACCGCCACAATTGGATCGAGCCCTGCCGATGGTTCATCGCAAAACAGAATATCGGGATCCATGGCAATGGCCCGCGCCAGCGCCGCCCGTTTTTTCATGCCACCGGACAACTGCGCCGGCATGAAATCATCGAAGCCGGCCAGACCCACCTGATCCAGTTTCATGCGCGTCATGATTTTGATCGTTGATTCCTCCAGCGCCGTATGCTCCCGCAATGGCAGCGCCACATTGTCACTTACTGTCATGGAATTAAACAGCGCCGCGCCCTGAAATAGCATCCCAATCTTGCGCCGAATGGGCAACATCTCCTCCTCCGAGAGCAACGTAATATCCTGGCCCTTGATAAAAATTTTACCCCGCGTGGGTCGGGACAGGCCGATCAAATGGCGCAACAGCGTGCTCTTGCCGCAACCCGAACGCCCCAGGATCGTCATGGTCTCGCCCGGCATGATCTGGAGATTGATTCCATCCAGTATGCGACGCTGGCCATAGGTGGTAACCAGGTCAACAATTTCGATGATGGGTTGTTGTGGTTGCATTGACATAAAAAGATAACTTCCCTCTTGCTCAGAATTAGCTGCGGCAACTTCCGCAAAATTGTCGTTTGTTTTACCACGCCAGCCGCAGCCACCAGCGGCCACTGGCACGATGAAGCCGGTTTTCAGCTAATTTCGAATTATGGATCAGAACCCTTTCGCCTTCATGCGGCGATCGAAAACACTTTTTTTCTATTTTGCCGAACCTGATTGCTTGCCGCCAGAAGAAAATCCTGGGCCGGCTGCCGGCAATGCTTTTTACCATCAAAACTATGCCGCTCTCACCATTGCCGATGGCTATAATGTCGAATAAAATACCATTGTGGTAATCAAATCTGCCACAATGATCAAAAAAATAGAGGTCACCACCGAATTGGTGGTGGACTTGCCCACGCCTTCAGCGCCGCCTTCCACGATAAAACCCTGATATGCCCCGACCTGGGCAATGATCACCGCGAAGAAAAATGTTTTGGTCAAGCCCGTCAGCAGGTCTTTCAACACCAGCGCATCGGCGGTCTGTTTTAGATAGCGGATAAATGAGATATCGAGACTGAACACTGCCAGAAAAAAGCCGCCGAGGATCCCAACCGCATCGGCAATCAGCGACAGCGTCGGCAGCACCAACAACAACGCCAATAACCGGGGCACGACCAAAAAGCGGGTCGGATTCAAGCCCATGGTCTGGAGGGCATCGATTTCCTCATTTACTTTCATGGTACCGATTTCCGCAGCAATTGCGGAACCGCTGCGACCAGCGATGATGATTGCGGTCAGCAACGGACCCAACTCCCGAGTCATCGAAACGCCCACCAAATTGGCCACGTAAATGGACGCCCCAAATCGTTCCAACTGATACGCGGCTTGCATTGCCATAATCAGGCCCACAAAAAAACAGATCGTGGCCACAATGGGGATGGAGTTGAAACCAATCAATACCATCTGCTGAATCGTGCTTTTCCAGCGCACACCGCCCCGGCCTTTGACCGGTGCGATCAACGTCCAATACAGCGCATCTCGGGTCAACTTAAGCAGACGGGAAATATGCATCATATAGGATAAAAAAAGACGGCCGGTGCTGCCCATGGCCTGCCTGATCCATCGCATCATCTCGTTCCATTCAATTAGCTAAATGCCTTGCGTGGCCAGTTCCTCGTTATCATAAATTTCGAACACTTTGTCCAGGCGACTCAATTCGAACACGTCACGAATGGCCTGCCGCATATTGAACAAGCGTAGCTTGCCATGATTGCGATGCGTCATCTGCAACGCTTCCACCAGCGTCGCCACGCCGGAACTATCCATGTAGGTGACATCGGTGAAATCGACGAGCAAATTGAATTGCTGGTTATTTACCAAATTGATTATCTGGCTCCTCACCCGGGGTGAAGAGTAGAGATCGACATCTCCGGTTATCTTCAAAATGGCACAATTTGATCTTTCATCAACCTTGATTTCCAAAGCTTACAACCCTTTCCTCCGTAGAAATTTGACCAGTTGCAGTCGATTGCCTGTTGCCGGTCGGCTATCATAATTGACCACATCCATCACACTTTTTATCAAATGAACTCCCAAACCCCCGGGTCGCAAATCATCCAGGGCGCGGGATTTGATCTCCTCCACTGGCACCTGTTTGCCGGCGTCCTTCAAAATCACCTCCAGCCGATCATCGTGCAGCACCAGCAGCACCCGAATCGGCCGACCCGACGTCCCGCCGTAGGCATGTTTGATAATATTACTACACGCTTCATCCACAGCCAGCGTAATATTATTTATTTCATCCTGAGCAAATCCCATGAGTTCGCTCACATGACTCACCCCCGCACGGACGATCTTCAAAAATTTCGGCTCGGATAGGATTTTTATCTCAATAGTTTGTTTCATGCAGCAATTCCTGGAAAAGACTTTCGTGATCTGAACCCCTGCGGCCTGGCGAAATAAACCAGCGTCAGCCTATGCGACCCATCTGACAATTTCCAACTGAATCATTTGACTGAGGCTTCGCCAAAATTCCTCCCCGCCAGCCATCGAATTTGGCGCTGCCATTTCCATTCCCGGCGTGGCTGAGTCCGGCCAGCTTGTTGCTGCGCGTTGCCCCAAACGGGCAGCCGCCAGACATTTGCTTCTGAATTTATCAATTCCCCATCTGGATCCCTGGTCATCATTGGTGAACCCATGTTCCGAAGCCTCACCGCCACTGGATGGCCAGCAAGGTGATATCATCGTGCTGCGGTACGCGGCGACTGAATTTTTGAACCTGCTCAACGAGCTCATCGATCAGCGATTGCGGATGCGATCGGGATTGACCAAAAATTTGTCGGAGCCGATCGAGTGAAAACATTTTCCCCCGATCGTTTTTGGCCTCGATGATGCCATCGGTATACAGTAAAAATTGATCCCCCGGCTGCAACTGCACCTGGTGTTCCGATAGCTCAATCTGTGGCAAAATTCCCAGGGGAATCCCGGCCCCATGATCCACCAGTTGACAGCGTTGTGTTTGCGCCTGGAACCACAGCGGCGGCAAATGACCACCATTGGTGATGGTCAACTCCCCGGTCAAGCGATCCATGAGCAAATACACCAGGGTGACAAACATCCCCTGCTGACTGCGCTCATACAACAGGCCATTGATGGTCTGCATAACCGCCTGTGGCCGATCATGGATATGGCTGTAATAGCGCAGGTCGCTGATCAACCGCGCCATATACAGCGCAGCAGGAACACCTTTGCCCGAGACATCCCCAATCACCATACCCACTCGTCGGGTGTCGATTTCAAAAAAGTCGAACAGATCACCACCGACGGCAGTAGCCGGGATATTTTGCGCGGCAACGGCAAATCGGTCGCTGGCCGTATGAGGGAATTTCTGAGGCATGAAGCTCTGCTGGATGCTGTGGGCCGATTCCAATTGCTGCTGCAATCGCTGCTGTTCCAGCATAAAGCGGTGCATACGTGCGTTCTCGATTGCCAGCGCCACCTGACGACAGAAGGTGGTAAACAGCGCCAGATTATCGGCGGTAAATGGCTGAGCATCGCGACGGTTAATCACTTCAGCCACTCCAATGACCTTGTCTTTCACTTTCAACGGCGCCGCCAAAATGGAACGGGTTTTGAACCCGGTCGATTGATCGACCTCCGAATAGAAACGGCTATCCCGATCCACATCCGGCACGATCACCGCTTCGTCGTGCGCCACGACCCAGCCAGCAATCCCCTGGCCCCGTTGCAGCTCGATGTGCTTCAGCTTTTCCCGCACGCTGCCCAGCGCAATTTCGCACTCCAGCAAACCCGTTCGTTCGTTCACCAACATCACCGAACTCGCCTCGGCATTCATAACCGCCTGAGCCTTCTCCATCACCAGATTCATGACCTCTTCCAGGTCCAGCGTGGAACTGATGATGGCACTCACTTCGATGAGGCTGTTCAAATCATGAATTTTCTTTCGGAGCAATTCGAGTTCATCCATTCACCCACCGCATCCCTCTGGCTTGGTTATCGTTCAAAAACCATTAGTTTCCCCCTGGTTCGGTCTCTAAGATAAAAGAATCCGAAATGAAAAGCAAGCATAAAATTTATGCCGCCCGAAAAACTTATTTGGTGATTCCTGGGGACCAATTCTATTGGCCAGGGGGTTCGATTTTGGTGGGTTGGCGATGCTGTGAGGAAATGGCGGCAAGCAAGAAAGGATTTATCCTCCAGACGCAGTTTGCTGATCAATTTCTTTGAGCCGGGCGAGAATTCTGTTCGCATGGTCGGCGGGAGGAAGGTTTTGAAAAATATGGACAATTTTTCCCTGCTCATCGATAATAAAGCTCATTCGATGAATGCCACGATACAGTCGGCCATAGGCTTTTATTTCGCCAAAAACCCCCCAGCGGATAGCCACTCTGATATCGGGGTCACATAACAGCAGATATGGAAGATGATATTTTTCGACAAAACTGCGATGGTCTTGTGGTGAATCGCAACTGATACCCACGAGGATCACTCCCAGTGCCAGAAATTCATGGTATTTGTTTCGAAAAGCGCACGCTTCCTTTATGCATTCGGCGGTATCATCTTTGGGATAGAAATAGATGACCAGCCGCTTCCCACGAAAATCCACCAGTCGTACCACCGCGCCGTCCTGGTTGAGCAAGGCAAAATCCGGGGCAACATCGCCAACTTGCAGCATGTCGTTCCTCCGATTTGTCGGCATTGATTAGCAGCAGCCACCAGCAAAGCCAGCCAAACATCTTGTTAGCAGAGCCTGGGCCTAACTAACCGCAATCCGGTCTCGAGTGGATGGTGATGCCACAACTTCCTCTATTGACCCCCGCAAATAGCCATTTGCCTGGAGCGTTGCGCTCATCACCATCCACAATTTCAAGACTCTTCTGCACGAATCAAAGCAGGGATACCAATTTGGCCTGCGACAGTTCCTGAACCTCCTTATGCAATGAATGGCCATGTGCATCCATGGTGACCACAGCGGGAAAACCTTCCACTTCCATCTGCCAAACCGCTTCCGGGCTGCCAAATTGTTCCAGATACACAGCGGGGATCTTCTTGACACATTGGGCATAGATTTGAGCGGCGCCGCCAATGGCATGCAAATACACCGCACCATGTTGCTGGCAGGCATTCAGGGTTTTGGCACCCATGCCGCCTTTGCCAATCACTGCCTTCACTCCGAAACGAGCGATGATGTCCCCCTGATAGGGCTCCTCACGAATGGATGTGGTGGGGCCAGCAGCCATGGTTTTGTATTCACCGCCTTCTTGTAAAATCACCGGACCGCAGTGATAAATCACCCCATTCTTGATCGGATCTAATTCGCCGCCCTCGGATAGATATTTGTGCACGGCATCGCGGCCCGTAAAAATGGTACCATTGAGAATCACAATATCACCCACCTTCAAGGAGCGAATGACCGCTTCCGAGAGAGGCGTTTGCAGAACTTTAATCTCACCCGCTGGAATCTTGAAGGTATCGGGAAAAGTCACCGGTTTTGCGAACTCATCGGGTGTCTGATACAGCCATTCCACCACCTCGCCATCGGGAGTCAGGATCACCCCGCGGCGACGAAACGCCCAGCACATATACGCGATGGTCACAAAAAAACAGGCCGGCAGACGATTGCGCAAACCGATTTTGCATGATCCAACGGTCATTTGGCCGCCAAAGCCCATGGGACCAATTTGCAACTCGTTAGCTTCCTTCAGGATTCGAGCTTCCAACTGCGCCAGTTCAGGGACGGGATTAACGTCATCGATTTCGCGGAGGAATTGGTATTTCGCCCATTCATAGCCGGTAGCGCGATCGCCACCAATGCATACGCCTAAAAAGCCCGGGCTGCAACCCTTGCCTTGTGCCTGAAAGACCGCGTCCAGGATGCAGGCCCGCACGCCTTCCAGGTCGCGCCCAAATTTTTTGCCACCAAATTCTGCCGGTAATTTGTATTGCGCACTCATATTCTCGCAGCCGCCGCCTTTTTGTACTAACCGAATTTCCAATCGGTCATCCCGAGTTTGCACAAATTTAAAGGCCGGACTGCCAGGACCCAAATTGGTACCCGAATTTTTGCCCGTCAGGCTATCCACGGAATTCTGTCGCAAATAGCCCAATTGGGTTGCCTGGGCTACTGCATCCTCCAGGGCTTCCTGCAGTGAAATTTGGTCAAAACCAATCGGACATTTTACATAGAAATTCAGCAAACCGGTATCCTGACAAATTGGCAAGGAGCGTCTCTTGGCCAGACCAATATTTTGCATTACCAACTCCAGCGCAAAATCGGCTTTGGAACCCGGCTGCTCCAGCTTTTTCTTCAAATCCAAGACCTGCTCCACATCCTGCGGCAAAAAAGCCGAGGTCCGGCGCACCAATTCCAGAATCTGTTTCGTAAACTTGGCTTTATTCATTCGCCCTCCTCTGAGATAGATTTAATGGCAACTGGAAACAAAAAGAAACGAAAATTGATTGTCCATTTGGTTGGGTCGGCTGCGGTCGCTGGCGGCGTATGCCCCCAGTTGGATACACGAGGGAGATTGGGAACAAAAATGATTTTGAATCTGTTTTCATTTCTGGCAGAAGCCTCCGCTGACGAGTAAATATATATGTTGATTTTCTAAAATACAAGTGTTTTCTTAGAAATTTTACTGCAGCCGATCAAAATTCGGCAAGGGGAAGCCCGGGAATGCCTTAACCCTTTAAGTAAAAAAAGATAATTTTCAGTAAGGAAAAATTTATTGGCTGCATGGTATTAGCAGTTCGCCACGGCGACCAGGTGCATGGTACGTTTATATGGAGCATGCCCCTCAAAGCCTGACAGAAAAAGGCTGTCATATTGACCGACGTTCATCAATCTGACAGATTGAATGCTTAATGAGGTTCGATGGACAGCAATTGGTTCAATTTTAATGGGCTGAAATCCATGGAATTAACTCAGGCTTCAACTTCTGGCACATTATTTGTAAAGTTGTCAAGCGTATTACAGTTTTTTTAGAAACGATACATTTCTGAGACAAACGATAGGATCAACAATGGCGGGTGGTAAATCCTGCGCCGCTTCAAAATTTTGAAGCTGGCATAATTCTTCATTGTTAATCGAAACAGTAATCAACCAATCAAGGTGATAACTATGAGTGAATATAAAAAGAACCAATTTTCCCGCATACCGAGCGTTTTGCCGATTATCCCCTTGCGGAATGAAGTGTTATTTCCGCAGCAGCTTATGCCAATTACGGTATCCCGGGAGAAATCGTTGAGACTAATTGCTGATGCGAGCCATGAAGAAACGCTTATTGCCATTCTCACCCAGAAAGATTCCTCGATCGAGAATCCCACCATGGATGAGCTGTATCAGATCGGGACGGCTGCGAAACTCATGCGTACCATCGATATGCCCGATGGCAGCAAGACACTGTTGATTCAAGGGCTATATCGCGTCCGGCTCATTACATTTATTCAGGAAGCTCCTTATTTCAAGGCCATTTTTGAGCCTTTAAAAGATATTTACAATGAAAGCGATCAAAATCAGATCGATGCGCTGTCTTCCAATCTGCGCAATATTTTCAAACGGATGGTCGAACTATCCAGTGAAATCACCTACGAACAGTTGGTGATGGTTTCCAATATCAAAGAACCGGGAATGCTGGCCGATATGATTGTCGCCTTTTCCTCCGTTCCCATCGAGGACAAACAGGATATCCTCAACACGCTGCCGGTGTTGGAGCGACTGAACAAGGCCAATATCGTCATCAATAAACGGCTACAGACATTGGAACTGGGCGAAAAGATTCAATCCGATATTCAAAGCAAGATCGGCAAAAGCCAGCGAGAAATGTACTTGCGGGAACAGATGAAGGCCATTCAGAAGGAATTGGGCGAGGATGCGGAAACTTCCGAAGTCAAAGAATTGAAGCAGAAAATCAAAAAAGCCAAAATGCCCGAAGAGGCCCGCAAGGTCGCCGAAAAAGAACTGGAACGACTCTCGCAAATGCATCCATCTTCGGCGGAATACACGGTCTCCCGCACCTACCTGGACTGGCTCATCGAGCTGCCCTGGAGCAAATCCACCAGCGACAATCTGGATATCGAGGCGGTCCAGCAGAAATTGGATGCAGATCACTATAATCTCACCAAAGTCAAAAAACGAATTGTTGAGTATCTGGCCGTGCGCAAGCTGAAGGACGACATGAAAGGTCCCATCCTCTGCTTTGTTGGGCCTCCAGGCGTAGGCAAAACGTCGCTGGGGCGCTCCATTGCCGAAGCCATGGGTCGAAAATTCATTCGGATGTCGCTGGGAGGTATTCGGGATGAAGCCGAAATTCGTGGACATCGCCGTACGTACATCGGCGCGCTGCCGGGACGAATAATTCAGGGCATTAAAAAGGCTGGCTCCAACAATCCAGTGTTTATGCTCGACGAAATCGATAAATTGGGCTACGATTTCCGCGGCGATCCATCTTCGGCGTTGTTGGAGGTTCTGGATCCAGAGCAGAACTTCTCCTTCAGTGATCACTATCTCGAAGTGGCTTTCGATCTGTCAAAAGTCATGTTCATCGCGACGGCCAATATGTCCGACCCGATTCCGCCGGCATTGAAGGATCGCATGGAGATCATTGAAATCCCGAGCTACGTGGAAGAGGACAAAGTGCGCATCGCGTTCGACTTTCTGATTCCCAAACAGGTACGTGAGCATGGCTTGAACGACAAGTTGATCCAGTTCACCGAGGATGCTGTGAAATTGATCATCAATTCCTACACCAGAGAAGCTGGCGTGCGTAACCTGGAGCGCGAAATTGCTGCGGTGTGTCGTGGCGTGGCCAAGGAGGTCGCATTAGCCAAAAGCCTGGCGAAAGTGAAAAAGCGAGTCATCCAGGAGGATGACGTGGCCGAGTTTTTGGGACCCAAAAAGTTCTTTTCGGAAACCGCCGAGCGCATTAACGAGACCGGAATTGCTATTGGTCTGGCCTGGACGCCCGTTGGCGGCGATATTCTGTTCATCGAAGCCTCGAAAATGAAAGGCAAAGGCCAGTTGAATTTAACCGGACAATTGGGCGATGTGATGAAAGAATCGGCGCAAGCCGCCCTCTCTTATATTCGGGCGAAAGCCGAAGAGCTGTCCATTGAGGTCGATTTTCATGAAAAGAACGATATCCACATCCATATCCCGGCCGGTGCGGTTCCCAAGGATGGTCCTTCGGCCGGAGTTACTTTGTTCACTTCATTGGTCTCTCTGCTCACAGGCCAACGAGTGCGCAGCGATATTGCCATGACCGGCGAAATCACCCTGCGGGGATTGGTTTTGCCAGTAGGCGGCATTAAAGAGAAGGTATTGGCAGCGCATCGGGCTGGCATTCGAACCGTGTTGCTACCGAAAAAGAATGAGAAGGATCTGGTGGAAATTCCCGAACAGATACGCCGGGAAATGACCTTCCACTTCCTGGAAAATATGAGCGATGTGCTGGAAATTGCCTTCGAAGAGCGAAAGGTGAAACCTAAAGTCGCTCAATTTGCTGCTCAGGCCGCTGCCTGACCAAACTTGAAATCTGCAAGTAACCTGCGGGAGGCCCTGAACCTCCCGCAGTTTTTTTACTTCGCAAACTTCAAATACCCAAATTTCCACGGCAGTCAGAAGCTCGCTTTCAGCACCTACCCAATAGAATCACTCAGCCACGGTAAGATGGATCAGAATGGAAATTTTCAATCATAAATCGTGTTTCAAAAAAATATGAGTTGATTTTAATAAATAATATTTTTATTTTTGCTTGGTCGATGAAGAATATGACGCGGGAGAGTTGAATAATGAGAACTGCTTACCAGACGATTGATCTCATTTTGGAAAAATCAGGCGATACTGGGAGTAAGGAAGAATTCGTAAAAGAAATTGCCTTGCTTATCGCCGTTTCCAAGCGAGACAAATATCAACTGGAGTGCGCGAAATTCCAGCAAAAATATCAATCCAGTTTCGCTGATTTTGAGAAACAATTGCATTCTCAACCGAACAAAGAAGATTACGCGAAGGAAAGTGATCTGGATGATTGGGAATTTGCTATCGCATCTCAGAATTGGTGGGAGAAAAGGATTGAGGAACTCATAGATGTTTCTAACTAAATTAAAAGAGTTTCAGGATTATATCGATTCCTTCGTCATTACTCAGTTTGAGCAGAATGGCAATAATCTTCGCTTTAGAATGATAATCACCTTCAAAAATGCCAGCAAGTTGCATGTCAAAGAAATCATCATCGATGGGAAAAAACGAAAATACGGTTATCAGTGGGTCGATGAGAACGATAATTTGATTTGTCGTTGGGATAATGCGCCGGATTGGCCTAACATTCCAGGCTTTCCCCATCACACGCATTATCAAACGGAAGAAAATGTCCTGCCATCCGAGAATGTAGAATTTTCCACCAATCTCAAAGAAATAATCGAGATGCTGGCTGATCGGAAATGAATTTTAACCTGCGGGAGGCCCTGAACCTCCCGCAGTTTTTTTACTTCGCAAACTTCAAATACCCAAATTTCCATGGCAAATGAAACGCTGGCCGTCCGGTGGGGCTCCAGGCATAGTGCTCTGGTTTGCCCTTTTGTGGCGAATCGATGCGATAGAAATTGACCCGCCAGGTATCGCCTGGCTGCGGCGGAATGTTCGGCGCACCGAACAATTCATCTAATGGAATCGCATATTCGGCGGTCCAGTGCTTGCCTCTCCCTGGCACATTTTGTTCACCCTCGATCCCAACTGCGGTCTGCAATTTTTCTAAATGCCACTGCGGCTGCACGACAAATTTTCCGTAGGCATTTTCCGGCGTGCGACTGTTCAGCACATTGGCATCGTAAACCACATTGTTGGGGCTAAGATTGATTTCATAATATTGATGCTTCGTATCCGCCGGGTTCAGAAACACTTCGATGCACTCTTCATCGTAAATTGGGCCATCGCGCTCGGTGATCGTGCCCCAGATGTAATCATCTTCACAATAAAATCCAACATACAGGTAGTTGTCGCTGTACAACAGACAGACATCAGTGTTAAATCGGCCCGGCTGGCCCGTAATGGCATTCACCAAGGGCACGGCCAGGGCCTGTTTCCAGTTGGGATGATCCAGCTTACCAGTGATCTGAAAATCCTGATCGATTTTTTGGCAGACATAGAGCGGCAGAATTTCACCTTGCGGTTGAGTCATATCGAGCACCATTCCTTTCCCGTGATATTGAATTTCCAATTGGCGGCTGCCGACCTCGGCGTTCAAAAACAGGCCGCGGAACAGCTTGTAGTCAGCAAAATCAATGGGCGTGCCATTTAGCTTTCGGGCGCCATCGTACTGAAACGTCATCACATCGCCCGCCGAAGCGGTGTAGCTCACTATCAGCGTTTTATCGAACGTATCATGAACCAGCGTGTTTGTTAGAATCTGCTTTTTAAATGCTTCGAAAGACGGATATTCTTCTTCCTGCGCGACTTCAACGACACAGCCGTTTTTCAGATCATAACTGCGCAGGCGAAAGCAATCGGCCTCCTCGATCCATTCATAAGGCTTCAATGGAAAATAGGCGATGAAGGTTTTGCCCCCATGGCAGAAGATCCAGCCCGACGGATCCACCTCCCGTTGGGTCAGATCTTTGGGAAAGAAGCCGTCGATATGGGCATATTTTTCGCCCGGAGGAATATTGTACAAAACGATCAGTGCGTTTTTATGCTGAAAGGTTTGCTCATAAGGCGAGGTCGCCGACCATTTATTTTCGCTGCTGTAATAGGTATGGGCCCGAGAGACCTCGTCGAAGGCGAACTTCATTTCCTCGGGGAAGAACATGCCCAGGTCCGGGGCGCCGATATAGGGATGGACCGTGAAAATGCGCATGTAGGGGCTGTCGGTCACGTAGGTCACGTCCCAGGTGTGCTGCTGGATCGGCTGCAAAATGCCGCCCATCATGGAGCCGAGCGCGTAATCTTTGTTCATGTAAGTGTACTTGTACACGGGCGGGTTGCGCTGGTCGCCCAATCGGATGATGTTGCGCACCCGCTTGGTTTCGGTGTGAATGTAGGGCTGGCTTCTATCGGTAGCGATCTGGTACAGTATTTCTGGCAGCTCGAAATCGCTCAGCGCGGCGGCTAATAGGGTATAATTGAAACGCGGCGTTAGAGTGCCGAACAGCAGCCAGGCCCAGTAGGTCATTTCCGAATCTTTGTGCCGCGGGGTGATCACCCGATCGGGATAGTCGCGGCTGTGCGCACCAACATAGATGCCATCGAGATGCTCGACGGCGAAATCGGCGATCAGCCAGTGGAGCATGATTTTCGCATTTTGTTTCATGCTCGGATCAGCGGCAAACTGGTACAGGCCGAACATCGGCGCCAGGAACACCGCCATGTAGGTGGGCGAATCGAACTCGCCCTGGCCGATGGTGGTAGTGGTTTTCATCCAATAATCGAACCAGCCCTGGGCTTCCTTCCGGTTTTCGGTGGCGGATTTACCATTGTACCATTTGTTGGCGGGCAGATCGGAAAAGGTCTGGGCCGCCAGATAGAGGCCCGTGTAGTACATGGTCAGATGATTCTCGGTATCGCCCCGATAGAATTTGCCGCTGCCGATGAAATCCCGCACCTGATTTTTGAGCGATGGGGGCATGTATTCCTGTGCTGCCAGATAGCCGATCATCAGTTGATAAAACGTGAACATCCCGGCTGGCACGTTCTGGCTTTTCTTTAGCGTTCGCTCAAACATCGCCAGGCCCTGGGCGCGGGTCTGTTCATGCCGGATTTTTGCCCCTGCAATGACAAAGTTATCGATCCCAACGGTATCGGCCCAGGCCAGCACCTGCTGGACGCGGTTTTGATAGCCCGTGTCTATTGCGAACGAAGCAGAAACCTCCCAGATGAAAAAGGTAACGATCAACGATAATGATTTGAGCAAAATTTTCATGATGAGCATCCTTGATTGGTTGTTCTCGAGCTTCTAATTTGGTCTCCCACAGAACCGCCAGTTGGCGGTCCGCCCTTCGGCGGAGTGATGTCCCACAGAAATGAAACTGACAATTCTTTGGTCTCAGAATTGAAAGGACTCAGAATTTATCATTTTTTCTGTGACCTTTCATTTCTGAGACCAAAAAATCTTTTTGTGGCAGTTCCGTTTTTGTGTCCCGATTTTTTCTCCCACAGAACCGCCAGTTGGCGGCTTGACCTTCGGCGGAATGGTCTCCCACA